>JAIERY010000004.1 GCA_019746425.1 Cytophagaceae bacterium
CATCGGTAATGTATACTCCTTGATTTTTATTTCCGAGACCTCCATTTCCTGTTACATCAGCACCAATGAAATTATTAGTGAAAGTATTATTGTCACAATTGAACATGTAAACACCTACATCATCATTACCGGAAATAATATTTCTTTGCGCCAATGCTACACCACCAATGGTGTTTCCGGTAGAATTGGATGAAGATAAACCTGCGAGGTGATTTCTGATTATTGCAGTACCTGCAGCATTGGTTCCCAAATAATTTCCTTGTATGGTGTGGTTGTTATTGGAATTAATGGAAATACCATTGCCAAGAATAAGAGTTCCCGGTACGCCATTACCCGAAATAACATTCGATATAATTTGAGTACCATTTGAAGTACCAATGATCTCCAGTCCGTGCCATACGTTTCCTAATCCTGCTGTACCGGCTGCATTCACACCAATGTAATTTGAATGTACGGTAGTAGTAGGTGCGTTTTCTAATTTTATTCCCATTTGACCGTTGGCAGAAACAACATTGCCCTGTCCGGCTCCTCCTATTATAACGCTGGAAGAATTAAACACCCAGATACCATTTATACTATTGGCAATTGCGCTCGTACCGGCAGTATTGGTTCCGATATAGTTGTTGTAAATTTTCGTATTGGGAGAATTTTCTACCATTATTCCCATTACATTATTTCCCGAAATGATATTTCTTTCATTAGCAGTAGCGCCTCCAATTAAAGTAGCAGTTGCTGCGGTTCCTGTAACACCATTAACATGTATTCCCTGAAGCGTATTTCCATAATCTGTATTTCCAGCGGTATCAAGGCCAATAAAATTAGCACTGATAACATTACTGGTAGTAGCAGCATCAGTTAAAAATATACCTGTTTGGCCATTGCCACTTATGTAATTACCAAAACCTGCTCCACCGATAGTATTGCTCTGACTTCCGTTATATATAAAAATGCCGTGAAAATTATTTTGTACTATGCCAGATCCGGCAGTAGCTCCCAGACCTATTCTGTTGCTTCGTACCTGTGTAGTATTAGAATTATTTATTTGTATTCCAAACTCATCATTTCCTGAAATGGTATTGCTGGAAATAATAGTTCCATTAACCGCTTCTATATAAATTCCACTTGAAGTATTTCCTCTATCTGTTAGTCCATTAGTTCCTAAGCCAATATAATTTCCACTGATTGTATTGGCAGCAGTAACTTTTGTTGGCACGCCATTAATTTTTATTCCATAGATTGAATTAGATGAAATAATATTTCTTTGATTCGCACCGGTGCCTCCAATAAGGTTCCCAAATGGTAAGCCATTACCTGCGAAACCTCCCCGGATAATAGATATGCCATGTCCGTAATCGCCTGTACCGGTATTGGGAAGGGCAGCACCTGTTGCATCAAGTCCTATTATATTATTGTAAATTTTGTTATTGGTAGGTGGGCCCAGTTTTGTTCCATCATCTTCGGTTCTCAACAAAATACCTGCTCTGTTTCCTGATATTAAATTTCCTTCGCCTGCATTATCTCTTCCAATATAGTTGTTGTTGCATCCATGCTGAATCCCGACCCCTGCTCCTTCTACATCTCCTGCACCTCTTCCATTTCCCATTTGTGTTACTCCGTCAGGAGCTACTCCTATATAATTACCTATTACTATATTTCCTGTAGCTACAGTATTGGAAGGAAATCCAAAATCTACCTGGAACATAATACCCCACACATTATTTACAATTACATTTCTATGTGCAGCAGTATTACCTCCGATGGTATTATCTCTTGCACCCAAAATAGAAATACCATTGTATCTGTTACCAAGCTTTGCAGTTCCGTTTGCTCCCACTCCAATGTAATTTCCTAAAATAGTATTGTTTCTGCAGTTTGTATATTGTATTTCAATACCATTTCCGGGAGAAAGAGTACTGGCAAATCCATTTCCGCAGATAATATTTCTTTCACCGGCAGTTGTTCCACCAATAGTTACTGTCTGGCAGGTACCGCCAATGGCATTGAGTTTAATGCCTACATAACGATTGCCCATATCATTTAAGACTCCAGTAAGCTGTCCTGTAGTACTATTACCTGTACTGTCTGTTCCAATATAATTTCCTTTAATACTAGTGTTGCTTACATCGGTCAGGTAAATTGCTCCCTGATTGAATTCATTATATACGGTTGGGTCCGTGGTAGAGAATCCATGTGTGGCGCCTCCATTGGCAGAGATAATGTTTTTTTCAGATGTAGCGCTTCCCACACCATCATATCCTATTATATGACTGTTACCGGCTTCGATTCGTATTCCACCTGCTTTATTAGGCAAAGGGTTCATTCCATTCTTATCCGTACCGATTTTATTACCTTGTATTACTACTCCGTTGGAAGTATTTTCTACACAAATTCCTAAACCCTGGCTCGCAGCTATTACATTGTTGATAATTTCATTGTTGTGACTATTGCTGCAGATATTTACACCATGATGATTTAAAGGCTGGAGATTTCCTGCTGTATTGTTTCCATTTCCCAGGCCAATCAAACCCGTAATATCTGTTCCGATATAATTACCGATAATATAGTTGTTGTTGCAGGCATTCCCGCTATAATCTTTTGTTCCTAATTGAATTGCGCCAAGCCTTACATTATTTGCAACTGGATTAGTAATAAACATACATCCCGCAAATATATTTCTCTCACTTGCATTATATCCTCCAATGGTAATATTGGTACATTGTAACTCAAGAAATACACCATCTTTCAATAGCGGATTTTGAATTGCGGTCGCTCCAAGGTTTGTTCCAAAGTAACAAGTCTGTACTCTAGAGCCTGTACAGGCACCTCTAAAGCGAATGCCATTTTCAAAATTCTGAAAGACAAATCCTTTAATAGTAACATTCTGAATATCCCAATCAACGCGGAAACCGTCACCTGCAGCAGCACCGTTTCTTTGGAGAATAATTCCCGGCACACCTGCCATAACTGCATTCACTGTTAATCCAAAATGATTTGGATTATTATTAATCTGCAGATCACTGTTTAAAAGAATTGTTGTTCCTGGTGCTAAAGCAAATACTATTGTATGAGGCGCTCCGGGTGTTCCCACTCCATTGGTGCCTGCAACATTACTTGCCGCGTCTTGAAGCGCTTGTCTTAAAGTGCCTGCTCCGGCATCTGCGTTGCTATTTACTGTATATGTATACGAAGCCAACAATTGTCCTGATATACAGAAAATAATTAATGATAAAATAAGAACTTTTTTCATAATAGGTTAGGTATATATAATTAGGTTAAGGTTTAAGTCTCAATTCTTAAACTAAGAAATAATTTTTAATTCTGATAAAATGCTGGCGGAGTAACTAAAGATATTTAATCGACGGGCCTTGATTAAATAGAGCTTAAAGTTACTAAACTTTTACGTCACAAATCACTAAGATTGCATGAATAATTATTCTTCGGACTGGGTTTAGCCATATATTTGTTTATATACGGAAAAGTAACCATTTTGATTTTTCTAATAATGTATATTAACCTGACAGGAGAATTTAAAAAACTGATTCATTGAATATTATCACAACTATAAATATTACAAAAAAATATGCCTCGCACCGGGCATTGAATAAGTTGAATATTTCCATTCCCCAGAATACCATTTTTGGTTTATTAGGACCTAACGGAGCGGGAAAAACTTCCTTTATCAGGATACTTACCCAGATCATTGCGCCTGATGAAGGTGAAGTTTTATTCCATGATCAGAAACTTGCTCCAGTCCACATTTCACAGACAGGATACCTTCCTGAGGAGAGAGGACTCTATAAAAAAATGAAAATAGGAGAGCAGCTTATTTATCTTTCAAGACTAAAAGGACTTTCACTTTCTGAAGCAAAACCGAAGGTTAATGCCTGGCTCGAAAAAATGGACCTGAGCCAATGGGCTGATAAGAATGTCGAAGATCTTTCCAAAGGTATGCAGCAGAAAGTTCAGTTTATTGCAGCAGTAATTTTCGAACCTTCTTTAGTAATTCTTGACGAGCCATTTACCGGTTTTGATCCCATCAATGCCGAACTGGTGAAGCAGGAAATTTTAAACCTTAAAAAAAGAGGCGCTACGATTATTCTATCTACGCATCGCATGGAATCTGTAGAAGAGCTATGCGATCATATTGCTTTGATTCATAAATCGGAAAAAATTCTTGATGGATCTATCTCCGCTATCAAGCATGAATTTAAAACAGGTACTTATATCATAGAAGGAAGCGGAAAGATAGTAGTGAGCGATAAAATAAAAATTCTCTCAGAGGAAAAATTAAATGAAGTGAAAAGCAGGTACAGACTCAGGGCAGAAGGAATAAAGTCTAATGATTTGCTTCATATGCTGATGAAAGGCCTGGAAATAGATTCCTTTAAAGAAGAAGAACCATCCATTGGCGATATTTTTATTTCCAAAGTGAAAGGAATGTCTCATGAATAAGATCTGGCTGATAGTTCAAAGGGAGTTTCTCACCCGTGTCAGGAAAAAATCTTTCCTGGTCATGACCATGCTTGGTCCTTTTCTTTTTGCTGCCGGAATGATAGTGCCTATTTGGGTAGGAAGTGTATCAGAAGAAAATAAGGTAATAGAAGTACTGGACAATACAGGATACTTTCAGTATAAACTTCCTCAAACCCCGGGTTTAAAATTTGCCTACTTCAACGGTACGCTTGACCAGAGGATCAGAAATTTTGTAATGACCGATCACGAGGCTATACTTCATATTCCTGCCACTGCATTAGATAAGCCTGAAGGTGTCATGCTTTATTCCGAATCGCAGGTTTCCCCTCAGATGAGATTTTATCTTGAGAAAATTTTAAGTCAGCAGATGTCGCTGGAAATAATCAAACGCGCAGGCCTGGATACTGTCCTGCTGAATTCTCTTAATGTAAACATTGCCATTCAATCAAAAAGTATTACAAATGAGTGGCAGGAGAAAAAGGATGAGACCGCTTCGCTGATTGTTTCTTTATTTTCTTCCGTATTGATTTTATTTTTTATTGTTCTATATGGCGGACAGGTGATGAGGGGGGTGATAGAAGAAAAATCAAACCGTATTATTGAAGTGATCATCTCTTCGGTAAAACCATTTCAGCTGATGATGGGAAAAATTGCGGGCATAGCGCTGGTAAGTATGCTGCAGTTTCTGTTATGGATCAGCATTACGCTGGCAATAAGTTATTTTGTAAATCAGCGGTATGGCGCCGTATTTACTTTATTTTCAGATGAAAATATTGAGTATACACTTAAGAATAATCCTCAGCTGGACATGAAGGAAGCAATGGAGATCAATGAATTGGTGAATGCAATCGAATCGATAGACTTCACTTATATTCTTGCCGTTTTTATTTTTTATTTTATTGTAGGCTACTTATTGTATAGCGCCATATTTGCTGCCATCGGTTCGGTGGTAGATTCGGAGACAGATACACAGCAGTTTGTTTTTGCCCTGATCGCTCCCCTGATGTTCTGTATGGTAATGGCAAACAGCATTATCTCCGATCCCAATTCTGGCCTGGCTTATTGGCTATCCATTATTCCATTTACCTCTCCGGTAACCATGATGCTGCGTATTCCTTTCGGCGTACCCGTGTCGGAGTTATTTCTTTCCATGGGAGTTCTAGTCTTCAGCTTCATACTGTTTACCTATATAGCTTCAAAAATTTACAGAGTGGGAATTTTGATGTATGGGAAGAAAGCAAGCCTTGGTGAAGTGTTGAAATGGCTTAAATACAAGTAGTGTTTTGTGCAGATAAACTTCTCGCTGCTTATTTTAATTCAAAATTCAGAATTCAACATTCAAAATTAATGAAGGTATACTCCAAACCTGCTCTTTTCAAAGCTTACTTCAATATGTTCTTTTAAAGTTGTGGAGAGAGAATATCCCACATAATCAGGGGAAATAGGAAAAGATTTGTGTTGCCTGTCTACTACTACTGCTACCTGGAGCTTTTTGATTTCAATATTTAAAAATGGTTTTAAGCTATAGGCCAGGGTCCTGCCGGTATTCAGTACATCATCGATCAGAATGATCGTTTTCTTTTTGAGTAATTTAATATCTGTGTCCAGAGTGATCTCGCTTTGCAAAGGAGAGGTTTTATCCAGGGATACTTTCACCAGTATGGTCTGTATATCAGAAACAGCATTTAATTCTTTTTGCAGCAATTCTGCGAAGGCATAACCCTTATCATAAATACCTGCCAGTACAATTTCCTTCTCTTTAAGGTTTCTTTCGTAGATCTCAATGGCTATTCTTTTGATCTTTTGCAGCGTCTGTGCTTTATCTAATATTAGGTGCTCCATATAAAGTTGGCAGTTTGCAGTTGGCAAATGCTATGAGCTTTTATTGCTTATTGCCTACTGCCAATTGCCAATTAAGGCTTAAATATACGATTTTAACTAAAAAAAGCGACTATTTGCCTGCAAATGCCGGCGGAGGGAACTTAAAAAGTTTATATATGATTTGCTAAAAAAGCAGGCTTTCCCTATATTTGTAGCCCTTTTGGGAAAATTCAATATTAAAATTTCTAAGACAATGAAAAAAGACATACATCCGGATTATAGAGAAGTGGTATTTCAGGATACTTCCAGTGGATTTAAATTTCTTACCCGTTCTACTATTCAGGCCAGTGAAACGATCCAATGGGAAGACGGAAAGACTTATCCGGTGGTAAAAGTAGAGGTTACTTCTGCTTCACACCCATTCTTTACAGGTAAAAAACTTCTTGTGGACGCTGCAGGTAGAGTTGAGAAATTCAATAAGAAGTACAAAAAATAATCCAGACACCAACAACATTAAAAGTCTCCCGGTTGTATATCGTGGAGACTTTTTTATTTTTGGGACTATATATAAACAATGAAGGTGGATTATAGATTTATAATTTTTAACTTTTCAACTTTATAACCTTTCAACTATCTAATGAACTATATATTATTCGACGATCCCTCTATCAGAGAAAATCTTTTACCTCTTTCTTACACAAGGCCGGTAGCTCAGATGCGGGTAGGAATTCTGACCATTTCAGAAAAGTGGGAAAAATATCTTAATACGAAAGTTTATTATTTTACTGAAAACTACCTGCAGGAAAAATTTCCTATGGTAGTAGGAGATCATAATATTTTTATCAATGGCGCTGTTTGTCCAACGCCCGAACTGGTAAAAGAAATTAAAAAGTTAAAAGACGGAATTACCCTTGTTCAAGGCGACCTGATCATTGCCTATAGAATCCAGCCATCCTCCAAAACAAAATCATTTGATGAGCCGCTCACCGTTATCAGGAATGTATGGGATATATTTGAAAAGAACGGAAGTGAATTGAGAAAAGATTTTTTGCTGGTAAAAGGAAGAAGAAGCTCTGATAAAATTAAAGACAAGCACACCGTCGTTTATAACAGGAAAAATATTTTTCTTGAGAAAGGCGTTAAAATGCATGGCGCTATTCTTAATGCAGAGAATGGTCCGATCTACATAGGAAAAAATTCAGAAATAGGCGAGGGCGCAATTATCCGTGGGCCGTTTTCCCTCGGAGAAGGAGGCGCTATCAATATGGGAGGGAAGATGAGAGGCGATACTACCATTGGTCCTTTTTGTAAAGCAGGGGGGGAAGTGAGCAACTCGGTATTGTTTGCTTACAGCAATAAATCGCATGACGGCTTTATAGGAAATACCGTAATGGGAGAATGGTGCAACCTGGGTGCAGGTACAACAACATCCAATCTTAAAAACAGCTATGGTAATGCTTCTCTGTACAGTTATCCGCAGAAAAAAATAGTAAATTCAGGAAGGCCATTTTGCGGATTGATTATGGGAGATCATTCCAAGGCAGGGATCAACACCATGTTTAACACCGCTACAATGGTGGGCGTGAGTGCAAGTATTCACGGACTGATCATTCCTGAAAAATTCATCCCTTCTTTTTCATGGGGCGGAACAAAAGACAGTCCGAAATATGAACTGGATAAAGTTTTTGAAGTGACCGAGCGTGTGATGTCTCGACGCAACCAGACCCTTACAGAACTTGACAAGAAAATCTTGTTGCATATTTATAATGAAACCAATTGATAATTTTGAATTTTGAATGTTTAATTATGAACTAAATTCAACATTTAAAATTCAGCATTCATAATTAATTAAATGCTGTTCTCAGAAATTCCAGGCTTAGACGAAGTTAAAAAAACACTGATCAACTCAGTGAAGAGTAATCATGTGCATCATGCGCAGCTTTTCATGGGAACAGAAGGCAGCGCCAACCTTGCAATGGCTATTGCCTATGCCACTTACATCAACTGCGAAGAAAAAAAAGAAGACGACTCATGCGGTACTTGCCCTTCATGCATAAAATTTAAAAAGCTCGCACATCCTGATATCAATTTTGTTTTTCCCATAAGCACCACAAAAAATATTCCCAAAGATCCTATGAGCTCTTTGTTTATGAAGGAGTGGCGCACTTTTGTATTGGAAAATCCTTATGGCAATTTAAATGACTGGGCTAATCATATCGGCGCAGAGAATAAGCAATTAAATATCTCCGTAGAAGAAAGCAGGAATATCATTAAGACACTGTCTCTAAAGGCATTTGAGGCAGAGTATAAAATACTTTTTATCTGGCAGCCGGAAAATCTTCATACTTCTGCCGCCAATGCTTTGCTGAAGATACTGGAAGAGCCTCCTGTAAAAACAGTTTTTCTCCTGGTAGCCAATAACCTTGAAAAAATACTTGGCACCATTCAGTCCAGGACACAAAAAGTAAAAATAAGATCCTTCACCGATGATGAATTAAAAAAAGGACTGGTAAGCAAATTCCAGATGGAAGAAAAAAAGGCATCACAGCTGGCTTACATGGCTGATGGAAATTTTAACGAAGCTTTGCGCCTGGATCAGGAAGCAGAAGAAGACCATCATGTGTTTTTCAGAGACTGGATGAGAATATGCTATAAGAAAAATAATTGGCCTGAGCTGATAGAATGGTCCGAAAATTTTCAGAAGCTGGGAAGAGAAATGCAAAAGAGCCTGCTCCAGTATGGCCTGAACATGCTTCGTGAAACGCTTGTTTATTCCTATGCAGGTGATAAGCTGGTAAGATTGCAGAATGAAGATCTGAAATTTGTGCAGGGTTTTTCAAAAGTCCTGAATGAACCCAAAGTGGAGGCAATTGCCGAACAATTGAACCAGGCACATTATCATATAGAAAGAAATGCCAATCCTAAAATAACATTTTTGGATGTTTCGCTTTATATATCTGGAGTGTTAAAAAGCTAACCTTATGGTTCTTAAAAAGATCATCATTGGAAGAAGAGACCGGATTGATCTTCCTGATCTGGGAATCACCAATATCAAAGCTAAAATTGACACAGGGGCCTTTACCAGTTCACTGCATTCTTCAGAAGTAAAACTAATAAAGGGCAAACCTGATAAACTCAGTTTTACCCTGGTAGGGCATGAAGAGGAGAATAAAGAATATGTTACAGAAGATTTTTCTGAAAGAAACATCAAAAATTCATTCGGGCAGGTGGAGCGAAGGTTTGTAATAAAAACCACTGTCCAGATTTTTAATAAAGTAATTCTTACGGAGTTTTCTTTGTCCGACAGGTCTTTGATGAAGTACCCGGTATTGCTGGGAAGAAAATTTTTAAGGGATCATTTTTCAGTCGACGTCTCCAAACTCAATCTTTCTTACAAACAGAAAAGAAGAGAGGATAGAAAAAATTTAAAATAATCCGTAGAGACGTTGCATTACAAGGTCTCTGCCTACAAATATGAATGAAACAATCAAAATAGGAACGCGTGGAAGCAAGCTTGCTTTGTGGCAGGCGCAATATGTTGCTGCGCTTTTGCAAAAAGGTGGTTTTAAAACTGAGCTGGTTACTATTGAAACCAAAGGTGATAAAATTTTAAATGCACCTTTTGCGGAGATCGGTACCAAGGGACTTTTCACAGAAGAGCTGGAATATAAATTGATCGCAGGGGAAATAGATATTGCCGTGCACAGTGCAAAGGATATGCAATCGGAACTGCAGTCAGGACTCAATATAATTGCTTTTACTAAAAGAGAAGAAGCAAATGATGTCCTGGTAAGTTTTGATAAAAATTTTTCCCTGGCAAATAAAGATGCTGAATTGGTAGTGGGCACTTCTTCTACCAGGAGGAGAGCAACCTTAATGCATTGTTATCCGCATGTGAAAATAGTGGATGCAAGAGGCAACCTCCAGACCAGAATGAAAAAGATGGAAGACGGAAAATTCCAGGCGATGATACTTGCCTATGCCGGCGTACACAGGATGAACTATCATGAATTCATTGTTTCAAAACTTCCTTTGAATATTTTTACGCCTGCAGTCGGACAGGGCAGTATCGCTATTGAATCATCTGATACGGTATCATCCCAAAAAAGAGAACAGATCCGAAAGCTGATCAATGATGAGGAAACGGAAAATTGCCTTTTGGCAGAAAGAGCGTTTTTAAGAACTTTGCAGGGAGGATGCAGCGTTCCTGTTTTCGCATTGGCAAGACTGGAAGGAAATAAAATTCATATCGAGGGTGGAATTATAAGTCTTGATGGGAAAAGAGTCATCCGGGAAAAAATGACCGGCGAAAAATCTGCAGCAGATAATTTAGGCACTATCCTTGCAGAAAAAATTTTTGTATCAGGAGGAAAAGAAATATTAGAAGATATAAAACGGAATTAAAAATCTGAATTATGAAGAAATCTTTTTTAATGCTTTTGTTATTTTTTTCAGTAGCGGCTTTTGCTCAGAAAAAAAAGGTGAAATGTGATAGTATCACATGCGATTACGTGATAAAAATTGTAGTGACCTATCCCGATTCTATTCCTACGGGCGATTGTATCAAAATGATCAGGGATACGATGGTGCTGATACTTTCTGATAAAACACCTAAGCATAAGGCTAATTTTATCAAGCTGGCGCAGGAAGGGTTTTACAACGGTACCACTTTCCATAGAGTGATTGCCGGGTTTATGATACAGGGCGGTGATCCTAATTCTAAAGATACCAATCCATATAATGATGGACAGGGAGGCCCCGGCTATATTTTGCCAAATGAAATCAGTGCAGGCCTGAAACATAAAAAAGGCGCTATTGCGGCAGCCAGGATGCCCGATCAGGTAAATCCGAATAAAGAATCCAGCGGTTCGCAGTTTTATATCGTACAATCCAATAGCGGGGCTGTTCACCTGGATGGATCTTATACTGTTTATGGGGAGGTGGTCAAAGGATTGGATGTGATTGACAGAATTGCAAAACAGCCCAAAATGTCTGGCGACAGACCGGTTTATGATATAAAAATGACTGTTATAGTCGAACAAATTCAAAAGAAAAAGATTAGTGAGTTATACGGATATGTGTATTAATGTGCGAATGTGTTAAAGTGTTAACGTTGAAACGAAATGTTGACCTTAACACTTTCACGCTCTAACACTTTAACACGTTAGTTATGAAAGCAAAAAAAGTATTAGTTACAGGATCCAATGGCCTTCTCGGGCAGAAGCTCGTTCAGCTTTTGATGGAAGACCCGCAATATGATTTAATTGCTACCGCGCGGGGTAAAAACAGATTGCCTTTTCCTGAATCCAGCTATAAATATATGAGCATGGATATTACTAATAAAAGTGAAGTGGATAAGATAATCGCTGAAGTAAAACCAGAATTTATTATTCATACGGCTGCAATGACCAATGTAGATCAGTGTGAGACGGAAAAGGAAGCATGCTGGAAACAAAATGTAGATGCTGTAAAATATATTGCCGATGCAGCAGATAAATCTAAATCATTCTTAATACATCTCTCTACTGATTTTATTTTTGATGGGAAGAATGGTCCTTATGATGAAAATGCTAAGGCCGCACCGTTGAGCTATTATGGAGAGAGCAAGCTGGCAGCTGAAAAGATTGTCATGAAATGCAAAACCAAATGGGCTATTGCAAGAACGGTTTTAGTGTATGGCGTTGCTCATGATATGAGCAGGTCTAACATTATCTTGTGGGTTAAAAAAAGCCTGGAGGATGGAAAGAATATTCAGGTAGTAAATGATCAGTGGAGAACCCCTACATTGGCAGAAGACCTGTCTATGGGATGTTACCTGATTATGGAAAATGAAGCAACAGGAATTTATAATATATCCGGAAAAGAATTGCTGACTCCTTACCAGATGGCTATCAAAACAGCAGATTTTTTTAAGCTCGATAAAGGACTGATCACAAAATCAGATTCTACAAAATTTACACAGCCTGCCAAAAGGCCTCCGCGCACGGGCTTTATTATCGAGAAGGCAGTAAACAACCTGGGCTATGATCCTCATTCTTTTGATGAAGGTATCAGAATGGTGGCAGAGCAGTTGGTGAGCGCCTGAGCAGATTTTTTTAAAAATATTTTCCTTTATTTAAGGCAAAAAATATTTTTTAAAAAACCGTTAATACGGATTTTGCCTTAAAAAAATAATATTGCAGGTAGCAGGGAATGAGGGGTAATCTTTTTAGAAACTTGATTTTCTTTTTAAAAAATACAATATTTAATGAGTTATCTGCATAGACACTTTTTTATTTAACCTTAATTTCATCAACCGCTATTTATAAAAATTAAAAATCTTATTTCCGGTTATCAGTCCACCATTGTGCTTTTAATTGGTAAATAGGTTAATAAAAGGGTTAATGTCCTCCAACAGGAGGACATTTTTTTTGATCTCATACCACTTCTGCTTACGGCTTAGAGTTTTCTGTTTTACATAATTTGTTTTTTGAAAAATACCGGTTTAATATTGATAAATTTTTCAACCAGCTAAGTGAAAAAAATCAAATACCTTCTCAGAAATCATTTTGGTTTTTCCAAAAAGGAAACAAATGGTTTTATCGTCCTGCTTATCCTGATGATCCTGTTTCTGATCTTCCCATGGATTTTCAATCAATTCTATAATCCCCAAAAATCCGATCAGGCATTCACCTATCGTCGGCTTGACAGCCTGATAGCGGGCGGAGAAGATCCGGGGCGTTTTAGTACAAGGGAAGTGCGCGCCTCATTGCAGGTATTTTTATTTGATCCCAACACCGCCAGCGAATCTGACTTGATAAAAATTATGGGCGGGCGTATAGGAAAAAGGATCGCAAACTTCCGGTCTAAAGGCGGAAAGTTTTTTATAAAGTCAGATCTGCTGAAAATATATGGTATGGACAAAAGTCTTTACCGCAGTATAGAAAATTATATTACTCTTCCCGATTCTATCTCAAAACAAAAAATAAATAAACAGTCTCTCGCAAAAATTATTTTTGATATCAATAAAGCAGATAGCGCACAGCTTGAATCAGTGAAAGGTATTGGAAAGAAACTTGCTTCACGGATTGTAAAGTATCGCGACAAAGTGGGCGGCTTTATTTCAAAAGATCAATACGCGGAAGTATATGGATTGGATAGCATGGTAGTTGCTGAACTTAAGCAGTGCTCTTTTATATCGGAAGATTTTATTCCTGAAAAAATCAATATTAATTCCTGTACTATCAATGCGCTCTCTTCCCATCCGTATATCGGCAAAAAAAATGCTGCCAGCATTATTGCTTATAGGAATCAGCATGGATCATTTGCTGAGCTCGGCGATTTGAAAAAAATAAAGGCTATTCCGGAGAATAGCCTTCAAAAAATGCTGCCTTATCTGAGCCTGGATTAGAACAGGATTTATGAGATTTATTTGATGAACAGAATTGCTTTTATAGAATATTCAGCGCTATAATCCTGGTTAAATTTGAAAAATACTTGAACTCAGAACTATTCGATGCAGAATCCTGTCAATCAAATAAATCTTATTAATCATGTTCAGAATTCTGTGCATCGGGTAATCCATAAATCATGTTCAAAATTCCTGTAATCTTTGAGGGATATTCCATCGGATTCCCAGAGCGGTAAACATGGTGTTCATGTCTTTACTGTTCAGCGCACTGTCAGATCTTCTTACTATTTGTGTCAGGTCGATAAAAAAGTTGTGTCTTAACTGATAGGTCGCGGTAAAGCTTAAGTAAAGAATGTTGGTGGCGATACCCTGTCCGATTTTATTTCCGAATTCACTTTTTGTGGGGACAAAAGAATAACTCTTTAAAATATTTCCTCCGTTGTTATCCGGCGGTACAATATTGGTAGTGCTGGAGTCGTCGCCGAATTTTATAAAAATTAATTTTCCTGTCAGGTTTAACCGCTTCATTGGCTGATACCTGGCAATGCCGATAAACTCATAAAGATTGGCTCCAAGCGGATGGGCCAGAGACTGGTTATAGTGAGTATAGCTGGTGTACTTAGAAGAATGAGCATAGGTATAGGGCCTGATAATATTTGTTTCTACCTGCATATCAAGGTTTTTAATTCCGCCTACATTGATGCACTTTAATCCGAATTGGGCTGCCTGTTTGTTTGCCCACCACCCATCTCTTGCTTTTATATGCGCAAGGAAAAATTCATCAAGTACTATTTGTCCGTAAAATGAAAAATGCTTCAGGAAATTCCATTTGTAGTCTAGGCCAAGCAGGGCATTGTCTCCGCTACCGGTTTGCTGCTCGATAGATCTGAAAAATATAATCGGATTCAGATAGTTAAAATCAAACTGTCCGTGTTTAAGCGTGTCGCCTCTGCCAAATACCACGGATTCAAAAATTCCTATATTAAAATTTTTAGAAACATTGAGACTTAAATGGTGGAATGCAAGATATTTTTTAGGAAGTACTGTGTCTTTGGCGGCTTTTGGGCTGGCATTCATTTCCGTAAAGAGGTTCATGTAATTGAACTTCCATATCCTGGTATTGATTTTAAGAAAAGTATAATTGGTGGAAAAGTCAGAAAGTATTAAAGACCGGTAGCCATTGCCAATGAAGTTTCTGTCGTGCCCGAATTGGAAGTGTATATTCTTCGTTACATTAAAGGTAAAATATCCCCTTGCCGTAAGAAAATCTACCCCTGTAGTTTTAAATGTTTTCTTAAATCCTTCTGCAGGTATGGCATTGTGTTCGACGATATACCTGTTTACGTAGTTGGAGAAACTCGCCTGATTGTCTGCTACAAAAGTATAAAAGCCGATTTTGTTATTGATCATTCCCCTTATTTCAATCCCTCTGGAGTTTAAAAACTTGGAGGCGCCTTCTTCCATTTCCTGTCCAAGCTGTACATAGATTACAGGGTTTACGTGCAGGTCAAACTCATCTGTATGCACACTGAACATGTCTGACTTTTTCTTATAAAAATGTTTTAAGACAGGCTTCCTGCTGTCGCTGGAAGATGACTCTGACCATTCCCAGTTGTCATTGCTTAAATATTCCAGGTTGAACCTGTCAGCACGCGACAGTTTTGCAGAATCTATTTTCAGGGAATCCATAAATTCAGCTACGGCTTTTCGTTCTACCGGTTTTGCTCCTGTGAAAAATGAAGTGGATAATTTCCCGTTTAATATTTCATATCTGTCCAATAAGTGATAATAATCATTATTCAGGGGTACATAGCTGCTTTGAGAATACCCTGCAAGAGTTAATAAAACGCAAAGCGCCG
>JAIERY010000156.1 GCA_019746425.1 Cytophagaceae bacterium
GCGCGAAATCATAAACCAAAAAAACAGTATCACATGAACTACAAACGATTATGAGCTTAAGTAAACGACATTGAATGATGAATATTAACTTTATTCAAAATTCATCATTTAGAATTCAACATTATTATGAACTTCCGACTTACCGAAGAACAACTCGCCGTTCAACAAGCTGCACGCGATTTCGCTGTCAATGAGCTATTGCCTGGTGTAATTGAACGCGATGAAAATCAGACTTACCCAAAAGAGCAAATCAAAAAACTCGGGCAGCTGGGATTTCTGGGAATGATGGTGGACCCTAAGTTTGGAGGAGGCGGGATGGATACCGTTTCTTACGTTCTTGCTATGGAAGAAATATCCAAGATAGATGCTTCGGTTTCCGTATGCATGTCTGTTAATAATTCTCTGGTTTGCTGGGGACTTGAAAAATTCGGCACAGAAAAACAAAAAGAAAAATATCTGTCAAAATTAGCAAGCGGAGAAATTATCGGCGCCTTCTGTCTTTCGGAACCTGAAGCCGGGTCAGATGCTACTTCGCAGCGCACTACAGCTGAAGATAAAGGAGATCATTATTTATTAAACGGCACCAAGAACTGGATTACCAACGGAAGCAGCGCCTCTGTATACCTGGTGATTGCCCAGTCTCATGCCGATAAAGGACATAAAGGAATTAATGCCCTTATTGTAGAAAAAGGAATGGAAGGTTTTGCGGTGGGAAAAAAAGAGAATAAACTCGGAATAAGAGGATCAGATACACATTCTCTGATGTTCACCAATGTAAAAGTACCCAAGGAAAACAGAATAGGGGAAGATGGATTCGGGTTCAGCTTCGCCATGGCTACTTTAAATGGCGGAAGAATCGGAATAGCCTCGCAGGCACTGGGCATAGCGTCAGGAGCTTATGAACTGGCTCTTAAATATTCTAAGGAAAGAAAAGCTTTTGGAAAAGAAATATCCAATCACCAGGCCATACAATTTAAACTGGCAGATATGGCTACCAATATAGATGCGGCAAGATTACTTTGTCTTAAAGCTGCCTATCTGAAAGATCAGCACAAGGACTATGCCCTGGCAGGCGCTATGGCGAAGCTATATGCATCTAAAATTGCTATGGAGATAACCGTAGAGGCCGTTCAGATTCATGGCGGTTACGGGTACGTTAAAGAATTCCATGTAGAGCGTTTAATGAGGGATGCAAAGATCACACAGATTTATGAAGGAACTTCAGAAATACAAAAAATTGTCATATCCCGGGAATTATTAAAAAAATAATATTTGTATAAAAAAGGCTTAAATATTTAGCTGAATAATAATTTTACACATTTTTTTTTCTTAAAATCCTTGATTTTCTTCCCCTTACTTGATTTTTTACTTTATATATATTAGTTTTGTACAATATCCCTTATAAGTATAAATTTAACTTTTTTAATATTTGTAAAAGTATTAAGAGCTAGCAAAAATGGAAGATTACAATAAAATCATCGAGTCACTGGGTGTTAGATACATTAAATCTAAAAACATCAAGATTCTTCAACCTTTGACAGTAGAAAACTTCTATGATGTGGGAAATACCATTATCCTGCTTCATAAAGGTGAAATTTCATATGGCGAGGAAAAATTAAAAGTAAATGAAGGAGATCTTCTTTTCATTCCCGGCGGTAGACTAACTTCTATTACCTACGGAAGAAGTAATCCTGTAAAACTTACCAATGAAGACCTGTTAAATAACAGAGATAAATTCTTCAGCTCCAATCTTGAGCCTAATCAGATCGGGCAGCTTCCTGACAGCTTCAGCTATGTTACTTTTGAAGCTAAAGTATTTGACTCAGTAAACTTCTTTGCTTCTCTGGATATTCCTGCATTCCTTATTACAGACGGCGCAAAGCTTTCTGAAGTAATTGTAGAAACTATTAAAGAAGATCTTACAGAATCTCCCGGAAAGGCCAGATTAATCAAGTTAAATACAGAAAGAATTGTCATAGAGATTGTAAGATATATTCTCAACAAACAGCTGTTTGTTGAGCAGCTTGCTACCAACAGTACTTATTTCAAAGATCCGCGACTTATTGATATTTTCGCATTCATTAAGAAAAACCTTGGAGGCGACCTTTCCAATAAAGTATTGGCAAATGTGGCGAATGTTTCTGAAGATTACGTAGGTCAGTATTTCAAAATGCTTACAGGTATCAATCCACAGGATTATATTGAGTATCAGAGAATGGAGATGGCCGTAAATCTTCTTCGTACTTCCAAGAAAAGCATCCGGGAGATCGGAAGAGAAGTAGGATACAAAGACACCGCTTATTTCTGCAGAAGATTTAAAATGATGTTTGGAATTCCTGCAGGAAAAATGAGAAGAAGAGAATCACTAATGAATATTTAACAATAGACTATAACAAACCACCAAAAAAGCTGAAGCCAAAAACTTCAGCTTTTTTATTTTATAAGCATACATCATACTTTCCCTATTTGAGACTATTTTACAATTAATTATATTTAATTATGAAAAAGATCTTTATCCTCATCCCCCTTTTATTATCGCTTACCGCTTTCCAAATCGGCAATTACACCGTTTGTAATACTAACAGAATATCCTGGAAAGAAAATGTGAAACTTAAATGGAAAGACTTTCAGGGTGCCCCTGATATGAGTACCGAACTGGATGCTTTGACAGACTGCGGGATAGATATGGATTATAAAACAGATGCCCAGGGTAACTGGAAAATCACCGTTACTAATTACTTTGACAAAAAACTTTCCTGGGCTAAAGACACTTCTTCAAAAGATCTGCTGCAGCATGAACAGCTACATTTCGACATTTGCGAATTATATACCCGCATTGCAAGAAAGCGATTCAGCGTTTTCAAAAAAGCAGATGAAAAAAGTATGCAGCTGATAAAAACGACAGGACAGACAACACTCAATGAGTGGCAGAAAGAAGAAGTAAAATATGATACGGAGACAAATCACGGCCTCAAAAAAGACAAGCAGAAAATCTGGAATGATAAGGTAAAAAAATCCTTGCTGGAGTTAAAAGCTTTTGCAAGCAAATAGCTTAGCTGATATTTAAAGTTTTATTTATTTCTCCTACTCTCTCTGATACTTCTATTAAAAGGTTAGGATCTTTCTCAATGGCATTTCCTATTACGATCATATCTGCTCCGGCAGTAAGAGCATCCATGGCTTTCTGAGGAGTATTAATTCCTCCACCTACAATAATCGGCGTATCTACAGATTTACTGACCATCGAAATCATTTTTTTACTCACAGGATACATGGCGCCACTTCCTCCATCGAGGTAAATTACTTTTAGCCCCAGCATTTCTCCCGCCATCGCTGTACAGACCGCTATAGAAGGTTTATCATGTGGAAGAGGTGTGGTATTGCTTATATACGACACAGTAGTCTGCTTTCCACAATCTACCAGGATATATCCGGTAGGAATTATTTCCAATTTACTTTTCTTCAGTATTGGAGCGGCTACCACATGCTGGCCAATCAGAAAATCAGGATTACGTCCGGAAATTAAAGAAAGAAGAAGAATAGCATTTGCAGAAGCATCTATCTGCACATTGCTTCCCGGGAAAAGCACAACAGGTATATTAGAGTTTGATCTTATTGTCCTTACGATGTAATTAAGATTGTTTTCTGTCAATAAGCTTCCGCCTACAAAAAAATAATCAATTTTACTTTCTACCCCCATGTTCACAATCTTTGCACAAGATTCCTTGTCAAGTTTGTCAGGGTCAAGTAAAACAGCAAATGACTTATAGCCTTTTTGTTTTTTCTCTAAGAGTTTATCGTACAGGTTCATTTGTTTTTTCACTCTCAAAATAAGTATTGAGTTTTTCTTTAAGCATCGTCAATAAAAAAAGTGCGATGTGTTCTTTTATTTTGGTTACAAAGAGTGATTCTTTTTTAGGATATTTCACTACCAGCTGATTCATGCATGGGTCATTAAAAGGCCTGGGTTTTTTACTTTTAAAAATTTTCCTGCCAATTAAAAATGCCACTAAAAATACCCCTCCGACAATCAATGTAGTTGTGCCTGCCTTTTTTACACTTCCGCCAAAGTTTCTGACTTCAGACTGAAGTGAATTTAATTGCTCCTGAGCCCTCAATTCCAGGGCCCTTTTTTCTGTTTCCTGAAACTCTAATATCGTGTCCTGCATGTTATTGTTTCTTTTTAACAAAAGCCTTTTTAATCGTCGTCTGAACTTTCCTGTGCAGGAGGCCTTTAGATATATTTACGCCAAGTACAATTAGCATAATTAAATAAAATAAGCCTAAAACACAAAATCCCAGATAGGTATTCCCAAACACTTCATTTAAAAAATTACCCAGAGCCAGGCTTAAAAAAGCCAGCGTCATCAGGCCGCAAAACACCATCATTACAATGAATATAACGCTGGTAAGGACATTTGCTGCCTTTTCCTGCATTTCCAGTTTAAACAGCTGTATCCTAGTATCTATATACCCTTTTACGCCGTCTAGTAAGCTGTCAAGTTTTAAAAACTTGAAAATTTTGCTTTCTATCATGTTTTTTTATGCAAAAGTAATGTATAATAATAACCTGCTATAAATACATTATGTTAGAATATATGGGAAGTTAGGGGCTGGAAGTTGGAAATATCTAATTTCCAGCCTCTAACTTCATTTTATTTTATAGGAAATCCGGGAATATAATCCTCAGGAGAATTCAATAAAAAGTTAACTGTCAAGCCGAAAGTGGGAGTAACTTTATTTACCCTGGCTTCTTCCACCAGAATATTACCTGAAATATCTGTCTGCTGCAGCTGATAAGAATAATCGGTATCCCTCATAGTAAAAAGAGACAGCATCCAGTTTTCCGAAATTTTATAAGCCAGCTCAAAGCGCAATCTTGTTTTGTCTATCACTCTTTTGTCATAACTACTGAAGCTATCTTTATTAAAATCAAAAAGCATATAAGCTCTGTAAGCAAGAATAATGTATAATGGTTTTTCTTTCAGGCTAAGTTCTTTAATTAATGCAGGAGAAAAGCTTACCCGTCCTTCATTTTCAATAATAATATTTGGGTTATTGGATTTGGAATGGTTAAGGTGTTCGAAGGCCGCTTCTTTAACAAACTTTAGTTTTGATAATTTTCCTCTATGGGAAATATTAACACGCGTATATAGGCTTTTTCTGAATGGGAGAATTACAAATTTTTCCGAAAGTCCCAGGTACCATTTTTCAGAAGCTTTATGTTCATAGCCTGCAAGAATATAGGTACGGTAAATGGAATTGAATGGAAATGTATTACCCACCGGAAATTGCCGGTCGTTTCCGATATTGAAGCGGTTATTATTTTCTACAAAAAAGAAACTTCCTGATTTTAAATAATAATCAAACCTAAAAGTAGTCCAATAAGAAGTTGGCTGAGATTGCTTTACAAGTTTATCGGAAATATTCTGAGCAGCACAAAGACCGGGGAATAATAATAGAATGTATAATAGGTATCTGCGCATGGAGTATAAACGGGAAAAGTAGCTGAAAAATTATTCTGTATTCTTTTTCTTCTTTTTCTTATGCCTCAGCACTTTTGCTTTCACGTAAAAAATAATTTCTTCTGAAATATTAGTTACATAATCTCCTACCCTTTCCATTTTTCTTATAATTGAAAGCAGGTAGATTGCCTGCAAGGCTTTGGTTTTATCTTTTTCTTCTACCAGGTAATCAGCAATCACCTGATTGGCCGCCACATTTATCTGATCCAGCAATTCATCCTTGGTGAAAAGAGTACGTGCAAGTTTAGTATTATCGCTTTCGAAAGAATCACTTAATATATTCAGCATTTCAATCGTGGTATCGGTCATTTCCTTGAAGCGCAGTTTTTCAATCAGCATAGGATCAAAGGGTTGTTCTGACTGAATGATAAAATGCGAAATACCTTTTGCGTTGTCGCCTATACGCTCAAGGTCTGAAACCATTTTAAGAGAGGCTACTACAAATCTCAGGTCTATTGCTACAGGATTAAACAGTGCAAGAATGTGCTCCCCCTTGCTGTCAATTTTTAATTCACTGCCGTTAACTCTTTTCTCGTTTTTAAGAACTTCTTTAGCCAGGTCTTTATCAAATGTATAAAATGCCGTTACACATTTTTCAAGCTGTTCCTTGCATAGATAAGTCATATCTATGAGTTCGCTTTTAAGTTCTCCTAATTCTGTTTCGAGTAGATTCATTCTTTCTTGTTTTTACAAAAATGTCCTTACAATAAATGGTAATCTTGTAAATCATTTTATCCGGGTATTGTTTACCCGAATCTTCCTGTGATGTATTTCTGTGTCTTTTCTTTTTTCGGGTTCG
Source organism: Cytophagaceae bacterium (assembly GCA_019746425.1). GTDB lineage: Bacteria > Bacteroidota > Bacteroidia > Cytophagales > Cytophagaceae > JAIERY01. The sequence goes on from JAIERY010000156.1 coordinate 6,325, forward strand.
TAAATAAAGTTCTGGTGTCATCGTATTCCACTAACTCTCCCAGGTAAAAGAATGCTGTTTTATCGCTTGTCCTGGAAGCCTGCTGCATGTTATGCGTCACGATGATAATAGTATACGAAGATTTCAAACTATAGATCAGCTCTTCAATTTTTACTGAAGATATAGGATCTAATGCCGAAGCGGGCTCATCCATTAAAAGTATACTTGGTTCAACAGCAAGCGCACGTGCAATGCAAAGCCTCTGCTGCTGTCCTCCTGAAAGCGCAAGAGCAGATTTTTTGAGTTTGTCTTTTACCTCATCCCATAGCGCAGCCTGCTTAAGCGACTGCTCCACTTTATCTTCAATTATTTTTTTATTTTTTATACCATTTACTCTCAAACCATAGGCAACATTTTCAAATATTGACTTAGGAAAGGGATTTGGTTTTTGAAATACCATCCCTACCGTTTTCCGCAGCTCATTAACATTTATATTATCTTTATAAATATCTACGCCTTCAATAAGGATTTCTCCTCCCACTTTACAATTAATTATTAAATCATTCATCCTGTTGAACGTTCTAAGGAAGGTTGATTTTCCACATCCTGAAGGTCCGATGAATGCGGTAACCGTATTCTTTTTTATACTCATGTTGATGTCCTTCAGCACATGATCCGCACCATAGTGAACATTAACATTTTTTGCTTCAAGTTTCATTATTCCTTAATTATAATATCCTCAACAATAAAAATTCTCGCGAATCAGATAATACTACCATTTTACTTTTCTTTGCCAGTGTTGCCGCATAAAAATGGCCAGACCATTCATAAGGAAAGTAATAATCAATAATACTATAATAGCCCCTGCCGCAGTAGGTATAAATTCTTTTTCAGGTCTTCCAACCCAGTTATATATCTGCATTGGCAAAACAGTATAAACATCATCCATAGGGCCATTAGGAGACGCGGTAACGAATGTTGCTGCACCAACCACAATCAGGGGCGCTGTTTCTCCTACCGCACGCGACATGGATAAAATAACGCCTGTCAGAATTCCTCCTCCTGCAGCAGGCAATACCTGATCCCATATAGTTTGCCATTTTGTTGCACCCAACGCATAGGATGCCTCCCTCAAGGAATACGGTACTCCTTTCAGAGCCTCCCGGGTAGATACAATTACAATAGGTAATATCAATAATGCCAGCGTTAGACTTCCAGCTAGAATACTTTCGCCGAGATGTAGCATTCTGACAAATATTTCAAGTCCAAGTAATCCATAAATAATAGAAGGCACCCCCGCAAGATTGGCAATATTGATTTCTATGATGCTGGCAAACTTACTTCTCTTTCCATATTCTTCTAAATAGATTCCCGCTGATATTCCAATAGGCAAAGCAATAAGTGCAGTAAAAAGCATAATCCATAATGTGCCTACGATTCCCACCATCACAGTAGCATCTTCCGGAGAAGTAGAAGGATCCCCGGATATAAAATCCCAGTTAATTCTGGAAGCTCCGTCTATGACAAGATCTATTATCAAAATTGATAAAATTATTACCCCCAGAAGCGTACACGCCAATCCAAAATATTTAAACAGCGTATCCTGAATATCATAATACCTGCTATTCGGAAAATATTTAAGTCTCTTCTTAAGCTTCTTTTTTTCTTTCATACAAGACTATTCATAGGTTTCCTGGAATTTTTTCTTCAACCAGAAACTGATATTATTTAAAATAAAGGTCAGCAAAAACAAAGTAATCCCTACCACAAAAATGGTTTTATATTCCAGAGAATCATGTGGTACGTCCCCTTTAGTCATTTCCACAATATAAGTCGTCATTGTTGAAATTGGAATTGTCGGATCGAAAGTAAATATAGGCTGATTACCTGCAGCAACTGCAACAATCATAGTTTCTCCAATGGCGCGTGATATCGCAAGAATAATTGAAACTGAGATTCCTGAAAAAGCCGCAGGGACCACTACTTTCCATGCTGTTTGAAATTTGGTTGAACCTAATGCAAGCGCCCCTTCTTTCAGGGATTTTGGAACTGCATACAAAGCATCTTCGCTTAGGGATGAAACCAGCGGCAGGATCATTATTCCCATTATCAAACCAGGAGATAAAGCATTCTGCCCGGATAATCCAGGAATAAACTGCTGTAAAAGCGGAGTGAGGAATGTCAAAGCAAAATACCCATACACTACAGTAGGCACAGCTGCCAATATTTCTAAAACAGGCTTTATACTGCTTCTAAATCTGGGAGTTGCATATTCACTCAAATAAATTGAAATCGTTAATCCTAAAGGAACAGCTACTACAATGGCAATAAGGGTCGTCAGCAAGGTACCTGATAATAAAGGCCAGATGCCAAAATGCTTATCTGTAAAAGCCGGAGTCCATTGAGTATCAGTGAAAAAGTCTCCGAGAGAAACTTCATCAAAGAATCGCAGGGTTTCAAAAGCTAAAACTCCTATTATGCCAAGAGTAGTTAAAATTGTTATTAAACTACAGGCTAATAGGAGTTTTTCAATTATCGTTTCTTTAAGGTTCATTCAATCATTATGAAACCCCCAAATTACTGTTTTTTTAATAATTCCTCTAATTTAATTCCCACAGTAGATTTAAGAGCAAGGAAAAGCGATCCAACTACTTTATTCTTATACCTTTCCTTTACAATGGCATACGTTTCTTTGGTTAATGGAATGTACTTTGCTTCTTTCACCACAGTTTCTGCATTGTCAAGGTAAAAATTCACAAAACCATCTACTTCTTTTTTAGTGGAAGATTCTTTGCTGATATAGATAAGCAAAGGTCTGGAAAGAGGCTGATATGTACCATTCATTACTGTCTCCATAGACGGGATTATTGCGCCTGCGCCATTGGTACTATCTTCATCGTCAATTGGTACAATTTTAAGCTTGTCCTGATTTTCTAAATAATAATATAAACCAAAGTAACCTAAAGCCGCTTTATCACCTGCTACACCCTGAACAAGAACATTGTCATTTTCATTAGGATTGTAATAACCTCTGGAAGATTTTGCTTCGCCTACAATTGCCTCTGTGAAATAATCAAATGTTCCTGATGCAGTACCTGCTCCATATAATTTTATATCAATATCCGGCCAGCCAGCTCTTATCTGACTCCACTTCATGATTTTATTTTGTGCAGCTGGCTCCCAGATTTTTTTCAGTTCCGCTACGGTAAGTTTATCTACCCATGTATTTTGCGGATTAACTACCACAGCAAGACCATCATAAGCAATTGGCAATTCTATATACTTTACTCCTCCTGCTTTGCAAGCGCTGTCTTCTGATTTTTTTATTGGACGTGATGCATTAGAAATATCAATTTCTTTTCTGGCAAATTTTTTAAAGCCTCCACCTGTACCTGATTCGCTCACTTTAACTTTTGTCGAATTCTCCGTTTTTGAATATTTACCTGCCGCTTTTTCAGAGATGGGGAAAACGGTACTTGAACCATCGATTTTAATCGAGTCGCCTCCGCAGCTTGTCAGCAAAGCAAAAGCTATAAATGTAAAAAGTAAATTTCTCATAGTCATTGTAGTTTATTTTGTATCAAAAATAATTAAATATGTTTGTCGCCGGGATTATGAAATCGTTAAGTTATCCACTCATCATCCCCTAAATTCCCGCTTCAATTTGGAAACCCAAGCTCCAGAAATTTCTAAATGAAGAATTGCTATAGGTTTTCAAATCATGGAATGAAAGATTGCTTTGCAGTTTCAATCTGTGACCACGCAGGTATTTATTTACACCGATTGTTGCTACCTGTTCCTGTGATACAAAATTGCGTACTTCACTTTCCGGGGTTACTATGGCATATCTCCCTGTTATTTCAAAGTTACTTTTAAATATATAGCTACCTTGAATAAGCTTACCAGTCCCTGTGGTTACAAACCTGGTGGAGGTTCCAGAAGTAGTTACCGGATCTTCTGAAGTTCTGCCGATATATTCTCCATATAAAGCAAATCCCTTGAATTTAAATAAACCATCAAAAATAACAGTAGTGATATCTCTTTGAGAAAAGAGATCGTTACCTATTTGTCCTCCTGTTCTGCGAGCACCTTCGTTATAATTGATACCGCCAGCAAGCGATAATTTAGGTTTAGCCTCTCTCTCCAGATCACCTTCGAAGTAATCTCCTTTATTTGTAAATTCTCCTAAAGGAAGAAGTTCTAATCTTCCGGTATAGGACAGGCCAGCATCCGAAGAATTTGTATTTCTGCCGTCTCCTGTAGAGATTGCTGATTTAATTGAATAATAAAAACCCCCAAAATGATGAGTCCAATATGCCTGTAATCCAAAATCACGATCTATATTGAAGGTAGCATTTACTATAGACCTATCCAGAAACTGAAGATCTCCTGAAGAAACCACCCTCTGTCTGTTACCCGGTAATTTAGTCTGACCAAAAATTAATGTAAGGGGTTTCACCACACGATAATAAACCACCGCATCTCTTACAACATTAGGACTAACGTTTACAGAAGAATTATCCCTTACACTCCAATCCATGTCCCCCCGTGAAAACGACAACTGAATCAAATAAGTAAACTTGGGATTAAACATAAAGCCTTCCATTCTCAAACGCAGCCTGCGCACTCTTGCTTCAATATCGGCAGCACTTAAATCATTTTCCGAAGCAGTAGTGTAAAGCGCCCTGCTCTGCATTCTAAAGCGAAAGTTCACTGAAAATGAACTGTCTGGAGTCGTAATACCGATTCCTCTTTTAAAGCTTACGGTAGGTTTTATTTCATTTTGGGCATACACAGTGCTTCCAGCACCTATGACTACCCACAGGATAAGGGTAAAGTAAAAAGTTTTCATTTAGTAGTTTCATTATTTTTTCGGGACAAACATCTGAATACTATGCCAAATGAAAAAATGTTTGTTTACAGCATAACAGATACTTAAAGATTTCTTAACATAAAATTAACATAAGGAATTTGGAGGGTTGGAATTTAAAAAATAAAGGGCCTTTGCGGCCCTATGTGAAAAATACGATATGAAATTTAATATTAAGAGACTTCCAGTGTCTTTTTTACTTCATGACTCGCTATTCCGTTCCCTGATACTTTTTTCAATTTAGGCTTAGCCTGGTTTTTACTTTTGGGAGCACTTTTCACTTTCTTTTTTACCGGAGTTTTTTTAGCAGCTGTGGCCTTGGCATTTTTCTTAGCCGTCTTTTTTATACTCCTGGCAAAGCGTTTTGCAATTTGTGAAGCTGCGCTTTTGATAGCCTTTTTGATTCTTTTTACAGAATTTTTATCGGCTTTGCCTAAAATTCCTTCAATAGAATCAACAAGTTTAGCTTTAATGTCTTTTTCAATTTCCTTCGCTTTTTTCTTTGGAGCACTTTTCATAATAAGGGGATTATTTAGAATCTAAAAAATATGAAATAAAAAAATATATATTATTATTTCTGTGTTAAATAATTGTTAAGTTTTCTAAGATAATAATTGATGAATAGAATTATGCTCTCACCATATCTGGCTCTGAAGAATAATACAGATCTAATTCAGGACAAATCAATTCTTTGATTTCACTTATTTTCAGAATGCAATCAATCGGCTCCCTGTTCTCTCTGGCATGGGCATACTCTTCCTGAAGTGTTAAGCCAATAAGTGTATTTTGTGCAAAATCAACTTCGTAAATACGGAAAGATCTCAATAGAATATTCCCGTTAAAAATTCTGATATCTACAGGAATTGGTTGAAAAGAATTTTCCTGCTCTTTGATTATTTGCTGAATTATATCCAGGATTTTCATATTGTTCCTCTTTTAATGCGTTTACAATTTACCTCCAGAAGTCTTCAAAAATGTACCATTCGCATGGTAAATATGACATAGATGAAAACTAATATAGGAGTGGAAAAACTCATAATAACCTGTGGACAACCATTCCATATATGTTAATAACCCTGGTAAATAAGAAATTGTTACAGAATTTACTCACAGGTATTACTGAAACAAAATGATATAAAATTTAATTCAGGAGGAAAAATTGCATAGGTGTCTGAACTATGATTTATGGGATTAAAGGATTAACATGATTTAATTATTTCTTACCGAAATTTTAATTAAAAGAAGCCAATAATCTTTCAAGGGTAAATATTAAACATAAAGAAATGAAATCCTGACAATCCTTTAGACATTACCTAGCTCTTTTACAGCCAACCAGGCCATCAATCCTGCGCCAAGTTCGAGAGCATCTTCATCAATATTAAAAGTAGGAGTATGTACCCCGGAAGTAATTCCTTTGGTTTCGTTCCTTACTCCAAGTCTGTAAAAACAGGCATCAATTTTCTGTGTGTAATAAGCAAAATCTTCCGCAGCCATCCAGATATCAAGATCAATTACGTTGTCAGCGCCGAGGTAATCTACAGCCGCCTGTTTCATTCTTAAGGTAAGCTCTGGTGTATTTTTTAAAAAAGGATATCCGTCAAGAATAGTAACTTCTGCTATTCCACCCATCGTCTCCGCAATGCCTTCTGCCATTTTTTTGATTTTCTTTTTCGCTTCCCGTCTCCAGTCTTCATTCAATGTTCTGAAGGTGCCTTCAATTTTTACTTCATCAGGAATGACATTGGTAGCTCCATTCGCAATTACTTTTCCAAAAGAAAGCACCGCAGGAGTTTTAGGATCACAATTTCTGCTGATAATCTGCTGCAATGAAATGATAATATGAGAAGCGATAAGAACAGGGTCTATAAGTTTATCAGGCATGGCTGCATGGCCGCCTTTTCCTTTTACGGTAATATAAATTTCATCCGCGCTTGCCATATACATACCCGGACGGAAACCAACTTTACCGGCAGGAATAGCAGGCGCCACATGTTGTCCGAGTATATTCAAAGGTGCAGGGTTTTCCAGTACTCCGTCTTTGATCATAAGGGAAGCACCGCCAGGAATTTTTTCTTCTCCCGGTTGAAAAATAAATTTAATCGTTCCCTCAAATTCATTTTTCAATTCATTTAATATTCGCGCTGTGCCTAATAAGGAAGAGGTATGTACATCATGACCGCAGGCATGCATCACACCTTCTTTTTTAGATTTGTAAGGGACAGTATTTGTTTCGATGATAGGCAGCGCATCCATATCTGCCCTGAGAGCAATCGTTTTTTTACCAGGATTTTTACCCTTTACTAGAGCCACTACTCCTGTTTTAGCTACGCCTTCCTGAGTCTCTATATTAAAATTCTTTAATTTCGCAGCGACGTACTTACATGTTTCAAATTCCTCAAAAGACAATTCGGGATTCTGGTGCAGGTGCCTTCTGTCAGCTATAATATCTGAAGAATATTTTCTGGCAAGCTCTTTTATTTTTTGAGAAAGACTCATGAAAAAAATTATTGTGCTAAAATATTTATCTGATCCGGTATAATAACAGCATTAGGAAATATCTTCTTTAATATTCCATATAAACGATAAGCTTCTAATCTGTCCAGGCAATTCCCGACTTTAACTCTCTGGTTTGGGGCTTTATAATCAATGTAGATGTCAGCATCCGGCATTATCTGATATATCTGCGTTTTTATATTTTTTACTTCAGATTGATTTTTCCCATTATATACTAATACACGGTATCCCTGCACAGCTCTGACATTATTTTTCCTGTACACAGAATCGAGCTTCGCATTCAGGTTTTTGCTTACATCTTTCTGCGGAAAAATCACTTCGTTTTTTTTACCCTGATCAGCAGAAGAATCTTTTTTTGCATCATACTTCATTCTGTATGAAGAAATATCTTCCTGGTATTTTTCATCCTTATGCTTCTTATCTTTTTTAGACTGAGACTTTGCAGGTCCGCAACCTAATGTAAACAGAAACAAACAAACCACGATAAAATAATTTTTTGTCTTTATCATTTTCCGTCGATGATTACACATTTATTGCTCAGCAAATCTTCTTCCACTGTTTTATATTTCACATCCTTCTTAACACTTCCATCCATATACTGAACAGAAACCCTGTCATTTCTTCCCGCTACTTTTTCAGCTTTCAAAGGAGCAAGTTTTTCCGCTGGCCTGTTTACCGGCATCTGCGGCTCTCCTCCGCTCAACACAGATTTTACTTCTTCTTTTTTCTCTTTTAACTGTGGCGTCGGCTGTTTCACTTGTCTTGTCTCTCTTACCTCTTCTGCATTATTTACTGGTATTTCTGCCTTAAATAAAAACGACAGAATTTCTTCGTTGATTTTTGCAATAAAAGTTTTAAATAAACCGAAAGCCTCAAATTTATAAATCAGCAATGGGTCTTTCTGCTCGAATACAGCATTCTGTACAGACTGTTTCAGATCATCCATTTCGCGCAGGTGTTCTTTCCATGCCTGGTCAATGATCTGCAGACTGGAATATTTTTCCATCGCCCCGATCAATTCTTCACCATTCGTTTTCAATACCTTTTTAAGATCTACAGAAACCCCTACCTGTCTTTTCCCATCAGTAAAAGGAACGCCTACATTTTCTACTGTTGCTCCCCTTGTATTTTCTATATCTTTAAATACAGGCATAGATTTTTCAGCCACCACCTTAGCCCTTTTCACGTATTGCTGATATGCTTCATTGTATAATTTAGAAGCAAGCTCCTGCGGACTCAATTTTGTAAATTCCTGTTTTGTAATCGATACAGCAATACCAAAGGTTCCCATTACCTTAATCAGGAAGTTGTCATAATTTTCTTCTGTATTGTATTTTGTAATAATATCTTCGCAGAAGTCATACATCATGTTAAGAATATCCAGTTGTAATCTCTCTCCGAATAATGCATTTCTTCTTCTCTTATAAATCAATTCTCTCTGGGCATTCATTACATCATCATACTCCAGCAGTCTCTTTCTTTGTCCAAAGTTATTTTCTTCTACTTTCTTCTGCGCTCTTTCAATAGACTTGGTGATCATGGAATGCTGAATTACCTCTCCTTCTTTCAAGCCCATGGTATCCATAATCCTGGCTATCCTGTCCGAACCGAATAACCTCATCAGGTTATCTTCCAAGCTCACAAAGAACTGAGAAGATCCCGGATCACCTTGTCTTCCTGAACGTCCTCTCAACTGCCTGTCCACCCTTCTTGATTCATGTCTTTCTGTACCTATGATAGCAAGCCCTCCTGCTTTCCTTGATTCAGGAGTAAGTTTTATATCGGTACCACGACCAGCCATGTTGGTAGCGATGGTCACTGTAGAAGGCTTTCCTGCTTCCGCTACTATCTCCGCTTCTTTCGCATGGTATTTGGCATTCAACACCTGGTGCTTGATATTCCTGATCTTCAGCATACGGCTTAGCAATTCAGAAATTTCTACCGAG
>JAIERY010000178.1 GCA_019746425.1 Cytophagaceae bacterium
ACTTTCCCAGAGCAATATTACCCTTAAAAAATCCGGAATAAACTTTTAAACCGGTTACATCATAGATCTTCACTTCAACTTCCTCAGCAGAATTTAACTGCAATACAAATTCTTCCTCAAAAGGATTCGGTGATGCGCTTGCGTGGGTAAAATCAGATTCCTCAATCACAATAATCTCACTATATGTAACTGTGCCATTAAGATCGACCTGAGCCAGTCTGTAATAAGCCAGGCCGGATACCTGCTGTGTGAAAGAATACAAATGTACTTCAGTGCTTGTACCCGCTCCTGCCACCTGACCAATGGTCTGAAAGCTTTCTCCATTTGCCGATGATTGAATTTCAAAATGACTGTTGTTGATTTCTTGGGCGGTTGACCATTCCAGGATAATATGATCATTTTGCCTTGTTCCGGTAAAGTTGATAATCACCACAGGGAGCGGATCAAATACATTGACCGTTACACTGGATGATATTCCTACCTGCACATCATTATCAGTAGCTTCTGCTGTAATGGTATAGGTTCCCAGCACTGTAGGCGTCCATGAACCGGTATAGTTTGGCCCTGCTCCGCCTGGAATGGTTGCTATTACCACGTTAGAACTATTTCTAACTTTATATACCACCCCGGTAATGGTTCCACCGTCCGGATCCGATACACTTGAAGTCATGCTAAGCGCTGAATTATTAGGATGGGTAGTAGGATCAGCCGGACTGGTAATGCTGATATTAGGGGCTACACATGTTTTAATAGTTGCGATAACTGTTGTCCTCCCGCAAGGAGGCGCAGTACCGGTAATGACTGTCCAGTTAAATAATTGTCCATAGTTTGCAGGAGTCTGTGCCGCTGCGAAACCTGAACCCCAGTTCACATAACATCTTCCTTCTATGCTGATCACACCGGCAATTGTATAAGGCGTAGCAGGGCCAGCCGTCTCCAGCCAGACACCCGGACCGGCAGCTCCCGTGGCGCCGGGAACATGTATTCCTATATAGTATGTACCCGGAACAAGTGTAAGATTAGCCGCAAAAGTATAGGGTGTGCCGGCGGTCATAGCCGGAATATTCACTACAGCGCTCTGATAAAGACGGGTAAGTCCGTCGATAGAACTATAGGCGACAAGTCTTGCGTTAGGCATAGCTTGTCCGGAAGTATGGATCACTACGCTCTGCAGCATCAATGTCTGGCTGACTGTTGTCTTATGTGCCCAATGAGCTTCTGCAGTATACTCTCCCATTTCATTCTGCGCCGCAGGTACGCTGATAGCAGGCTTCGCTGTATAATAAGTCTGAGAGCCTGTGGATTCCTGCACATAATAATTTGTAGTAGAAGAAAGAGAAGGTGTAGTATAACTTGCTCCTGTATAAAGAAGTGTTCCGCCTGATGCCTGGTTATACCATTCATAAGTGCCTCCGGTGGAAGTAACATTCAGCGTAACTGTACCGGGGCCGCATCGTGTTGCTCCGGTTGCTGTTACCGGATTTGCTGCAGTCACTACTATGTTATCTGTTCTTGAGCATGTACCCTGGGTTACAGTCACCACATAAGTTCCTCCCTGAGTGGCACCGTAAGTCGGATTAGTCGCTCCTGCGATAGGACTTCCGTTTCTGGTCCAGGAGAATGTTCTTCCCGCCTGTGCTGCAACGTTCGAATTTAATGTAACAGTTCCCGGCAGGCATAAACCCACATCCGCACCAAGATTAGGCTGAGGCGCTGCGCAAGCAGTAGCCATTCTTGTACAGATAGCGGAAGTATAAGACCATGCTCCGCCGTATCTATCCATACCTAAGTCCCACATAAATACGCCGCTTCCTCCCTGCGCCATGATCCAGTCGACTTTTGAATCCATAGTAGCCTTACTGTTGTAATAATATCCTGCCACATTACCACCGGTATTATAGGCTGTCTGGTAATTGGCATCCGTCATATATTCACGTGTTCCTGATCTGGCTGCGTCCCATCCATAATAAGGAATACCCAGATTAAGCTTACTCCATGGCACAGAGATGCCATAAGAATTGGTACCAGCCCATGCCTGTAAAGAAAGCTGAGTGTCATTGAGGTTGGCATGGTCTGCGCTGTAAGACGCCGGAAGATCATAAGTCATTACATTGACAAAATCACAATACTGTATCGCCCCCTGGTTGATATATAATAAGTGATTGCTTGCATTTTTATATTCGCCTCCTACGGCAATACATATTTTCTTAGCTGCAGGTAATGCAGCCCTCAGCTGCTGAAGAAATGCCTGGTGATTGTTTTTATCTGCGGCTGTAGTAGGAAATTCCCAATCGATATCAATTCCATATAAGTTATGAGTATTGGCAAAAGCTACCAAGTCGCTTACCAACTGAGCGCGTGCAGTTGCATTGCCGCAAACAGCAGAGAATCTCGCACGGCGTAAGTTGCCTGCATCTGCTCCACCTACAGAAACCCAGAGGTTGGGGCCGCTGGCGCTGGCCGGTTTGCAGTATGGTTTTACGTTGGCAAAAACAGCAGCGTCAAAACCAAATGTCGCGCTTGCATCTCCTCCTCCGGTTGTAAGAGTTGTATACAAATTGCCTGATGAATTAAAATTGATAAATGAAAAGTAAATATCGGTAAGGCAATTGTAAGGAAGAGAAGGGATCACGCTGGAACGGTATGAAGGAAGATATCCTACTACCCTTTGCGCATTTGCGCCCCAGGCGCAGCACATGAATGTAAAAATAAAAATGGCGGTTTTTATATTTTTCATAATTCTTAAAGAGTTAAATGCAGTTACTTTTGAGAAGCTGAAAAAATAAACCGATATATCTTAACCAGAGCTAATTATTTCTTAGAATACTTCAAGCATATGCGGTAAAAATAAAGGTAGCCAGGAGGGATAAATAGCGTTTTAATTTTTGAAAATACTGCGAATAAGAATTATGAGAGGGGTTTACAGGGCAAAAACATAACGGTTGGGTTAATCATACATGATAAGTGAGAGATGCTGATGCATTTAACAATAACTTAATTAACAAGCACCGGTGAGTGAGGTTATCAGAAGGAGATTGTACACCATCTTCAATAGCCCATGCCTTAAGGCATGGGCTATCAAGAATGATCATAACTCAGGAACAGTTATATACCCCTATAAAAACGATAAGCCGGACAAAAGCCCGGCCTACCTGAAAAAATAAACTACTAAACATGGACACATGCAACACGTACAAACGTCCAGTAACTTTATGATGTCAGGAAGACATAAAAAATCTTTAGGAGAAAAGTAAAAAAAGAGATCCGTCTTATACCGGATCTCTTTAATATGTTTTAGTATACTGTGAATCTTACAGCCTGTGTTGTATTTTCAGAAACTATTTTCAGAAGGTAAACTCCCTGAGTTAAACCTGAAGCATCGAAGTTAATTTCGTTTGTGCCTGACAAGAAAGTTTCTGCAGGTAAAGTAGAAAGCACCATACCTTTCATATCTACCACGCTGATGGAAGCATTGATAGATCTGTTAAGAGTAAACTTAACCGTAGTAAGTCCCTTTGTAGGATTAGGATATACAGTCAGAGCAATATTATCTAATGCATCAGAAACACCCAAAGGATAATCATTATACTGAGGATCCCAGGAAGCCCAGCCTGCAGTCCAGTCGTCAGCGGTAGTCTGAGTTGATCCGAAAGCGCCAATATAACCTACCTGAGTAAAGAATGAACTGCTCAATTTTGAATCAGTAAATGCAGGAGGCGCTGCGGGAGAAGCTCCATAAATCGGAGATGTAGTCGTAGGCACAAAACTAGGGGTACCGGTATAGTTGAATGGGTTTGTTAAGCGAACTCCATTGGTAGCCTGAGCATACTTCTTGTTGCCGTTGCCTCCCCAAAACCATGTAAGAGGGCCTACTTTGGCTCCGAAAGCTGAAGAGTCTGTAGCCATAGTATTTGTTTGTGTCAAACTTCCTGCGCCAGCAGGATTTACATATATAATTTCTTTTTGCCCGCCTGTTGAGTTAGAACCTGTCTGGATACCAGCAACGATGGTGTTCTTTATTCTTAATGAATCACCTGCTACATTGTCACCTGTTTTAGGGCCATCAATAAGGATACCGCAAGGCCATCCCATAACTACGGAGTTGAATAAGCTAAGACCTGAATTTCTTCTGATATGTACTCCTGCTACATATTGAGGATCATATGAGTAAGAAGCGGTATTATTTACAGGCCCTACGAGTGTAATATTGGAAAACACACATGAGGTCATAGGAAGATTATTAGAAGCACTGCCATCATTATCTGATTCAAATCCTTTAGATCCTGAAAAATCCGCAGCATTAGGATCCCTCCATCCTACTGCAAATTGTATCATGCCGGAATAACCGTTATCTGTATCAAAGTCATCATCCCACCCTCTGTTAGCGATAAGGTATTTGCAATTCACGGTTCCGCCGAACCATTCAAAGGAATCATCTCCTCCAAAAGACACCATTACATGATCAACTACGGTTTTATTTCCAACGGCATAGAAAGTCACACCATTCACTTCATTGTTTGGTGAAAGGGCAACACCTGAGTACTCTACACGTACGTATTGCAATACGCCAGAACTATCTGCCGGATCAGTTCCACCATATCTTGTTCTTGGTCCGCCTTCCATTATTGGCTTCACTCCTACACCGGTATAGTTATTGGTCGGGGCGTTGCCCGCAAGAATTAATCCTCCCCAGTCTCCGTAGTTTCTGGAGCCCGGATTCTGATTAGAAGTAAAAATAATAGGCTCTGCCGCTGTACCGGCAGCTATAATTTTTGCTCCAGGTTCAATAATAAGAGTCCCCTTAGTATTTTTATCTCCTTTGATAACGGTTCCGGGATTAATGGTAAGAGTAGTACCACTCACAACATAGACGTACCCTTTAATCAAATATTGATTATCTCTTGTCCATGTAGTATTGGTATAGATAGAGTCCTGGACGTTAATAACACTTCCAGCAAATGATGTAACAAATGCTGCAAGCATGAAAAAGCTAAGTAAAATTTTTCTCATACGATATAAATGTTTTAGTGTTGTGTCAAATTTATTAAGAGTATGTTAATTAAAATTAAAGCCAGGGTTAAAGGATTGTTAACTTAGATTACAGATTCACTCTTAAGCCAATCATATAATATCTCCCTCTTTTGAAATCAAGAAGCCTTTTGTCTGTATCCCTTTCATATTTTTTATTCTTGTTGAAATCCTGCACATAAATCACGCTCTGATTAAAGAGGTCTGAAACGCTTGCATTAATGCTTATCTTTCTGGAAATGCTTTGGGTAAGGGTAATATCTACAGTATTCCTGGGCAACTCTACTACATCCGGATATTGATCTGATCCGACAAAAATTATTCTGGGCCCGAAAACATTATAGGTAAGGGCAGCCTGCAAACCGAGCGAATCATTTTCATAATATAATCCTGTGTTTACCACATAGGGCGATTGTCCCTGAAGAGATCTGCTGTAATTCCATGCAACAGTATTAGGATTCAAAGTTACCTGGCTTTTCATTAAAGCCATGTTAAACAGCAAGCTGAAACTACCAAACATCTTTGTTTTCAATAAAGAATCTATAGGAGCAAGATTTTTCCTTATGTCCAGTTCTATACCTTCTACATAAGCTGATTGGGCATTAGTATAAGAGTAAGCAAGATTAGTAGTAGGAATAGTAGTAGTTTCGATAGGATCTGTGAATTTTTTATAAAATACCCCAAGATGAATGCTTTCGGATGCAGAAGGGTATATTTCGTATCTTATATCAAAATTCTGTATAGTGGCAGTACTTAAAGGCTTATTGGGGTTAAGGTATAACGAACCATAGTTCAAAGCGCTGAAATCAAAATCGTAATAATAGAAAGGAGCCCATTCCCTGAATTCAGGTCTATTCAATGTTCTGCCATAGGCAAACCTGATAAGATTTTTTTCATTGAAATTAAAAGCAAGATTTGCAGAGGGCAGAAATAACTTTGTTACTACATCTGCATTAATAGGAGTTCCGGCAGCATCAGCGGTATTTATTATCTGCTGATTATATTCATAACGAACCCCTGTCACAAGATTGATTTTATCCTTATAAGGCAGAGCAAAGGACACATATGCTGCTCTCAGAAAATTTGACACAGTATAGTTATAAGTATAATTAATATCTTCTGAAAGGCGGAAACTTGTATCAGTGCCTATATTCTCCGGCGCAAATATTTTTCCGATAGGCAAATGAGAGAGATTATTAAAAAAATTACTTCCACCAGCTATTCCCCTGTAATATCCAAGAAGCCGCGCATTAAATGTCCGCGATTTATTTTCAAGATAAGTTCCTGCATTTGCTTCAAATTCATAATTTTTAATTTTTACTTTCTGGTTGAGATTAAAAGCAAAAGTATAAATGTTTTCATGCAGCTTCTGATATAACCTGGATCCGGAGACAGGCGAAGGCGATGAGCTGGCCGGTATTTGAGCCGTGTAGCGAAGCGTATCATTTATTTTCTGCACCGTATAAGAAAGTCTTCTGAGATCAGGTTCATTTCTAAGAGAGTAAGAGTATCCTCCAAGCCAATTTATTTTTGTCTTTTCTTTAAAAAGAGTATGATTGCCCGCAAACTGTGTAGAATAAATGGTTCTTCCCTGGTATCCCAACTGATAGCTTAACTGATATTGGTTTCCATTGTCATCAAAAAGATTTCTTATCGTCGTCTGATTCCTGCCTGTCTGATTGAAAAAATTTCTGAACTCCAAAGAATGTTTATTATTTAGTTTGAACGTAAAATTCTGTAATATTCCTAATCTTGCAGTACGGGTATACTGATCATCTTTCAGATTATCTGTTCTGTTGCCTTCCACATCAAAAATATTTCTCTGGATTTTAAAAAGAGTAGACACATTGGAATAATTGACAGAGGAAATATTGTATAATTTCGTGTTACCTATATTATAAACATCAGCATATACAAAATTATATCGTTGATCAGGAATAGCTTTCATATCTTTAATTGCCCACGTATTTTTCAACTGTCTGGCCTGTTCATCTGCTTCCTGTTTTGTAGCAGAGCTTGTAATCGATGGAAAATTATCTGGAAGATCTCTGGTCTTTGCTCCCATGCCAAGCCAGTCTCTCTGTGTTTCCGTATCAGTGGTAAAAATTTTAAAAGTTGTTCCCTGTCTGAAACCACTTGTATAACCAAAGGTTATCCTCCTCCCCGCGACAGTATTTCTGGTATATATCTTTACCATTCCTCCAGCAAAATCTCCTGCCAATTCAGGAGAAGGGGTTTTAAAAACAAGGATTCTGTCAATCAAACCTGTAGGAATCATATCAAAGGAAAAAGATTTACGATCCGTTTCAAGACTAGGCGCATTAGCATCATTAACCCATACTGTATTATATCTTTCACTTAAACCACGTATCTGAATAAAACGATTGTCAACTACTGTTACCCCTGGTATTCGTCGCACTACCTGGCCGGCATCTGTATCTGTAGACTTGGTCATTTGTTCCTGTGAAATTCCACTTACCACATTATCGCTGGCCTTAATTTCTTTCAATACATTTTCTTCCGAACCTGTATTACGCTTGATCTCAATCACTATTTCATCATTGACAATAGTAGTCATTCTATGGTCCAGAATATTATCGCCTACCCTCACTGAAAAATTAAGGATCGTATCACTGAGATACGAATCATCGGAAGGAGTAAAAACAATTTTATATTTTCCCAAAGGAATGTTTTCCAACACGTATACCCCGCTGTCATCAGTTAAGATCCAGAATTCTGTATCGGGAATGGAAACTGTTACTCCAAAAAGAGATTCCGAAGTTTTTTTATCGGTGACCTTACCTTTTATTGTTCCAGTCTGAGCAAATAAAGAAAAAGAAAATATAAAAATTAAAAAGGTAGCAAGGGCCTTGACAATTCTTACAGTAAAAATAAATATCATGCAACGAAATTTTTAAGTAGTTAAATTTTTTCGTTACAAAGCTAGGCATGGAATATTAAGAGAGTGTTTTGCAGATGTTAAGGAATTGTTAACGAGGAAAATGTTTGTTAAGGAATTGTTAATTAAGTCCACAGTCCATAGTCGATAGTCCACAGATGGTAGAGGAATAATAGTATGGAGTGTGGACTGTGGTCAGTCGACTGTGGACTAATTTTTATCCGCATCTGGTTGACCAAGCAAACGACCAACGAGCAATACGATGAAGAGATTCGCCCAGACAGATTCGAAAATACCCAGGTTAGTCACTAATGGAATAGGGTTTGAAAAAGCAGGCTCCTGCCCTCCTAAGATAGTCATACTATAAGCGATGCATGCGGTATAACTGTCCAGTCCAAGTTTCAAAGGAATACCCATGCTTCCCGGATGCGCAATGCTGATCAGGTCATAAACGCTTCCGAAAGAAATGGCAATCATTAAATAAATACATGCCGAGCCCCAGAGCTTTTCCTGCGACATTTTATTGCCTGAAAAAATATCTTTGATCGCAAAGAAAATCACCGTGGCTTCCACTGAAAAAAGAATGAAGTGAATGAAAAAAAGATAAGGACGTTTTTCCTCATCCGTAATAAATATTTTCCATATAGGATTTACAGTTACGAGTGCAAGGATATAAGTTCCCATAATCAGGATGAACATGGAAATGATCAGCGCTTTATTCTGGGTAAAATTTCGCAGCATATCCCACAGGATTAACACATACAAACCTCCCAGCAGCAAAAAGAAAATATCACGGAACACATAAGACTCCTGTATGCCCATAAGCGTAAGTATATCATCGAGCATAAGCGCAGCGGAGATGATCAGAAACTGCAGGATCACTACGTTTCTGAAGTCTTTTCTTTTCTCCTTGCTGAGCGCTTCTCCCACGAGGGTATTCTTGATAAATTTCATTTGCTTATTATTAATTCAAAATCCGACTATAAATCCAGGGCTGGCTGAGTATACGTAAATTTATATCGAAAAAGCCGTAAAGATTATAATATCTTAATTTAATTGTATAAATTTTTGAGTCAAATTATTAAAAAAACGAATAAAAACTATGAATTCAGCTTCTGCCAGTATCGCAGGCACATCATCCGCCTCCACTTCAGATAAGATCAACTGGGCTCAGTTAGGAAGTCTCGCAGCCCTCAACGCTGCCATTGTAATCAGCTGGATAGCTTACCACAACTATCAGCCGCAGCTGCTACAAAAATTTAACTTCACCGATCTTGCTATATTTCTGGTAGTAGCCCAGGCAATTGTAATGGTGATCATTCCTCCGGTTGCCGGAATGGTGGGTGATTATATGATCCGGAAAAACAGTGATTACTTTGTCGTTTTCACTATAGGAATAAGCATCACCGCTATGGTATTCATGGCCGTTGCCGCTACCATCAGCACCGAAGCTTTGCAAAGCGCAAGAGCGCTTCTCCCTTTTCTTATTGTGATCTGGCTCATCTCCATGAATATTTTTCACAGTCCTGCCAATTCAATGATAGAATTATTCGCACCGGGCAAACAACTGCCTTTGGCAATGGGAGTAATCGCTTTGATCACGGAATTATTAATGGCGCTTGAGCCGGTGGTAATTTATATAGTGGACTTTCTTGGCGCTACTGCCACCTTTGTTACCGGCGGTGTGTTACTCGTGATTACAGGATATTTTTTCCGCAAGACTACTAAAAATGTAAAGCTTCGGAGAGAAGGAACGGAAGAAGAGCATAAGGCTAAAAATAATTTCCCTGTGGTAATTGTAGCAGGACTTGTTTTCGGAATAGCTTCTGCAATTGTTAAAACCGTTTTCCCGGATGTGCTGAGCAGTAAATTATCCGGCATGGGTGGAATCAGCGACGGCAATATTTATGTATGTATTATCCTTGCCATAAGTGCCCTATGTGCTTTGCCTATGAGTATGCAGGTGGAAAAGGTTGGAGTAAAAAAATTCCTTTTAAGCGCGATGGTACTGGCATTCCTGAGTATTTGCCTCGTATTTATAAGCAGCGGAATACTCACAGCCATTGCCTGTGTCCTTATCGGCATATCGTTCAGCGCCATCTCTGTGGCTGCTTTCCCTTTTGCACTTTATAATCTGTCGGCTAAAGATATCACTTACGGTACAGGGATATTTTTTGGGAGCGTGGAGCTCGCGGGAGGGATCTTGAATATTTATTATATATAGAGCATCTCTAAAAATTCTTATTTATCACCTCAACCCTTCCCTTCTCCTAAATGAGACGGTTAATATGGAGTTTTTAGAGATGCTCTATAGTTATCATGTTTCGTATATTCGCCAAAAATTAATGCATATACGAACCTGCGCGTATATACAGACGTTATATGCCTCATTCAAAAAAATCTAACCTTTTACCTAAAAATCCAACTTTTTACTTACCTTTAACGTTACTAACGTATAAAGTAATGATTTTAAGCTTTGGATCTAAAGAAACCCAAAAGGTTTGGGTTGGGGAAAGGATTTCCAAATGGCCTTTAGAAATTCAAAATATGGGAAGAAGAAAACTGAGAATGTTAAATAACTCCCAGAATATTCAGGATTTAAGAATCCCTCCTTCTAATAGGCTTGAAAAATTATCGGGGGAATTAAAGGAATTTTATAGTATACGGATAAATGACCAATGGAGGATTGTTTTTAAGTGGGATACTGGCAATGCATCTGAAGTTGAAATAATGGATTATCATTAAAATATAAGAACATGAGAAGATTAAAAAATGTGCATCCCGGGGAAATTCTAAGTCAGGAATTCTTGAAACCTTTGGTAATATCTGCTTACAGATTATCAAAAGATATAGCAATTCCTCAAACAAGAATAAGCGAAATTATTAAAGGAAACAGAAGGATCACGGCTGATACGGCTCTTCGCTTGAGTAAATACTTTGGGACTAGTCCTAAGTTTTGGTTAGGCTTGCAGGATGATTACGATATTGAGGAAGAGCAGAACCACATTATTGATGAATTGAAGAATATTAAAAAAATAGAAACCAACGAGGCATAATCGAGTAGACGGCCGTGAGCTATAATCCTCACCACTTGCGGACTGCTGACAAAAGAATAAATGACTTGCTGACCGACAAAATTTTTTGGAGACTTTCATTGGGAGAAATACTATGGCATTTTCTTGCGACAATTTGATAACCCAAACGAATGGTCCATTTCTTATTTGGTTTTCATTGACACGACAGACTTTACTTTTCACAGACTTAAAAAAGTTAATTCAAGTTGGCCAGAGTGGAAATATGAAGGTGTCAACGACACAGACTTTAACATATTAACTGAATATACACTTATACGACACGACTGACAATAAAAAAAATAACTGCCACTAACACGGGTTTTGCGTTAGTGGGCTGACAGTGCGAATAGAAACATTTGAGCAATTAATCAACTTCGGTATCGGGCGTGACGGAACACAGAATATCCCGCCATCGCAGATACCGAACGTTAACGGCAAGTTGAAAAATATTCAATATCTTAAACACTTTACGTACAATTTTCGTTATATTTATACGTATGAATAAGAAATTAACAATATCAGTAGACGAATCAACGATAGAAAAGGCGAAAAATTATGCCAAAGCTAAAGGACAGAGCTTGTCGGAAATTATTGAGAATTATCTCAAACTGATTTCCAGAAAATCTGAAAACCCTAAAATTTCTTCTAAAATCACAAAACTAAAAGGTTCATTAGATTTACCTAAAAGCTTTGAATACAAAGAATTCTTATCTAACTCAATTTCTAATAAATACTCTAAGTGAAATCATTTTTTCTTGATACTAATATTCTGCTTGACTTATTAGCGGATAGGAAACCTTTTTCTGACCAAGCCGCAATAATTTTTGAAAGTCAAGAACAAAATAAAATCAACCTTTATGTCTCAGCAATTTCATTCAATAACTTATATTACATTATAACCAAAATTGAAGGACATAAAACAGCAGTTAAACTACTGAAAGAACTTTCAGATCTGGTAACGATAATTCCACTTGAACAATCTATTATTCAAAATTCATTAGAAAGCAGCTTTACGGATTTTGAAGATGCAATTCAATACCATTCCGCTTTGAAAACCAAGAACATTAAAGGTATCATCACTCGAAACACTAAGGATTTCAAAAAAACAGAACTACCGATACTAACCCCTGAATTAGCAATAAAATTAATCGAAGGATAATAACCTGCCAGTAACATTGTGTACAAAATATGCCTGGCTGATGTGCGGAAGTCAAGAGAATTTCTCCCTTGCAGGTGTCCTCGCCTGCAAAACTTGTAACCCTTCCTGAAAATAGGACTCTTTTGAAAATTAGCCATCAAAGAATTCACCAATAAATCCAGATTACAGCAGGATGTGGTTGCCAAAGAAGCGTTGGCATCGTTAAGCTTTAAAAAAATAAAAGATACTTTTAAACATCAGGCAGAGCATTATAAATGTTTTTGTATTTAAGTGTACCGATGGTTTATGAAGGACGGAGATATAAAGCTACTTATGATAAAGTGAATTTATCCTGCGACTGCGTGGTTATTCTGCTAAAAAACAAAGAAGGTTATTTTATATCGCCGGAAGACATCAAAGGTTTTATCAGCGAGGTAAAAAGACGAATGAATTAAACCTTTAACTTATCAAGTTCTTCTTTTACGAAAGAAATCAACGCATTGATATTAGACCTGGAAAAATCAAACTTCCCCCCCCTGCTTTATAGATTTCACTGATTTGCTTTGTGTATCCTCATTTTAAAGCATCAAGGTATTGTTCCAGGCCACCCTCTGGCCTTGAGAGCATCTTGTTTGATTATAGTAAATACCTCACCCCTCTAATATAATAATTGTTAAATGCATCGCTGTCACCTTACTACTTCGCTCGGACTCTCAGTATATTGGATTTTAAATTTTATTGAATAAGATGAAGGGCACGAGCGAAGTGCTAAGGAAACAGTAACGGGGTTAAACAAAATGTTTCCAATAGAAAATGAGTATCTTTGATTCAGCATGACGCTCGCCAGAGGGACAGTAGCGATTAATGGACAACGATGAAGCAAAATTTAAATAAGTAAAGGTTATGGAAGATAAAGTGACTATACTTTTCGGAGTTCCGGTTCCCTCTGATAACAAAGTGTTTTTGACTTTCATTGTAGCTCACATTATTCTTGGACTTATCTGCGTATTAGCAGGCTTACTTGCTATCCTGATTAATAAAATCACGAAAATTCATAAGTATGCTGGCAAGGTATATTTTTTTGGTTATTCGTTTTTATTCATCACAATTATTATTACTTCAATTATGAGATGGCCTCATAATATTCATTTGCTGAGTATTGGAAGTTTTGGATATTCTTTGGCATTTATTGGCAGACATATGGCTCAAAATCACCCTAAGAATTGGACAAGATTTCATACAGCGCTTATGGGGCTGTCATATGTATTTTTATTAGCAGGGTTTTATGTGGACAACGGCAGACATTTACCTTTTTGGAATAAATTTTCAAGATGGCAACTATTTATTTTTCCTTTTGTAATAGGTGTTCCAATAATTATTTATAAGCTCTTTAGACACCCATTGAATAAAACACATCTTTCTTGATGACAAAAAACAAAACTTTGATGACAGCAGAATTGAAAAATTGCCAGCCGCTAACACGGATTTTGTGTCAGGCGGGGTGACGTGCAAACCTGGAGCTTTGTGCTTCTACTCAAGTTCAGTGCAGGTTGACAGATTACGCTCCGAAATCGTCAACTTTATTAAACCCGCAAAACTTTATGCCCAATACTGAAAGACCGTATGAATTATTATTACATCATCTTACTATTTATTTTCACCAACGTAGCGGTTGCCCAAGATACAACCGTTGTATTTGACAGGCCTGGTATTGCCGATGGTCCTTATTTGGTAAGGAAAAAATGTATTCAGTTGGAATCAGGCTTTGCCTATTCTAAATATACAGGCATAAACAATGCTTTGGCGCCTTTTATAATGCTCCGGAAATCGTTTTTTAAAAGAAATGAAATTCGCATTGGATTTAATTATCAGCCTCAAACTTTAAAAATAATTGACTATAATTTAAAAAATAATTTTATCCCCATTGCTATCGGTATTAAGCAGAAACTGTTTCGCGAAAAAAAAGTAATTCCGGAAGCTTCGCTCATTATTAATACGTTTTATCCCTCTCAAAAAATAGGCAGGCAGGCAAACCTTAACTATCTAAATCTTGAAACAGTTTTTCAGTTTCAGAATAATATAAATAAATATTTCTCGCTTAACTACAATGCGGGGTTATTATTTAATCAAAATAATAAAAGGAAAAATCTCTTTTATGCATTTTGCATAAACTGGAATGTTCATCCTTCTATTACTTTTTTTGGAGAAGGATTTGGATATATGAATACAAATGTGAAACGCCAAGAATACGGGTTAGACGGAGGTATAATAATTAATTTAAAAAAGCGAAACCAGTTAGACATTTCCTATATTACTAATTTTTACGAAGGAAATAAATACTATTGGATAAGTATCGGATTTTCTACACTAATAAATTATTAAGATATTGATTTTTAAGTCAACAACAAAACAGCACAGTATAAAACGGCCGAATACACTTTATATCGTAAAATGAATGGTGCTATTTATGGAAACGTAATACTCCGCTGATAACAGTAAATGATGATGATCTGCAGGAAAAAGAAAATGGAATTATTGAGAATAATCGCCGCGAAATCCATCACCAGCAATGCCATGAGGATCATAAGGCTTTGTATCAGAAGTAAAGTCCGGTAATCCTTGTTCTTCTCATGGGAGAGGTTGCAAGTTTGGGTGTTTAAAAACAGCTTCTTGTGTATAGGAAGATAAAATTAATATTTAATAAAATGCTAACCACCTGTCATCCCGACGTCAGGAGCGATCCTGGTAACATCAAATAGTCCCGGATTTCTCCTTACGTCGAAATGACAAACCAAAACTACCCACCTTATTAATAATTGATTCATATTCCCGCAGGGAACAGAATAAGCTTATACCGCTACTTCATTTTCCCTTAAAGCATCGTTGAGGGAAGTCTTCAGGTCGGTGCTTGGCTTGCGTTTTCCGATGATGATAGCACATGGCACCTGGAAGTCTCCGGCCGGGAATTTTTTAGTATAAGAGCCCGGGATCACTACCGATCTTTCCGGAACATAACCTTTATATTCTATTGGCTTGCCGCCTGTAACGTCGATTACTTTCGTGCTTCCGGTAAGGGTCACATTGGCTCCCAGTACCGCTTCTTTTCCAACCCTCACTCCTTCCACTATGATACATCTTGACCCGATAAAAGCTCCGTCTTCTATAATCACCGGGGCAGCCTGTACCGGCTCCAGCACCCCGCCGATTCCAACCCCGCCGCTCAGGTGGACATGTTTGCCAACCTGGGCGCAGCTACCCACCGTAGCCCAGGTGTCCACCATCGTACCTTCATCCACATAAGCTCCGATGTTCACATAAGAAGGCATCATAATCACCCCTTTGCTCAGGTAAGCTCCATACCTGGCAATGGCATGAGGAACCACCCTTACCCCCAGTTTTTCATACCCGGTTTTAAGCTCCATCTTGTCATGAAACTCAAAAGGCCCTACTTCTACGGTCTTCATTTTCTGGATAGGGAAATATAGGATCACCCCTTTCTTGATCCAGTCGTTGACTACCCATCCGTCTTTGCCCGGCTCGGCCACTCTTTTACGTC
>JAIERY010000245.1 GCA_019746425.1 Cytophagaceae bacterium
CTTTCTCATTTTTCACTAGTTTAAAGTTATACAATTAATCCTTAACTAGTGGTTCAATTTTAGGGGAGTATTATAATATACTTATGTCCTTGTCTGCGCTGTCGCCACAGCACATAAGGTCCGGTATATTTAATCTATATTTTAACTATTATTTTAAACCCGGACTAATAAGTACCGGGTTTTTTATTTTAAACACACTGTATCATGAATAATCAAAAAAACAATATTACTAAGAATACAGCGCTTGCTGCTGTCGCGGTGGTAATTCCATTACCGCTCGGGTAAATATTTTCTATATGAAAAAGCTGAAGCCCGGGATTATATCCGGGCTTTTTTTATTTATAACCAAAAAAAATTTATGAAAAACTATGTGAACGCATCTCCGGAAGAGAAAACGCAAAATTATTTATTCTCAGAAAGAATTAAGAATATTCCCAAATCTTTTCTACGGGAAATTCTAAAACTCACCAATGAGCCATCAATCATTTCATTTGCAGGAGGGCTGCCCAACAGCGATTATTTTCCTATGAAAGAATTACATGAAGCAGGCGCGAAAGTTTTGCAATCTGCAAACCCAGACACATTTCAATATTCTATTACAGAAGGATACCTGCCATTAAGAAAATGGGTCTCCGGAAGGTATTTACAAAAAGGTATTGATATACCACCTGAGGAAATTTTAATTACCAATGGATCACAGCAGGGAATAGATCTGTTGGGAAAGATATTCATAAATCCAGGCGATTATATTCTTATGGAAAAACCTTCCTACCTGGGAGCTATTCAGTCATTTTCTGCATACCAGCCCAACTTCATAACAGCAGACCTGGAAGAAGATGGTATTAACCTGCAGCAGCTGGAAAATATTATACAAAAAAATAAAATCAAACTTTTCTATTCCATACCGGATTTTCAAAATCCAACAGGTATCTCTTATTCCTTAGAAAAAAGAATAGCGGTTGCGTCTATACTAAAAAACAGCAACGCGGTTCTTATTGAAGATAATCCATATGGTGAATTGAGGTTTACCGGAGATTATTTGCCTTCCTTTAAAAAAATTCTTCCCGGGCAAAGCATACCGCTGGGTTCTTTTTCCAAGGTTATTGCACCGGGCCTGCGACTAGAATGGATCGCTTCCGATAAAGAAATAATGGAGAAATTAGTAATAGCTAAGCAGGCATGTGATCTGCACTCCAATATTCTCACACAAAAAATTATTTATCAGTTTCTTATTGATAATGACATGGAAAGCCATTTGAATAAAATCAAAAAAAAGTATGGGCATCAAAGAGATGTTATGATCGAGGCGATACAAAAATATTTTCCAAAAGAGGTAAGATTTACAAAACCTGAAGGCGGTATGTTTATATGGATCACACTTCCAAAAGAATATAACACTTCAGAAATTTTAAACCGAGCCATTCAGGAGCAAGTTGCTTTTGTGCCTGGAAATACTTTTTACCTCGATCATTCAGGCGCAAACACCATGCGATTAAATTTCTCAAATTCCAGTATGGAGAAAATTAAAGACGGCATAAAAAAACTAGGAAATATTTTGCATCATATTTATTGACAGAAAAGGTATAAAATTGAAAAGGCCACTGTGCGTAAAGCACAAGTGACCTTTTTATTGATTCTTAACCAGAAAAAATCAATTCTTAGAAAATCGTAAATATTGTAAGATCCATTATTTTAACCTTAATTTTCTATTTATACCTTACTAAGGCGAAAGGTAACCAGCTATTGTAGTAATTGACAGAATGAACTAGTAGTAGTTAGGCTTATTTTTTTTCACAAAAAAAGTGGTATCCAGACTAAATTTACCGGGCCCGATAAAGTAAAGTCCAAATAATAATATAGCCAGTTCTAAAGCGTGAGTATATTTTTTAAAATCGTCTCCGGCGCTTATATGCTTCAATGAGGCTACAAGCATAGTCAGGAAAAGCAGTACGCAGGCCGGCCTGAAAAACAAACCAAGTGCCAGCAAAATTCCGCCGGCAAATTCTGCAATGGCGGCCATAAATCCCCAGAAAACAAGTCCGAAATCTAATCCAAAATCCGACATTACGCCGCCAATCTTTTCCCATAATTCAGGACCGCCGAATATTTTAGGTTTGCCATGCATTACAAATGCTAAACCGATTCCTATCCGGAGTATCAATAATCCGAAATTAGGTGAATAATAAGTTTTAAAAAATGAGTTTTTCATAGGCTGGAAAAAATGGTATAATAAAGATAAGAAATCTTTTTATTATAGCTAACACTACAATTGGCATCATTCCTTTTTATATAGGCATAAACTATTTAAATTGAATCCGAAACCTCTTGTAAACGAAAAATTAAATGACTTTTCTTTCTGTAAATAACGTATTTAAGAGATATCCTTCGCAAGAATCTCATGCTCTAGAAAATATTTCACTTCAACTTAAGAAAGGAGAAGTGCTGGCCATTGTAGGAGAAAATGGCTCTGGAAAAACTACTTTATTAAGACTTATCAATGGCATGGAAGATGCAGACAAGGGCGAAATAGTTTTCAATAATGACAGAGTATCCGGTCCTTCATCCAACCTGGTTCCAGGACATCAGCAGATTAAAATGTTATTCCAGGAATTCAACCTTTTTCCCAAACATACTATAAAAGAAAATATCGGATATAATCTCCGTTCCTATAAAGAAAATGTACAGGAAGAAAAAATATCTGAACTTATCAAACTCTGCCGCCTGGAAGGAATGGAAAATAAATTACCGGCCGAACTTTCAGGAGGACAGCAACAGAGAGTCGCTTTGGCCAAAGCCATTGCGGATGATCCCTTACTATTGCTCATGGATGAACCTTTCAGCAACCTGGATTTATTTTTAAGAGATGAAATAAAAAAGAAAGTGGTTCAGAGAATCAAGGAAGAAGGAAATTCAGCCATATTGGTAACACATGATGTAAAAGATGCTTTAGCGCTTGGGGACAGAATCGGCGTATTAAGAAATGGAAACATGCTGCAGCTTGATACTCCAAAAAATGTATATGAAAAACCTGCGGATGAATATGTCGCCTATCTCTTTGGGAAAGTCAATATTTTGAAAGCGAATGATTTCTTCAAAAGCTTCCCATTCCCTGAAAATAAAAAACTAACAAGCTTTAAAAATGAGAGTAAAGTTTGCATAAGGCCAGAACATGTTCTTATCTGCAAAGAAGAAAAAAGTCAGTGCAAAGGAAAAGTAAAGAATGTAATGTACCTGGGAGATTCTTTTGAGCTGGAAATACAATTGAAAAATATTATTATAAGAGCGAATACAAGAAAGAAGAAGATCAATACAGGAGATGATATATTTCTTAGGGTCAGCCCGGGAAGAATTCATCTGATGAAGTAAAAGACCCCCAACAAAGGTGGGGGCTTTCAATGGCTTTTACCCCCATAGGGGGTGAGTTCAAAACAAACTGCTTATCTAATTTTCATTCTTTAATTTATAAAGCAGCAGACTTATTGTTAGTGCGTCAGCCTGAGCGGAGTCGAAGGCTTCATTGCTAAAGGAATCAATGCTTCGACTACGCTCAGCATGACAAAAAACAAGGCAAAGCCTCTTAGACATGACCACTGTCAAAGACGGTGGTTTTTTCAGGAGCAATAAAAATTCTTGATATAGCCTATGCCTTAAGGCATAGGCTATATCAAGAATTTACAAAAAACATACTATCCTTCAAAAAAAGCTCTTCCAGCTTATAAAATTAATCAAATCACCTTCTTTTAATTCTTCTTGTTCTGCCGGATGCCATCCCAATCCCGAAGAAGCAATGGTAGAAGTGATATCCCCGCTTCCGTTAAAAGCTACTTTATCAAGACATAATGAATTATTTGTTTTAAGTGTTACCGGAAAAAACTCATCGAAGGAAGTCTTCTTTTTTCTATCAAATATTATAGGAAGCCTGCCAAATTGTAATGTCTTTAATCCAAAACACGCTCTCAGATAAGGCTCTATAAAAATTTTAAAAGCGGTTTGCACTGAAAAGGGATTCCCGGGAAGTGCGAACACTATCTTATTATCCCTGGTAATGCCAAACCATAATGGCTTGCCGGGCTTTATCTTCACTTTATGAAATATTTTTCTAACTGATAGTTCTGTAAGTACATCCGGAACGAAGTCGGCATCACCGGCAGACACTCCCCCTGTTAAAATAATAATATCATTATCCTGAATTTTTCTGAAAGAATTTATCAGATCTTCCTTGCGATCTGATACAATGTTTTTGTTTTTAAATCTGATTCCATACAGCTGAAAAAATCCTTCCAGAGAATAAGAATTGGAATCTCTGATCTGATAAGATAAAACAGCCTCTCCTACTTGCCGGATCTCATCACCTGTTGAAATCATTCCTACCTGAGGAAGCCCGAATACATTAATCTGTTTTTTTCCGAGAGCTGCCAGAGTTCCCATCATGCCGCCATCGATCATATGAGATTTGGAAATGACAAGATCATTTTTTTTTGCATCTTCACCTTGAGAAGAAATATTTGCACCAGGCTTTAACTCTTTAATCCCGGGGACCATAAACTCTCCTGTTTCTGTGGCATCCTCCTTGCGCAATACCACATCGGCGCCAGCCGGCACCGGCGCACCGGTCATTATTTTAATACATTCTCCTTTACGAATTATTTTTGTAGCAATGCTGCCAGCATAAACAGTTTCTATAATTTTTAACTTATCAAATTTTAAAAGATCAGCAGAGCGCAATGCAAATCCGTCCATAGCCGAACGGTTAAAAGGAGGATAATCTCTGTCTGCCAGAATATCTTCTGCCAAAACCCTTCCGAAAGAGTCTTTTAAAAAAATTTCCTCTGTTCCAAAAGACCTTGATTGTAACAATATTAATTCTAAAGCTTCCTTTACAGATACCATCGCTCAATGTCCTCCTCCCATCAGCATACTCCTTGCATGAAATACCGCGGGTAAAATTGCTTCCAATGATTCTTTGGAACCATTAGAACTTCCCGGCAAAGTCACGATCAATGTTTTTCCAATAGTACCTGCAACGGATCTGGACATCATTGCCAGAGGTGTGCGCATGTTTCCAAATACTCTCATTGCTTCCACTATTCCCGGCGCTTCTTTTTCAAGAATTTCTTTTACAGCATCTACTGTATAATCCTTCGGACTAAGTCCGGTTCCTCCTGTAGTAAAAATAAAAGGAATGTCTTTTTCCACCCATTCTTTAATCTGCCTCTGAATAAGCATAACATCATCAGGAATAATTTTATAGTCTACAATTTCTGCATTATGAACCTTTAACATTTCCTGGATAATTACGCCTGAACTATCTTTTCTTTTTCCTGACGCAGTAGAATCAGAACATACCAGCACTGCCGCCTGATAATTTCTTTTTATATATTTTTCCCGGTCAGACTTGCCTCCGGTTTTTTTCAACAACTTAATCCCTGAGATTTCTATATTTTTATTCCCTAAAGGTTTTAGTAAATCATATATAGTAAGGGCTGATACAGAAACTGCCGTTAGTGCTTCCATTTCTATTCCTGTCCGTCCTATAGATTTTCCTTCAGCCATCACGGCAATACCAAAATTATCTTTATAAACTTCAGGTATTTCTATATCAATATTTTTCCCAGGCTCGATCAGTTTAAAACTAATTTCCATTCCATCAATAGAAACAGGATGGCAATGAGGAATTAAGTGCTGCGTATTCTTTGCTGCTAAAAGTCCTGCTGCTTTCGCGATATCCAGCAGATTTCCTTTAGGAAGTTTATCTTCCTTTACTAATTGCAATATCTCCTGAGAAAAAAAAACAAAACCTATGCCTGTAGCTGTTCTCAGGGAAATCTGCTTGGATGTAATATCTCGCATATTAATCAGAAAAAGTTTTTATTATAATTAAAATTTTTAAAATGAATTTTATCCTCTTCCTTTACAGCTATGCTGCAGGTTTTTCCTTTATGTAAAATTGTCTGCAAATCAAACCGCTCTATTTGTCCTTTCAATACAGAAGAAAGAATTTCTCTCAAGGCCTTGGATTTATAGATGCTTATAAGAGGTTCAAAGCTATCTTCTGATTGATAGGAAATAAAATCATATTCAGGCTGCTGACTATAAACACTAAGTAACTCTGCAATAAGATCTTTTTTCATATTTAATAAATCGCATGCTATAACCAATAAATCATTTTCAGGAAATTTTTTATGAATGGAAAGTATTCCTCTTAAAGGACCTACAGCTATATCTTCATCAGGAAATAACAATGTAGAATCAAAAATTTTCCGGTATTCATTAAGTTGCAGATGATTTATTGATAGTACATATGGAAGTTTAAAAAACTTAAATTGATCCAGTGTCTTCTCTGCCCAGGTTTTTCCTGCATCGGATAGCATGCCTTTATCTCTGCCCATCCTTGTACTTTGTCCGCCGCAAAGTGCCACCCCCATTATGTCCGGATAAAGCTTATTCATGCTAATGATGATTACACTTGCAGTTATGTCCCCACTCTGAAGTTCCATCAGTAAAAAATTCTTTCTTCCAGATAGGGGCTTCATGCTTTACTCTGTCAATGATATACCTGTTTGCTTTATATGATTCCTCCCGGTGAGAAGAAGCTGTCAAAACAGCGACTGCACTTTCGCCAATTTCTATCTTTCCTATTCTATGAACACAAATTGCTTTATGCAGGTTAAAGCTTTCAACGGCTTCTTTAAGAATATTCTTTATTATTTTTTCAGCCATAGGAATATATGCCTCATACTCCAGATAAGCCACATCTTTACTATGACTATGGTTCCTCACTTCTCCGCTGAACAACACAATACCGCCGGCTTTAGGATCTTTAATTTCCTGCAGCAAAGAAATCATATCAATCGGATACTCTGTAATAAATTTTATATCATCCGCCACTCGAGGGAGGTATGATAAATATGGTTTCTCCATTCTTTAATAAATAATCTTTATCAATAAAATTTTCATGTACTGCAAAACGGCACCGCGAAAGCACATCGGCAGATTCTTTTTTAAAATCCCTAAGCTGATTGATCACCTGAAGAATAGTATCAGACTCATTTATTTCAAGTTCAACACCTGAAGAAAAAAAATCTTTTAAAATTCCGAACACTATTATATTTACCCTCATAGCTAACCTCCAATAGATTTCATAGTCATTTCACTTCCAGTAAAATTTTTCTGTTTTTGAAGCAATGCCTGCTGTAAACGACTCAGCATACATTCTTTATCATCAACCACTTCTTTGATATTTATCCCATCATTAGTACTGAGACAACCAAATATTTGTCCATAGCTGTTTAATCTTAACCGGTTGCAATCATGACAAAAAGGATCGGATATATTGGAGATGATTCCGAACTTTAAATTATTATCTGTAAGCCAGTATTTGGAAGTAGATCCATCTTCTCTTAATAATCTCGAGAAAGAATATTTCCCTGCAATAGTCTTTAATATTTCCTCTTCAGAAAAAAAGTATTTGTAATGGTCATGATACAGGTGCCCCATATTCATTAACTCCAGGAAGCGAATTGAAATTTTTCTCTTAGCGGCAAATTCCATTAAAGGCAGAATCTGATCTTCATTCATGCCTTTCATAAGCACTGCATTTATTTTAACAGGAATACCTGCCTCCAATGCGGAATCAATTCCTCTTATTACTTCTTCTGAATTTCTTCTTTTGGATACTTTAAAAAAAACATCTTCGCTGATAGCATCCAGAGAAAGATTAATTGAATCAAGCCCTGCTTCTTTCAGACCTAAGGCGAGTTTTGAAAGTAAGGTGCCATTGGTGGTAAGTTTAACCTTTGGTATGCCAGACTCTTTAATTTTACCGACAAGAGGAATAATGTCTTTATATAACAGCGGTTCTCCTCCTGTCAGCCTAAGGCTTTCAATGCTTACAAGTTCATGAATCTGCGATATGATCCGTATATATTCTGACAGTGATAGAGTTTTGAGAATACTTTTTTGCGATATAGCAGAATGGTGTTTCTTATCCGGAATGCAATAAGTACATGCAAGATTACAGGAGTCTGTAAGACTTACCCTAAGGGTTTTAAATGATCTTCCAAAAGAATCTCTTATCATGAAGGAACGTTATTGTTAAAAAGGAATAACGCTACCTATAAAAATAGTCATTAAATCAGGAAATAGCAATATAAGAGAATAAAAAAGGGGCGTAAACACGCCCCTTTTTTATTCTAAATATTATAAAGATTATTGAGCATCCAAAATTCTTGGATCAGAAGCTACATTCTGAGCTCCTAAAAATTGAGTGCTTGAGCTAAATGCTAACATTGGAAGGAATATAATCGGAAGGAAAATTACTCCTATTGTATAACCTGTAGATTTTCCGAAAGATTTTACAAAAAGGTTCAGAGACCAGATATGCCATATGATATTGATATAAGGAATCATCATAAGCAATAACCACCACCATGGTTTTTTGATGATCTCTAAAAGAGTCAGCGTGTTGTAAATTGGCACAATAGCCGCCCATCCTGGTTTTCCGGCTTTTGCGAAGAGTGTCCACATGCTGGCAATAAGAAGGACTACTACAGCGAGAATTAAAATAATTGCAACAATCATAGTTAGTAAGAATTTAAATTTGCCTACAATCTGGCTTTCGGCATTGCCCCGTACTCTTTTTAGGATTTTCCGGATCTCCTTAATTAACAAATATAATAATTTAAGCTAATTTCCTTTTTACCAAATGATTACAATTTATCCACTTATTGCGCATCCAGAATTCTTGGATCACCGCCCGCTGAACTAAACGGGCCAACCTGATATTAACACTGGAATCAAAAGCCAATATTGGAAGAAAAATCATAGGAAGTATAAGAACGCCGATAGTAAAGCCTGTATCTTTTCCGAAAGATTTTACAAACAGATTGGTGGACCAGATATGCCAGATAATGCTGACATATGGAAGCAACATTAGGATTAGCCACCACCATGGCTTTTTAATAATTTCAAGAATAATAAGTGTATTGTAAAAAGGTATTATCGCTGCCCATCCCGGTTTGCCTGCTTTTTTAAAGAGTATCCAATAGCTCACAATAATCGGGACCGCTACTATTAAAATGATGACGAACGAAATAATCGCCAGCATTCCACAAAACTCTTCGTTGGTAGGCTCCATTAATTTTAAATTTTACTATTAGACGTGTAAGTCCTTATGCGGGTTTTATTTATTTATTTATTTTATTTTAAAATTAAATAAAGTACAGGACTTTAAATTTGCAGGAAATGATTAATTTGGTACGCAGTTTTCCAAGAAAAAAGCCCTCAAAACCTATGGTTTTGAGGGCTTTGTGAACCTGCTGGGATTCGAACCCAGGACCCCTACATTAAAAGTGTAATGCTCTACCAGCTGAGCTACAAGTTCTTAAATTTGTGCAATTAAAGAGCTTTTCTTTAATTGCGTGTGCAAAAGTAACAGGTATATACTTAAATCCAAAATATGTACGGTAAATTCTTATCCATATTTATATTTTTATCCATATTTACCTTACATCAAACTTATCCACAATCTTACACTCGGGAATTACAAACGGCTGATTCTCTTTTCAATGCTCAAAAGTATACAGAAGCATTTACCATATATCAGAAAATTCTAAACAGTTCCGAACTGTATTCCTATCAAATGCTTTTGAAAATGGCTTTCATTAAAGAAGGCCTGGGAGATTATACTGCTGCGCTTTATTATTTGAATCTTTATTATAATTATAATCCTAATAAGAAAGTCTTAAAAAAGATGGAAGAGCTGGCGGCCAAATATAAACTGAGCGGCTACCGCTATACAGATCTGGAATATTTTATTTCTCTATACAATCAATATTATCATTATATCATTTTTTTCTTCCTGGCTTTCGCCCTTAGTTATTATTTACACCTGCTGATTAAAAAACTACGAAGAAAAAAAATCGGTTTACGCCCGCTGATATTTATTTTCATTTTAGGTACCGCATACCTTCTCACCAATTATAATATTATTCCCCCAAAAGGCATTATCAGGAAATCTGGGACATTACTTATGTCTGCCCCCTCTGCCGCTTCTGTACCCATAGCAACTATTGATGAAGGACACCGGGTGATGATTCTGGAAAAAAAAGATGTGTGGTACAGAATAATCTGGGAAGACAAATCTGCATACATCCTTGAATATAATCTTTGGGTAACAGGAAAGCTGGGAGAGTTTTGATTATTTATGATATGTGAATTAGTGATTGAGTGATGTAGGAAATCATTCAATCACTAATTCACATATCACTTCAGGGGTGAGTCTTTTTCTTTAGCCATATGGTTATACACCATTCTATCCATAAAAGAAGGAAACCATTTATTTAAAAAAACTGTCATCTTTCCCTGCATAGTCAGTACCAGGTCTCTTTTTCTTTTTTTAACTGCAATATAAATTGCTTCTGCTACTTCTTCCGGACTCATCATCTTTTCTTCATCTCTTGGCGATTCGCCCTGGGTTTTTCCATCTTTTGATAAAGCTGTATTTCTGATATTGCTGGCAGTAAATCCCGGACAAGCGACCAGCACATGTACTTCTTTCTTTAATAATTCAGTTCTTAAAGATTCCATGAATCCCTGCATGGCAAACTTAGAGGCCGAATAACCTGTTCTACCTGGTAATCCTCTATAACCTGCTATAGAAGATATTCCAACTATAGATCCTTTTGATTTTATGATATAGGGCAATGCATATTTGGTTGCGTAAACAGTGCCATAAAAATTAATATCCATTACTTTTCTGATTACGGAAACATCCAGATCCTCAAAGAGCGCGCGCATGGATATACCTGCATTATTAATCAACACATCAATTTTCCCAAATTTGTTTATAGTTTCAGTAATCACTTTGATATTATCATTTTCAATGCTCACATCGGCATTTACTCCCAAAGCATCTATCCCCGCTTTTTGCAAAGCCTTTACTTCCTTATCAAGGTTTTCCTGATTTCTGCCGGTAATTACTATTTTTGATCCTGCCTTTCCGAAATGTTCTGCGCAGGCTTTTCCTATTCCTGACGATCCGCCGGTGATGATGATTACTTTATTTTTCATTTCAGTGTTATTTAAGTTGACAGTTAACAATAGGCATTTTACAATAAAACGAATTTTCTCATTGTCAACTGTCAATTGTCAACTTTTTATAATATTCCGCCACTGCGTCGATAAGACTGGAATGGCCGGATGACAATATATTGATCTGATAATCGTCCAGTTTATCGAGCAATCTTTTCATATTTTTCTGAGTAATCACTTTATCATACTCACCTAAATACATTTCAAGTTTAATATTATTTATTTTTAATATGGAAGCAATTTTATCCATATCAAATTTTAAATCACTAAAAACAATCCATGAATAATAAACCCTTCTTCTTTGCCTGCGGGTTATCATCTGCGTATTCGCAAACCTGAGTACACCTTTATCCATCAGCTTTAAGGCGCCTAAATATTTAACCAGTGTAAAATATATTCCCGGTTTGATGATTATTCTTCTGAATAATTTTCTCATCCATCCGGGATAAGTGGCAAGACTATACCAGAAGCTGGTTTTAATTCCGTCCGGAGCTATCAGAATTAATCTTTCGATTTGCTGATGGTAACTTTCAAGTGTGGCAAGTACAAATTTTCCTCCCATGCTGAAACCCAACAATGAAAAATGGCCAATGTTTTTTTCTTCCAGGAACTTCTTCATCAATCCATTCCAGAATTCTTTTGTCAGGGGCTTTTCTCTTTCATGCCAGAAACTTTTGCCGTGATAAAATAAATCAATACTGTATATGGTATACTCCTCTCTGAACACATCTTCCAGGGCATGGAAGTTTTCAATGGTTTGTCCATAGCCATGAAAGCAAATAAGCACTTTGCTACCTTTCCCATACTGGGAATAATGCATTAATGCTTTATGGTATTCCAGGCATGAATGTGTTCTATGCATGATTATAAAAAAATTGCGGTCCGATAGATCTACTACCGGACCGCAATTTATAAAATATTTACTCTTTTGGATTAGAAAGCAACACCAAGCATTACACCAGAACGGAATGTGAAGTTTCCATTTCCTTTTAAGCTGAAGTTATCTTCTGTAGCATTTCCTTCAAACTTCCATGAGTGAGCGTAGTAAGCAGGACCTGCGAAGATGTTAAAAGCAACGTGATCGTTTGCAAATAACCACTGTCCACCTATTGCAAGGCTTCCTCCGATTGAAGTCATAGTAGCTTTTGCTTCAGTAGTAACATAATTTCCTGTCCAGTTACCGTTTACATCGTACTCCAAATCCTGATAAGTATCGCTCAAAGTAAGTTTTCTATAACGGAAAGTAGGAGCAATGTAAAATCCAGCAGGAGCCGATTTACTTTCAGAAAGGTAGAATCTTACTTCTGGCTGGATTTGGAATCCACTAAATTTAGTGTTTTCGTATTTTTTGCTGATAAATGCGAATCCAAGCTGCGCGCTGGCTTTTTCAGAGATTGCCCTCTCAAAAGCGAAGTTCCAGGTTGCCACCGCCGGACTCCAAAGGTTCATTTTAACAACATTTTTACTATCCTGTGCAAAGCTATTGCCAGACAAAAGTAAAAAAGCAAAAAGGGAAAGTAGTATAATTTTTTTCATGGGTTAAAAAGTTAAGGTTAATGTTAAAAATTTGTTCTTGTATTTGGGTCAAAAGTAGTGCCAACACTAAGTGTTGGCACTCAAATCTATTAAAAATCCGGAAAAAGTTAAACTTTTTCCTCTTTTTTGCTCATCCTGTTACGCTCATTTTCATCCAGTAATATCTTTCTCATACGTATAGATTTCGGCGTAACTTCAACGTATTCATCTTTCTGTATATATTCCAGCGCTTCTTCCAATGAGAATTGCACCTTTGGAGCGATCTTCACATTTTCATCAGAACCTGAGGCCCTCATATTCGTGAGCTTTTTACCTTTCAGCACATTTACAGTAAGATCGCTTCCTCTTGTATGCTCGCCAATCACCATACCCATATATACTTCTTCTCCCGGATCAATAAAAAACTTTCCTCTGTCTTGTAATTTATCTATCGCATAAGCGGTAGAAGGTCCGGTCTCTCCGGAAATAATTGAACCGCTGGTTCTTTCAGGAATATGTCCTTTATATGGCTCATAGGACTTAAACCTGTGGTTCATAATGGCTTCACCGGCTGTAGCAGTAAGCACATTATTCCTTAAACCTATCAATCCTCTTGAAGGAATATTGAATTCAAGATGCTGAACATCACCTTTTGGTTCCATTACGAGAAGTTCGCCTTTTCGTTGCGTTACAAGCTCAATAACTTTTCCTGCGGTCTCTTCCGGGACGTCTACTACAAGCGTTTCTACAGGCTCATGTTTTTCTCCGTTAATTTCCTTAAATATAACCTGTGGCTGTCCAACCTGAAGCTCATATCCTTCCCGTCTCATGGTTTCTATAAGCACTGACAAGTGAAGAATACCTCTTCCGAAAACCAAAAATTTGTCCTCTGAATCCGTCTCCTGTACGCGCAGCGCAAGGTTCTTTTCTTTTTCTTTGAACAGCCTGTCTCTTATGTGTCTTGATGTAACAAACTTTCCTTCTTTCCCGAAAAAAGGTGAATTATTGATCGTGAATAACATATTCATGGTTGGCTCATCAATCGAGATCCTTGGAAGCGGATCCGGATTTTCCGCATCGGTCAACGTATCGCCTATTTCAAATTCTTCAAGCCCTACCACCGCACAAATATCGCCGGCTTTTACTTCGCTCACTTTTACTTTACCAAGACCTTCAAATAACTGAAGCTCTTTTATTCTTACTTTCTTAACTACACCATCTGCTTTACAAAGGGCCATTGAAGCGCCTTCTTTTATTGTTCCGCGGTAAACTCTTCCAATAGCAATTCTTCCTACGAAAGAAGAATAATCGAGCGAAGTGATCTGCATTTGCGGAATTCCATCAGGAGCCGGAGCAGCAGGAATAACTTTTAAGATGGTATCTAATAAATATGTAATATCTGTAGTTGGGTTTTTCCAGTCCGGCCCCATCCATCCCTGTTTAGAAGATCCATAAACAGTCACAAAATCCAGCTGGTCTTCAGTTGCACCTAGATTGAACATCAGATCAAATACTGATTCCTGTACTTCATCCGGACGGCAGTTAGGCTTATCTACCTTATTAACTACAACAATTGGTTTCAAACCAAGTCCTAATGCTTTACTCAATACAAATCGAGTCTGCGGCATGGTTCCTTCAAATGCATCGACAAGCAATAATACACCGTCGGCCATTTTTAATACCCGTTCTACCTCTCCCCCGAAATCGGCGTGGCCAGGAGTATCTATAATATTGATTTTAACATCTTTATAGCGCACTGAAACGTTTTTGGCCAGGATGGTAATACCTCTTTCTCTTTCTTGATCATTACTATCAAGAAGCAAGTCGTCAAATACCTGGTTATCCCTAAAGAGTTTAGAGGCATGAATGATTTTATCAACCAGGGTAGTCTTACCGTGGTCAACGTGAGCGATGATCGCTATGTTTCTAATACTTTGCATTATGGTAAATTAAGGTGCAAAAGTACGAAAATAGTTCCTAATTGCCGCTATCCGTTCGAAAATAAGTACTTTAGCTAGATGTCAGATTGTTAGGGAATTTTGATAATTTTGGACAAATAATAGAAAATGGAGTTAAAAGCAACCATTCAGAAAATTGATGCCTTAAAAAAGGAAATAGATTCATTAAGGCCGATTTCGAAAGAAAATGAAATCAGGATCTGGCAGAAATTCAGGCTGGATTGGAATTTTCATTCCAATAATCTGGAAGGTAATAGTTTGACCTACGGTGAAACAAAAGCTTTAATATTATTTAATATCACTGCTTCCGGCAAGCCGTTAAAAGATCATTTTGAAATTACGGGACATAATGAAGCATTGAAATATATTGAAGAGATTATAAAGCAACAACGCCCATTAACGGAAGCATTTATCAGGGAATTACATACAATTATTCTAAAAGAACCCTATAAAAAAGATGCTATCACCCCTGAAGGTCTTCCTACCACCCGGACAATCAATATTGGTATTTATAAAAAGGAACCCAACCACGTAAAGACCATCAGCGGAGAAATCTTTTATTTCGCCAAACCCGAAGAAACCCCAGCTATGATGCAGGAATTGATGGAATGGTACAATAAAAATCTAAATAGTAAAGACATTCATCCTTTGTTATTTGCATCAGAATTTCATTATAAGTTCATACGTATACATCCTTTCGACGACGGCAATGGTAGAATGGCAAGAATACTCATGAATTTCATTCTAATGATGAAAGATTTTCCGCCCATTATTGTTAAAACCCAGGAAAAAGATCAATACTTCAGGGCATTGGAGCAAGCAGATAGCGGAAACCTGGAAACATTTATTAATTATTTAGGGGAACAATTAATAAAATCCCTTGAACTTTACATTAAGGGTGCAAAAGGAGAAGTAGTTGAAGAACCAGATGATATTGACAAACAAATTACTTTAATAAAAGCAAAACTAAATAGCTCAATAACAGAAAGTGTCGCTACTAAAAGAACAATTGAATCTCAGTCAAATATTTTTACAACTTCTTTAAAGCCCCTTTTATCTGATATATTTAATAAACTTGAAAAGCTTGATATTTTTTTTGAAAGAAAAACAATATGGATAGGTAAAAATAATGAAAATAAGAGTGGATG
>JAIERY010000278.1 GCA_019746425.1 Cytophagaceae bacterium
GCCATAACCTCCGTCTTTGTCACTGGTAAAGAAAATCATCGAACCGTCCGGGCTGATACAAATTGAAGTTTCACCGTGCTTGGTGTTTACATTTTCAGAAAGGAATGTCGGTTTTGACCAGGTATCATCTTTGTCTTTACAGAAATAAATATCTCCGCTGTTGTTGTCTTTATAAATAAACAATTCCTTACCATCTACCGATAACCCGATACTGGCATCGTGTCCTTCTGTGTTGATATTGGTGCCGATATTTTTAGGAGCGCCCCATTCGTTATTTACCCTTTGAGAAATATAGATATCTTCAAAGTATTCTCCGTCTTCGTTCAGAAGTCCGCCGGTAGATCCTTCTCTTCTGGAAGTAAAAATCAAAACGCTTTCATCTGCCGAAATTACCGGAGCAAATTCAGGATATTTCGTGTTAATAGTTGGCCCTACATTTACAATCTCTGCTTTAACAGGATTGGTAACGAGCTCTTTTCCATTTTTACATTCATAGATCTTCCTGTCTACTCTCTGTAAAAAAGGATCATCTTTCTTAAGTGTTTTTTTAGCCAGCTCATATTGTTCAATGGCCTTATCCCATTCCAGGTTATAATGATAAGAGAGGCCAAGGTACTTATGAATTTCTATAGAGATTTTAGGGTTGAGGGAGAAGGCTTTTTCAAGGTATTGCAGAGAACGGTGCTTATAATACATATCCAGATAAAGCACCCCGATTTTATAATTTGTTTCAGCATTTTCAGGGTTTTTAGCAAGGGCCTGCTGAAAGAAATTAAGAGCGCTATGTCGGTCTCCCGCCGTAAGTGCGTCTTCGGCTTCTTTCAAAAGCCTTTTTTCTGTCTGACCCACGGCAATACCGGAAAAGCTTAAAAATAGAGCAAAAAAATAGAGTTTCAGAACTGATTTCATGTGTGTATAATTATTTTTCAATTGTCACATGGAATGCTTTAATCGTTATTTATTCTTTAATGTTAGTAATGCTATTAAGCATTTCATGTGTGTATAATTGTTTTTTAGTTCTCTTGCTGCATAGCCAAAGCAAAGCTATTTCATGCAGCAGGATTTTTTTGGAATCAGATTTATAACACCTATAAATATTTTTATACAAATATTTATAGTTAGCAATATAGAATTGGAACTAAAACTAATTTTAAAATTTGAAAAATACAATTAATTTCCAATAATTTCAAATTCTGTCCGCCTGTTAAGCTGTCTTCCCTCTTCTGTATCGTTGGTCGACATTGGCCTTTCCAAACCATATCCGGCATACTTCAAACGGGAAGCGTCTATGCCTTTAGAGACAAGGTAATCTACTACTGCCTTGGCTCTCTTCTCGGACAATTCTTTGTTGTATTCAGCCGAACCTTTATTATCTGTGTGGCCGGAAATTTCAATCTTCAGGGTTGGTACATCTACCAGCAGCTGATATAGTTTTTCCAGCTCAGCAGTAGAAGCAGGACGAAGAGTTGCTTTGTCAAAGTCAAAGAAGATATTTCTCAAAACGATCTTTGTTCCTATAGCTACTTTTTTCAGTTCAACATCTTTTACAATTTCCTGGTAGTTGGTACTGGAAGGAATATCGAAATTTTCAGAGTGGAAAAGATAATCTGTTCGCTGAACCCGGATACCGTAATTTTTACCGGATGGCAGAACGATTAAGTATGCACCGGTGAGTTTATTGGATTTAATCTCAGAAATTACTTCGTTCTTTTCATTGTCAATTATTACAATATCTGCTTCGAGAAATTCCTTGGTGATGGCATCTGTAATTGTTCCTTTTAAAATAGTGATTGGGTTAAAGGATTCAACCTTCGCGATGGGAGCAATTTTTCTGTTGATCTTTTGTTTCTCATTTTTCACATCTTTAGAGGCAACTGTTGCCAGTTTTTCCGGCTCAGGCATACTGATCAGGTAAATATCCTGATCTCCCAAACCATCTTCCCTTTCCGAAGAATAATACCCGTGTTTATTATCAGCAGATAATACAAAGTACAGATCATCATCGGCTGTATTGATAGGGTAACCAAGGTGTTCCGGCACAGACCAGCTACCGTCATTATTCATGGTTGATTTAAAAATATCAAAGCCGCCCATTCCTGAATGTCCCTTGGAGCTGAAGTAAAGTGTTCTTCCATCGGGATGGATAAAAGGAGATTCTTCGGCATAAGGAGTATTGATTTTAGGGCCAAGATTTACAGGCTCGCTCCATTTTCCTTTTTTATCTTTCTTAGCCATATATATATCCAGGTCTCCTTGTCCGCCTGATCTGTCGCTGGTAAAGAATATCGTTTGCCCGTCAGTGGTAACTGTAACAGAGGTCTCCCCATCTTTACTATTTACCCCTTTTCCTAATTCTTCCGGCTTAGACCATGTACCTTCTGTAAATTTGGAAATATAGATAGTACCAAGATTATCCTGTTTGTAAATATATATCTTGTTACCGTCTGATGAAATCGCAATACTCGCATCGTGACCATCACTGTTAATAGGTTTACCAACGTTCACAGGAGCAATCCAGACACCATTTTTCCGATAAGATATATATATATCCTCATATGGTTCATTGTTTTTTTCTTCATCCAGCAAGCCACCTGTTGATCCCGGTCTGCGCGATGTAAAAACAAGTATGGATTCGTCGGGGGTGATTACAGGAGCAAAATCTTCGTGAGTAGAATTAATACCAGGTCCCATATTATCGATTTTGGCCTTTACAGGA
Organism: Cytophagaceae bacterium; assembly: GCA_019746425.1. Lineage (GTDB taxonomy): Bacteria > Bacteroidota > Bacteroidia > Cytophagales > Cytophagaceae > JAIERY01. The sequence goes on from JAIERY010000278.1 coordinate 2,717, forward strand.
TTTTTCATGTACTCCATCCCGTTTTCGCATTCAAAGATTTTTCTGTCAATCGACTGGATCTGCTCTGTATCTTTGGGGTCTACCTTTTTTTTATATTCTTTATAGGCATTCAATGCTTTTTCATATTCATGATTGAATTGATAGGATCTCGCAAGCTGATAATAAAGATCAGGAGCGATTTTAGGATCCACTTTTACCTGGGCAGCCTTTTCAAGATACGGCATTGATTTTAATTTGTGCCTGCTTTTCAGATATGAAACGCCTAACTTATAATTAGCCTCACCATGGTTGGGATCAATTTTTAATACTTCCAGATATGCAGGTATTGCCTCATTATACAGCTTTTTTTCATAAAAGCCATTGGCATTCTTTAAAGACTTTTTAATATTCTGCGCAGGCAGGTTAAAAGCAACAGGAATCAACAGCAGCAAAAGTATTAATCTCAATTTCATATGCATATAATTATTTTTTAGGGCCAGAAACACCTCAGATTTTACATACTCACCTAAGTTATGAGCGTTTTGTATATGGTTTTAAATAAATTGGCAGTTAACAATCAGCTTATCGCCTCTGTCAACTGCCAACTGTCAAGTCTTTATACGCAATTACTTTAAAATAGTAATCTCCACTCTGCGATTTTTCTTTCTTCCTTCTTCAGTTTCATTGGTAGCGATAGGCTTGGACTTACCATAGCTCACCAGAGTTACTCTATCCGGACTAACACCTGTTGAAATCAGATACTCTTTTACACTGTTAACTCTTTTATCAGATAATAACTTATTGTAAGCATCGGAACCAATGCCGTCAGTATGTCCGCCAATTTCAATTTTAGCAGTCGGGTTAGCTAAAAGATATTTCCCCCACAATTCCAGGTTTGCCTTAGATGTTGTATTGATAGCGAAGCTGTTAAATTCAAAATAGATAGGGGGCAATTCTTTTACAAACTTCTCCGAGAGATTCATATCAGCTTCGGATATTTTGTCTTCCGGCTTTTCGTTGGTGTTATAGAAACCATCGCAGTCTTTTGCTTTCTGACCTTCTTTCAAAGTCTCGATAATAATAATCTCTGTTCTTCTGTTCTGTCTTCTTCCCTCTTCTGTATTGTTGGAGGCAACATTTACTTTTTCGCCATATCCGATTCCGCAAAGTCTTTTAGGATCAATGCCTTTATCCGTTAAATATTTTACGACAGACATTGCTCTCTTTTGAGAAAGCTCAAGATTATCTTCATCATTACCCACATTGTCGGTGTGGCCGGCAATTTCCACGTGCAAAGAAGGGTTTTCTTTCAATACCTGATAGAATTTATCCAATTCAATGTGCGATTCATTTTTTAATTCAGCGCTGCCAAAATCAAAAAATACGTTTTTCATAACGGTCACACTACCCTCGGCCAATGGCTCCAGGATAATATCTTTATTAACCTCATAATATTCATCCTTCTGAGGAATGAAAACGTTTTCTGAATGAGGAAGGTGATTGGAAGCAGTTACGGCAATACCGTAATTTTTTCCAGGAGGAACTATTACTGTATATTTTCCTGTAAAGCTGTTGGAGTTGTATACTCCCACCACCTGGCCTGTTTCATTATCTGTAACTGTAAGTGTAGCAGCTATTGGCTGCTGGCTGGTTTTGGAGAATACTTTACCTTTTAAAACGATAAGAGATACGTTTGCTTTAGGTCTTGTAAGAACATAAATATCTTTTTCTCCGTAATTATCGCTTGCGCGCATAGAGGAAAAATAAGCTCTTGTACCATCTGCAGACCACACGAAGAATATATCATCATCGGCTGTGTTGATAGGATAACCTACATTGGTAAGCTCCGTAATGCTGTCATTTAAAGGATTATAAGTTACGGTAAAGATGTCAAAGCCTCCCATGCTGTTATGTCCTTTGGAACTGAAATATAAAGTAGTTCCGTCAGGATGGATGAATGGCGCATCGTCATCGTATGGAGTATTGATTTTCGGACCAAGATTTTTAGGCAGCGCCCATTCTTCATTGGGAAGTTTTCTGGTCACATAAATATCTCTTCCTCCATAACCCCCTTCACGGTCACTGCTGAAGAAAAGAATTTTTTCATCCGAGGTAATACTTGCGCTTGGCTCCCATGATTTTGGGCTGTTAACTCCGCCTGGCATTTTTTTAGGGGCAGACCATTTATCTGCTTCAAGAATGCTGTAATACACATCACCCATGCCATCGTGTTTATAAATCAGAAGTTCCTGACCATCGGGAGATAAGCCGATGCTGGCATCATGGCCTGAAGTATTGATATTGGAACCGATGTTTACCGGATCAGTCCAGTTCCCATTCTCATCTTTTACTGAGATATAAATATCCTCATAGTAATGGTTATGCTCGTCTTTCAATCCACCCGTAGTATTTGGCCTTCTTGAAGTAAATACCAATTCTGTCTCATCCGCAGAAATTACCGGAGCATAGTCGGGATATGGACTGTTAATTTTTTCTCCGATATTTTCTATTTTTACATTAATTGGATTTTTGATCAGTTCTTTCCCTGAATTGCACATTTCGATGTAACGGCTGATCCTTACCATTCTGTCGTGATCTTCAGGCTTTTTCTCATGGTGCAAATTTGCCTTGGCGGCTTCATAGGCTACAATGGCTTTATCAAACTGGTGGTCAAGGTGGTAAGCATGCGCCAGGTAAAAATCCACGTGATCTTTATGATATCCCATGGCTTTTGCTTTTTCCAGATAGGATAAGGCTTTATATTTGAACACAGTGGCCAGATAGCAAATACCTACCCGCGCTGTAACATGAGCGTTGTTAGGTTTCATACTGTCAAGCTTGAGGTATAAAGGAAGCGCTTCTGCATATTCCTCTACACGAAAATATTCTTTCGCTTCAGCTTCAATGGTTTTGTAAGAATTTTTCTTTTGAGCCTGAAGGCTGAAGTTTAAAAAAATACAATAGATTAAAGTGCAAGTTTTAACAATGGAGAGTATTGTTTTCATGTGTTTTTGTTAGTTGTATTTTAAAAATATTATGGATAATCAGACAAAACTTTGCTTTGAATGATTATTTCATAATAATTTTGCCCCTTTTTTAAGTAACGAAGAACGTAAATATATAATTATACTGAGTAATTACCAATTATACATATTGTACATATCTAAGAAATGAAGATAAAAAAGGCAAATTTCATAAAAAGCGTAACAGATTACAAGCAATGTCCCAGCCCTGATTTGCCGGAATATGCCTTTATCGGAAGGTCTAATGTGGGCAAATCTTCATTAATTAATATGCTCACCAATCATTCCAACCTGGCCAGAATATCGGCAAAACCGGGTAAAACTCAGGTAATTAACCACTTTTTAATAAACGATGAGTGGTATTTGGTGGATTTACCAGGTTACGGTTTTGCCAAAGTAAGCCGGGACTTAAGGAAACAATGGGATAAAATGATCCAGGAATACTTAAAAAACAGAATGTCGATACAATCCGTATTCCTTTTAGTAGACTCCAGGATAGAACCTCAGGACTCGGACCTGAAAATGATGGAATGGATGGCCGTTTCGGGCATACCTTTTGTGATAGTATTTACCAAAGCCGATAAAATTTCAAAAAATAAAATACAGACCTTTATCGGCACTTATAAAAAGCAAATGAAAGATACCTGGGAAGAATTACCCTCTTATTTTATCACTTCTTCGGAAACAGGAGAGGGAAAAGATGAAATATTGAAATTTATTCACAATCTCAACGTTTCTTTCAGACAAAATTAATTATCATGTAATTTGAGTTAATCCATAATTTAAAATAATTTAGCAACCCTTAAAAAAGCAGATATGAAACCACTAAGCTTTACAACAATATTTACCCTGGTTATTCTATTATTTGTGGCACAGGTACCTACCAAGGTAGTTCCCGTAGCAGAACACTATGAAGGCGGTAAAGAAGCTATGTATAAATTTATCAATCAAAGCATTATTTACCCTCCGATGGCCAAAAGAAACAGGATACAGGGTGAATGCATTATAGCCTTTGTTCTAAATGAGGATGGCACTACCAGCGGTCATAAAATCGTGAAAAATATTGGCGGAGGTTGCGGAGAAGAAGCTCAAAGAGTTGTAAAATTATTAAAGTTCAGACAGCCCGGATATAAAATGCAAACCAACGTTCCGGTAATATTTAAATTATAAGTTAAAACATAATATGGATTTAAAAGACATCGCTTCAATTTCAGGTAAGCCGGGTTTATTTAAAGTGTTAAAACCAACCCGCACAGGAGTTATTCTTGAAACTATCGATCAGGCAAAAGGAAAATTAATTGCTAATGGAAACAACAGGGTTTCTTTATTAAAAGAAATTTCTGTTTATACTACCAGCAAGGAAGCTTCGCTTCCGCTTGAGGCCGTTTTCAAAAATATATATGATAAGTATGGGAGGAAGCTGAATGTAAATCCCAAGTCTGAAGAAAATGAACTCAGAAATTTTCTTTCAACGGTAGTTCCGGATTATGATACAGAAAGAGTTTATCAGTCAGACATAAAAAAAATGGTAAGCTGGTACTCTATATTAATGGAATTTTCCCCTGAAGTTTTCACTAAGGAACCTGAACCGGAGAAAAAAGAAGAAGTAAAAGAAACTCCTAAAAAAGAGGTAAAGGCTGAAGAGAAAAAAGTAGAAAAGAAAGAGCCTGAGAAAAAAGAAGTAAAAGCAGAGAAGAAAGAGGAGAAAAAAGAACCCAGGAAGAAAGTTAAAAAAGAAGCCAAGAAAGAAACGAAAAAGACCGAAGCGAAATCAGGCTCTAAAACAAAAGCAAAAACTACAGGCAAGAAAAAGTAATCATTGAAAGGCCCTTCATACAAGAGCCTTTTTTATTGTATGTCAGACCTTATTGCTTTAAAAGATTTAAGTCCCGCGATTTCAAAAAACTTTGAGATGGATGCCGGCCTAATTTCTACCTGCCAGAATCTAAATGACCTGAAAGAAAAACTTGCTCATGCCATTTCCATATTACTCAACCGCGACATGAACAGGCTTTTGAATATTTTTTATCGCATGGATTTAAGTGAGCAGAAGGTAAACAGAATAATTTCAGAAAGTGCGCCACAGGAAATTTCTTCTCAGCTGGCAGATCTTGTGATAGAAAGAGAAATGCAAAAAGCCATTACACGCAGCAAATATAAACCTAGCGAATAAACCTTCTTAAGATACTTACTACTGAATTCAAATATCCGCCGCCGAAAAGATTTATGTGGACCAGCAGGGGATATAGATTATAAATTTCAAATCTTTCTTCAAAATTATCCTCCAAAGGAAAGCTTTCCATATAAGAATTATAAAAGTCTATATCAAAACCACCAAATAGCGTAGTAAAGGCCAGTTCCATTTCTCTATGCCCATAATACACTGCAGGATCAATCAGCACGGCATTTCCTTTTTCATTTACCATTACATTTCCACTCCATAAATCGCCGTGAAGCAATGCTGGAGTTTCAGAGTATAAAATTTGGGGCAACAATTTGTAGAGTGATTTAAAATACTGATGCACCTGGGAAGGTATTTTTCCGCTGTCTATGCCCATCTTTATTTGCGGCTCGAGTCTTTCATTTACAAAAAAAGAAATCCAGTCATCCGTTAGTTTATTGTTTTGCCTTAGAGAACCGATAAAATTATCAAAATGCAAACCATACATGCTTTGAGAATTTCTGTGCAAGCCGGCCAGTGAAATACCAAAATCTTCCCAATACGGTTTGCTTTGCGGAGCCGGCTCAATATATTCTAATATAAGATAAATATGAGCATCGGATCTGCCATAAGTAATAACTTCAGGTATGTCCAGGCTTTGGGTTTCTTTCAGAAGTTTTAAGCCCATTGCTTCTGTTTCAAAAAGCGATGTGTGATCGGCTGTATTGTATTTCACAAAAAAATTACCGCCGGATGTATTTACTTTCAAAGCATTATTAATACATCCGCCTGATAATTCCCTGATATTTTTTACATTAATTTCCTTACCGAAATGCGAAGTGAGAATTTTTTCTATCCGAGATTTGAAGTCAGGCATTAGAGATTATGCTCTTTAATTAAAAAGTCCATGAAATTTTTATTGCTTCTTGTAAGTATGCTGTAAACTTCTTCAAAGCCATCTATTCCTCCGAAATAAGGATCAGGAACATCATGATGATCCTTCATGGAATCAAATTCACGCATCATAAACACTTTATAAGATCTGGGTGTCTCCCCTCCGCTATCCGCCAGTTTTTTAATATTATGGTAATTTTTTTCATCCATGGCGATTATATAATCAAAGGTCTTAAAATCCTCTTTCACTAATTGCCTCGCTCTATGGTTAAGCATGATATCATATTTGGCTGCGGTTTTACACATTCTTTCATCGGGAAATTCTCCGATATGGTAAGAAGAGGTACCTGCGGAATCACAACTAACTTTGTTATGGAGTTTTTTATCCGCAATAAGTTTTTGAAAGCTTCCTTCGGCCATGGGAGACCGGCAAATATTGCCCAAACAAACAAAAAGTACCTTAATCATGCTTTTTTGATTTTTTTTAATCTATAGATATTTCTATTTCATCGAAACAATAAAGGGCTTGACCCTTAAAAAATTAAGAAAACAGGCCTTTTTTCCTTTGAAAAATCATAAAAAAAATAGATAACGTTTACTTTTTCCTCCGTATAAGTATTAATATAAAATTAGTTTACGGGAATATGGTTAAAAATTTTTACACAGAAGTACCCTTCGTACTTAAAATATCTACCCTATTTTTTATTCTGTGGCTGGGTTTTGCACAAACAAGGCTTATTGGCACTGAGAAAAAACAAAAGAATCTGACCTTAACTGAAAAGGCGAACATTGCTTCCAACATAGTGAAGCGCTGATTTTTTGCCAGGAGTTTTTAAGTATTTACCACCAATTAAAATTTAGTTTTTAACTATTTACATGAACCTCCTTTTGGGGAGGTTTTTTTATTCTCCCGGGTATGATCCATTTAAGAGTTTAAACATCAAAAATTGCTAAAAACATAATTTTTTATGCATTGAAGCTATAAAGAAAAAATATTTTTGATTTTTTTTTAAGGGCAGGTTACCTCCTGGTTTTAGAAAGTATATATATTCAATAACACGATTTATTCATAACCTGTTTAATTTCTTTTAGGACCTCTTAAGTAGCTTAAGGGGTTCTTTTTTTATATCAACTCCGGTTTTTTTCATGATAATGTGGATCCTGTTCCAGGTAATTCAGGTCTTTACCGAAAGTCTCTTCCAGAAAATATAAGGCTCCGAAAGAAATAATCATTACGATACAGGTTACGATTGCTGCAGAAGGAATTAAACCGCTAAAAGAATCCCCTTTAGGGAAAAATCCATAGATGAGATCAAAGAGAAGAGTAATAAGTACCAGAGAGCCTCTTACAAAATTCGGAACAGTAGTGGTAGCAGTTGCTCGTACATTAGTGCCAAAAGATTCGGATCCTACCATAATTAAGATAGCCCAGAAGCCTACTGAAAAGCCTAACAGAAATATCAGGGTATAAAACACTTTGTAAGACACTCCATTTAAGTTAAGGTATATGGCTATGAAAATGCAGCATAAGGAATAAAAAATAAAAAATACTTTCTTCCGGCTTTTCAATACCTGACTAAGCGCTCCGCTGGCGATATCCCCGAACACCAATCCAATATAGCATATCATTACACATAGCTCCTGCTGGACCGTGCCTGTTACATTCAATATGTTTGCAATTTCCGGGGCAAGTCCAACCAGTATTCCGATTATAAACCAAACCGGAAGTCCGATCAGCAGACATTTGATATACCTGATCATTCTTTCTTTGGTCTTAAATAGTAAAAAGAAGTCGCCTTTCCTTACTCCTTCATTCTTCATCTTCTCAAACATACCTGACTCAAAGACACCAAGCCGTAAAATCAACAGAAGCAATCCAAGTCCGCCACCTATATAATAAGTTACTTCCCATCCCAGGTCAGACATACCTATCAAAGCTGCTACCACCGCTCCTATTACACCAATAGAGGCCACCATCATGGCTCCGTAACCCCGCGTTTCTTTACCCATAATTTCCATTACCAGCGTTACCCCTGCACCCAGCTCCCCGGCCAGGCCTACACCGGCTATAAATCTCATGATCGCATATATTGTAATGAGATTATCAGGAGCCGCATCGATATGAGCAATGAGTCCGTTAGCAATATTGGCCAAGGAATACATAATGATAGAGCCGAATAAAACAGAGAGTCTTCCCTTCTTATCACCCATCACTCCCCAGAAAATCCCTCCCACGAGCATGCCCATCATCTGCACATTCAGCAAGTATTTAAAGTTTGCAATTTCCTCAGATTTAGGAATACCTGGTATCAGCTCCCTGATACTCGTTTTACCCACAATTAAAAAAAGTACCAGGTCATAAACATCTACAAAGTAGCCAAGCGCAGCCACTATTACCGTGATGTTAAATACTTCTTTAAACTTAAACTGATGAGAGCTCGTCATGGCAATAAAAAATTTAGCTGCTAAAATAATGAAAAAATCATGAATGCGGTGCGACTGATTTTAAATCCTTTATCCAAAAATATTAACTTGCAGAAAACCGGAATAAACCGATACAAACAGCGCTATTACAGGAATAAAATTTCATTATTAGGGCAAAAATATTACCCATAGGTGTTTGTCTTAAAATAGTTAGGTATATTCAAAAGAAAAGTCAACAAGATGTCTCTGCTTTTATATAATATCGCTTTAAGAATATATTCTCTTTTAATATTACTGGCATGGCCTTTTAATACAAAAGCCAGGTTATGGGTGAACGGAAGAAGGAATTATTTTCCAAAGCTTCAGAGGATCATGTATAAAAATGCCGCGCCGGTTATCTGGTTTCATTGTGCATCATTAGGCGAATTTGAACAAAGCCGTCCGCTTATTGAAGAAATCAAAAGAAGATATCCGGCCTATAATATCTTTTTAACTTTTTTTTCTCCTTCGGGATATGAAGTAAGAAAAAACTACAGCTATGCGGATTATGTATTTTACCTTCCGCTGGATACTCCTTTCAATGCCAGAAAATTTGTCAGGATCATTAACCCAAAGATTGCCTTCATTGCCAAATATGAATTCTGGTATCACTACATCAATGAGCTGAAGAAAAAAAATATTCCGGTCATTTCATTTTCTACCATATTCAGGAAGAAACAAATCTTTTTCAAATCATATGGTTCTCTGTTCAGGGGAACACTGCATAAGATCACACGCATTTTTGTACAAAATGAAAAATCCATTGAATTACTAAAAAAATATAATATCCATAATACTGAAATAGCAGGAGATACCAGGTTTGACAGAGTATATGAAGTTTTCAAAAACAAAAAAGAATTTCCACTTATACAAAAATTCAAAGGTGATAAAAAAATTTTCATCGTAGGAAGCAACTGGCCACAGGATCTGGAAATACTTTTTGATACAATCAATCAGCTACCAGACAATTTAAAAGTCATAATCGCTCCTCATGAGATAAAAGAGAAAGAAATAAGCGATATAGAACAGAGAATAAAAAAGAAATCCATACGCTATTCACAGGTAAACGAAAAAAATGCATCTGTCAGCGATGTACTGATCATCGATAATGTTGGCATGCTGGGCTCTTTATATCAATATGGCGATCTTGCTTATGTTGGCGGAGCATTTGGAAAGGGCCTACACAACATTCTTGAGCCTGCGACCTTTGGCATGCCGGTATTTTTTGGACCGAAATATAATAAATTCAAAGAGGCAAAAGATTTAATAAAACTCAAAGCTGCTTTTTCTGTCCAAAACAGAGCGGAATTTGAATCAAAGTTTTCTGAAATTCTGAACGATGGTTCAAGAATAGCTGAAATCAACAAGACGTGCCTGGGCTATGTACAAAAGAATATAGGAGCGACGGAGAAAATTATCAACTACTGCAAACAATACCTTAATTGATATGAAGGGAAAGATAATAAAGTCGACAGGATCCTGGTATGATATTCTGGGCGAGGATAAAAATAAATACAAGGGAAGGCTGCGGGGAAAATTCAAAATCAAAGATCTAAAGGTAACCAATCCCATAGCAGTCGGAGACAAAGTAGAATTCGAGCCTGAAAATAATGCGGAAGGAACAGCAATCATTACAGATATATTACCCAGAGAAAATTATATCATAAGAAAGGCTGCGCATAAATCTGCCCACGGACATTTAATCGCAACCAATTTAGATCAGACTGTTTTAATAGTCACCCTGGTATCGCCGGTCACCTCTTTAGGTTTTATAGACAGATTTCTGGTTTCGGCAGAAGCATTTCGAATACCGGCAATCCTGGTATTTAATAAATACGATTTATGTGATGCAGAAACCCGCGAGCATTTCCAGCAATTAAAAAAAACATATGAAGCCTTAGGATACAGATGCCTATATACAAGCGGCACAGACAAAACAGGGATAAATGAATTTAAAGAAATTTTAAAAAACAAGACCAGTCTTATTTCCGGTCATTCCGGAGTAGGCAAATCTACTTTAATAAATGTCATCGCGCCGGAACTGGATTTAAGAGTCGGGGAAATCTCTTCTTACAACGATAAGGGAATACACACTACTACTTTTGCGGAAATGTTTGACCTTGATGAAAGCACATTCATTATTGATACGCCAGGTATTAAAGAGCTGGGATTATTTGAAATCGGCGAAGAAGAACTAAGTCATTATTTTCCTGAAATGCGTGAACTACTTGGCGAATGCAAATTCCACAACTGCCGCCATATCAGCGAACCAAAGTGTGCAGTGATTGAAAGAGTAAAAACAGGCGGCATAGCAGAATCAAGATATCAGAGCTATCTGAAAATGTTAGAAGTCAGTTGATAGTCGCAGGCTATCGACTTATTTCTTAAACTTCAAATACAGCTTGTAAAAAGGGTAAACATGAATTCTCAGACGTGAGAAATAAAAAATACAGGTAGAGAGCAGATCATCATCCTTCAGATCTTTTAATAAGCTGAAATATTTTTTTGCATATCTGAAACTACCAAGATAAAAAGAACTTCTCATTTCATATTTTATTCTTTTTACCAAGGCTTCGTTTTCCTTTTCATTCTGATTGAGCCACAATGCTTTTCTTATTACCCTGTAGGTAGAATCAATAATCTGTACATTGCCTTTGGTAAAAAATTTTACCGAATGCGAGGAAGGCAAAATTCTTCTCCTGGTCAAAGCCCTATCCAAATAATAATATTTGTACTTCCGGGCAGAGCGGATCCAGAAATCAAAATCTTCGTATGATAATGATTCATCATATCCGCCTAACTCATCCAATACATTCTTACGTATCATCATCGTGGGTGGATTGATAAAGTAACGGGATACAACGGCTTCATAAATATCGTCCGACGGCACAACATCGGTATCTGCATAGTGTGTTTCTGTTTCTTTCCCTTTCTCATCAATCAATAAAGCATTGGTAAAAATTACCCCATAGCTTTCATCCAGTCTTTCAAAGGCGCTTACCTGTTCTTCTATCCGGGAAGGAGCCATTACGTCGTCCGTTGAAAAATCTATTATATACTTTCCTGTTGCCAGTTTTAAAGCCTCATTAAAAGATTTACAATTGCCAATGTTGCTATTGTGAGCAATGAATCTTATGGAAGGATGATTTTTGATGAAATCCCTGATGACATCTTTGCTTTTATCTTTACTGAAATCATCCACCACAATAATTTCCAGAGCAGAATAGCTTTGGTCAATAATAGACTGAAGAGCTTCTTTTATGAATTTCTCATGATTGTAACAAAGGCAGATAACAGATACTATCGGTTTCATTTCCATAATATTTTACGAAAAAGAATACATATAAGTATAAAGTAAAGAAAAAACCTGATTGTGTTGGCAATTACCAACCCTTCCACTCCCCAATACAGAGAACTGATATAGATCAAAACGATATACATCAGGGCAGAAACAGCCTGAACAAAAATAAACAAACGGATCCGTGCCTGAGCTACCAATACTACTCCCAGCATATAGGAGGTCATTTTAAAAAAGTCGCCTATCACCTGAAAAGAAAACAGGCTGCTTGCAGGAAGAAATTTCTCATCAAAGAATACGAGCAGAATATACTCTCTTAAAAAATAAACGGAGACTAAACCAGGTAATATAATAGGGATAAGAGTCTTAATCACCGACCTGATATGATCCCTCAGCTGTTCAGGAAAATTAACAACGGCTGATATTTTCGGATAATAAACCATACCCAGGATACTGGTGAAAGCAGCAAAGTAATATTCAGAAAATTTAACAACCGATTGCCATAAGCCAGTCTGATGAAATCCAAATACCGACAGGGAATATTCTCTGACAAAAAAATCTGTCACTCGTCCGAATATAACGACACTCAAAGCCATTAATATAAATCCCCCAAGATCTTTTAAAACCTTAAAATCTTTTACAGGACTAAATTTAACTTTGAGTAGATCTTCTTTAATTATTAAAACAAATCCGACAAAAAAGAGCAGCGATGGGCCTATGGCCGTAGCAATAAGAGCTAATGAAAAAATTTTCAGGTTAACTATATATACCACCAGAAACATCCCGATTACAGAACCGCATACATTCACCCAAAAATAAGTTTTGAGCTGTTGTTTGGCAAGCAGAAAACTGAGGGCATAATAATTTAAAGTCTGCAGTAATAAGGCAAGGAATAAAAGAAAAAACCAGGAAGGCTTTCCATCCTGAAAAAAAAGCTTTGATATGTAGTCATTAAAAATAAGAATGCATATAACAGCGAATAAAAAAACAAACAGATTCAGTATTAAAGATCCCACGATGATTTTTTTCCTGATGATTCCATCTGAGTTTAAATCGGAAAAATATTTTACAAGTCCCCGGTTAATTCCGTCGGTAGGAACGGTAAGAAAAATACTTAACAAATTCTGAAAATGAGAGAATACGGCAAAATGTGCCGGCAAAAAATTGCGGGCAATTTCCCGACTGATTAAAATACTGGTCAAAGATCTGACAATCACTACCAAGGCGGCCCATAAAGAAGATCTTAAAAATGACATATAGCTATACGCTCAAAACTTAATTTAAAATTCTTTTAAAAATATTCTTATTTTTAAGACAACTAA
>JAIERY010000380.1 GCA_019746425.1 Cytophagaceae bacterium
TGAACATTTAAAAAACATTCCGTTTACATTGGGAAACCGGAGGTTTAAAGCTTATTTTAGTCGGACAATAATGATAATTAACATTTTTTTTGTCCATTCGTTTGAGCAACTGGTCATAATCTTCTTTGTGTTTTAGTTCAATACCAACCAGTGCAGGACCAACTTCTTTAATATTCTTTTTGGTATACTCAAAGCGCGTAATATCATCATTAGGCCCAAGGATTTCATCCAGGAATTCGCGTAAAGCCCCGGCACGCTGAGGGAAACTGATAATAAAGTAATGCTTCAACCCTTCATACAATAAAGACCTTTCTTTAATTTCTTCCATACGGCCAATGTCATTATTACTTCCGCTTATTACGCAAACCACATTCTTGCCTTTGATTTTATCTTTATAATAATCCAATGCGGAAACGCTAAGCGCTCCTGCCGGTTCTACTACAATTGCTTCTTCGTTATACAACTTAATAATTGTGGAGCATACTTTCCCTTCCGGCACCAGCACTATATCATCCAGTATTTCAGTGCATATTTTATAATTTAATTCCCCCACTCTCTTCACCGCAGCGCCGTCCACAAACTTATCAATAGTATTGAGCGTAACCACTTTCTTTTGTTTCAGCGCTTCGTGCATGGAAGGTGCGCCTGACGGCTCTACACCGATTATTTTTGTATCCGGACTCAATTTTTTAAAATAAGCACCGATACCTGAAACAAGTCCACCCCCACCAATGGGAACAAAAAGGTAATCAATTTTTTCTTTAATATCTTCCAGGATCTCTACTGCGACTGTGCCCTGTCCCTCTATTATTTTTTTATCATCAAAAGGATGGATAAACAATAATTTATTTTTGGTGGCAAAAGCAATTGATTCCGCATAGGCATCATCAAAAGTATCTCCGGTTAAAATTACCTCTACATAATCTTTCCCAAACATTTTTACCTGAGTAACTTTCTGCTTGGGTGTAGTATTAGGCATAAAAATTTTGCCGGGAATCTTCAACAGATTACATGAATAGGCAACTCCCTGCGCATGATTTCCTGCACTCGCGCATACTACTCCGCGTTTCAATTCTTCTCTGGAAGCAGCACTGATAAGATTGTATGCGCCTCTCAATTTATAAGACCGGACCACCTGAAGGTCTTCTCTTTTAAGATACAATGAACAGCCATACTGTTCGGACAAATCAATATTCCTGTCGAGGGGAGTATGCTTTACTATTCCCTTTAATCCTTCGCTTGCCTGTTTTATCGCTTCTGCATTAACTAAGTCACCCATATACTACTAACATCTATAATTCCAATAAAATTAAGCTTTTAAGCATATTTACCAAACATATTAAGCCTGCCTGCAGCCACCTTTACCGGAAATATTTAAAATAATGAAAAGAAAGATCTCTTAATTTTGTTACCTTTATATATGAAGGATTTTAATGCATTTCAGGTAATCAGTGTCGTTGGCTTAATATTCAGCGCCATTGTTCACATTATATTATTGCTCATAGATAAAAAAGTACACACCGTGTGGGCTTTATATCCAACATGGCTGTTTGTATTTGCTTTTGGATATTTGCTAAAAAGGTATTCAGACAAACACGGCCACCAGCATGAACATCATCACCATCATTAATAGATAAAAAGAGAGCCGGATCAATGATCCGGCTCTCTTTTTATCGTTGATTATTGATTAACTATGCCCACACTAACATTTCATATCTGAAATATCCAAGTCCACGCTGCATGGCCCTTTTAATGACTCAGAAATATTATCGATGGTTTCATCTTTAATGCCATTCATAAACTCAATAAGATTTGCATCGGCATATATACCAAACGCAGATACTATGGCACCCTTTAAGCCATTATTAGTTTCGACTACATACAATATCGCCATGTCATCGGGATCAGATATTCCCTCAAACCTCATACGTTCTAGAATTTTCAAATCATCCTGCTTAAATATTTCTCCGGTTTGAATGCATTTTATTCCTTCATCTTCGATGAATTCAAATTCTTTATCAAAGCCGTTTTCACATAAACATTTAAGGCGTGTCGTCATAGGTGTACGGTAATGAGGCATTTCTTTTTCTTTCCCGGTATTTGCCAAATGTGTTTTCATATCTATATGTAAAACAAAGCGCAAATTGAAAAAGTTGAGAAAATCCGGATTTATGTAAAGAGCTGCTTTCGTAATTTACTTATTGTATAAAAAACTAAATGGATTAGGGAACTTAAATTGATAATTCAATTCATTAATGAGCTTATCAGCGTTTACAATTTTACATTTTCCGGGCAAGGATAAAGCATAGTGTGGGATCTCATAATTGAATTTTTGTGCGAGCGAAGGATATAAATCTTTTCTCAAGGGATGTTCCGGAGCGCTTACGTTAAAAATATTATTCCATAAATTATCTTTCTGTATCACTTGAAAAATAATTTCTATTACATCGTCCCGATGAATAAGGTTAACGGGACAGTTACCCATGGAAAGATTCTTTTTGCCGGCAAAATATTTTACAATATTCCTGTCATAGCCAGCCAATCCTGCACAGCGCAGTATAATTGTATTATAAGATTTTAAAATTTCCTCCGCCCTGAACAAAGTTTTATTGCCTGCATCTTCTACTCTTTCAATATCATTCTCCCTTACTTCAGCATTCATGTCCGGGTAAACCGATGTAGAGCTTACATAAATAATTTTTCTTTCGGGAGAATTTTTCAGGTACTTTGCAAGCGCTTCCATCTGCTGCACATGAAAATCTTCAGAGGTTTTTGCAACAGCCGGAGGAATATTTATAATCAGAATATCAGAAGAAAAAAAATCGGACAGCTTATTACCTTCCAGGGAAGGGGTAAGCTTTATCAGAAAAGGTTGTACACCCGCCTGTTTAATGAGATTTAATTTTGAGTCCTGTGTAGTTGATCCTTTTACAGCGTGGCTATGAGAAGCCAGAAATTCCGCGAGCGGTAAACCCAGCCAGCCACATCCGAGTATACTGATAGAACGAATCATACACGAATATAAAAAAATTAGCCCGGGCTTTATACCCGGGCTAAAAACATTATGTTTGTATTAAATTTATTGTACTACGACTTTTTCGAATGCCACCTGGTCACCGGCTACAATTCTCAGCATATAAATTCCCGGGGCAAAACCTTCAGTACCTATATCGATAGTACTGCCACTGATATTATTATACACTGCAACTATTTGTCCTGACATATCTACCACCGTAATATCAGCAAGATTTTCCCCGGTGAAATTAAGCACTCTGATATTTTGTCCGCTGGCAACAGCTGTAGGAACTACTTCAATATCATTTGCTTGTCCAAGAGTAACAACCTGCATATGTGAAAAAGCCTGCTGGCCGTCAAAGTCAACCTGGTTCAGCATATAATAATAAGTACCTTCTCTCAAAGCCTCGTCTGTAAAAGTATATTTGCTACTCAATACAGTAGTGGCTGAACCCTGCACTGTTCCTATCACTGTAAAATTATGTGCATCGGTACTTCTGAGCACTTCAAAGTAAGCGTTGTTTTTTTCCCATGCAGTTACCCAGTTAAGCACTGCAGAGTTTGGCCCATTTCTTTTTGCTGTAAAAGAAAGGTAATCTACCGGAAGAATGGTAGGGTTGCAATCCATTGGCTCTGAAGTCTCCCCTGTCGCAGTATTTGGATTGGTAGTTCTTGTAGCTGTTACTGAATTGATCAGATAATCATTTGGCGCTCCTGATGTAACAACGTTTGTTGGATCACATGGTCCGCCTCCTGGAAGTGTACTGCCATCCTGACAATAACCTCCGCCTGGGATAGGAGTTGGATTTCCTCCAGCAGGATAAAACCAGTCGGTCGCTGCAACCGTTGCATCGCCTAAATATTGAAACAACTGGCATCCGCAGGCATTATCAAAATATACTTCAATGACATCTCCCGCTGTTACGTTATTGGGAGTAATTGCTGAAGGAATACCACCGCCATTTGTAATACCTATTCCACCCATATAAGTAATTGGTCCTGGCTTGGCCGTACCATTGGCATTATTCCCTCCGTTGATAATACGTATGGCATAAGTAGGGTTGCTCCTGTTTGCTGTCGTACCGCCATTGCAATAGCTTCTGTTTCTTCTGATCTCAACCTGATCGCTATTGTCAATAAGTATTCCGTAACTCTGGCTCCCGTATACTGTGTTAAATTGTAACGCACCCGCCCCTCCGATTTTATTCTGATTGCTGTTTCCCGAAACTACAATACCGCACCCTGAATAATCTGTAGGGTATTTAGTGTAGTTACCCGAATTGTTACTGTAGACTGTATTGTTATATACCAGATTACCGGTAGTTCCTCCCGGATCACCTCTTAAATGTATCCCGCACTTATTATCGTTTACAGTATTTCCCTGTCCTGCTATAGCGCGCCCTATTTCATTATTGTTATTACTTGTCTGTGCGCAGATACCACCGCCTTCATTTAATATGCTTTTAGCAAGAGGAGTATTATTAAATCCATTGTTATTTACTGTATTGCCAATTATAATATTACTACCGCCTGCCCCTTGCATAAAGATTCCCCAGTTATTATAGTTGGATGTATTTCCCTGGATAAGAATGCTGCTGCATGAATTTAAACTTATGCCATCCTGGTTATTTCCTAACTGTGTACCTAAAGCATCTGTTCCGGTATAATTATTCAGAACCTGGATATTACTGCAGCTTAAAAGGTGGATGCCGTGCAATTGCCCTCCTGAGTTAAGATAACCATTGCAACCAATGATATTATTTTGAATAATTGTAGTTGCACTCGCTGTATTTTTTAAGAAAAGCCCGCTGCCTGTATTTCCTAAGCAGGCTCCGCTGGATGTAACACCAATCCTGTTGCCTGTGAAATTACAAGCAGTACAAGCCTGGTCAAACTGGATTCCGGGAGCAAGTGTTGCAGAAGTAGATCCATTGCCGCTGATGACACAATTGCTTACTGTAATATTTGCATTAGCATTCGTGCTAAAAATACCTCCCTGCCTGTTTGCTCTTACTACGTTTCCTGTAACATCTGTTCCGATTTTTGAATCCGAAAATGTCCATCCGTTTATTGTAGCTGTATTAAGGTTAATTCCATAAGTATCGAAACCTCCTATTACGCAATCATCCACGGTTCCATTGGAAGAAGCATTTATCTGTATTCCGTGTGATGTTCCGGCTCCTCCAAGAGCAGTGGTTCCATTAGCGGCAAAACCTATATAGGCATTTCTTATAGTGGTATTATCACTCGCTGACTCAACCATGATACATGCCTGGCCGGAAGTAGCAGTCATCACATTACCTTCACCTGCATTATTAGTACCTATGATATTTCCGGTCGAACCATTCTGAAGTCTTATACATGCCTGACCTCCTCCCGGATTCACAAAGGCAGTGCCGGCAGCATTAAGGTTGAAATAATTTCCGATGACCGTGTTATTGTCGCCATTATCAAAAAATACGCCTCCATTATTATTAGCAATAAAAACATTTCTCAATGCACATGTATTGCCGCCGATGATCACACCAGATGCTCCTGTAGTAACCTGAACACCTTGCTGAGGAACAGTTCCTGTTGCAGTGCCAGCCAGATTCAAACCAATATAACATCCCTGCACCGCACCGCTTGTCACCCCCACACCTCTGAATGTAATTGCATTTCCTCCTGTGCTCAGCACCAATCCTTTTATAGTAACTCCGGCTACACCATTAATGTCTAAGCCGTTAGAAAACCCATAAGATAATTCAAGTATAGGCTTACAGGAACCTGCAGCTGCCCATGCAGCCGCCATGCCATTAATTGTAGCATTTATGGTAAGACTTGCATCAGAAATAATAAGCCAGTTTGGATTAGGCACGTTAATTATTGTGCCTGTCGGAAGGTTAAAGTCGATAATGTCAGCTCCGGGGTTAGCATTGGCAGAAGCAATCGCCCAGCCAAGACTTCCAACCATTGCCGGACAAGTAGGTACTCCATTATTTGTCGCTGTTGGAAAACCACCACATGAATAATCATTTCCTGTGGTGATAGTTACAGTGAAAGTAGCCCCCTGTAATGTTTGAATTAAAAAATTGAAGGTAAATACCAGAAATCCTGCTCGTAAAAATGTTCTCATATGTTGGCGGTAATTTTTATTTAACAAATATAAATTTGTACTTTATTTATAATTCATTAACCAAGAATCTAATTATATTATAATGAGTTCTAATAAAAGCACAAAATTCGCAACCCACAAACTATATACTTGTCAAAAAGAAAAAGTAACCGGGAAAAAAGCTTTTTTCCATATTAGGCTTTTTTTAAAGTGTTTGATATATAGGATTTTAAACTTTAAATCCCAGTCATTTTCCGGTTTTCCGGAATAATCAAGCAAATCTTTTTGCCTGTTTTTTGTCAGACTGGACTTATCAGGCCGGTTGAGAAAAGAGAGAATCATCATTAATATAAAAAAGGTAAGGAAAGGCAGAATCAACCAGAATCTGTGTCTTTTAACTTTGATACCCATACACACTATAAGATTATGGATTGGAAATCAGAATACAATATTTTTAAGAATAACATTATCCGTAATTTTCTGGTTCTTTTTACAGAGGTGAATTGAAACACTTCTTATTAAAAGGGGGATAGGAGCGTATGGATCTGGAGAGAATAAACCATTTGGAAGAAGTGGAAAATGCCTTTCTTTTTATACCAGATATGAGTGGCTTCACTCAATTAATCACCCATTCCAATATTCTGCATTCGAGAACCATAGTACGCAACCTCCTTGAAACCATTATTGATTCAAATATTTTAAACCTTAAAGTGGCGGAAATACAAGGTGACTCCATTTTGTTTTATAAATTCGGAATACCACCCACTATAAGCGAGTTGGAAGAGCAAACGAAAAAGACTTTCCTGGCTTTTCAAAAAACTTTGAAGAAAATTGAACTTACGGATCCCAAGGTGGATCTGCATCATCTTACTTTAAAATTTATTGTTCATTATGGCCCCGTTGCGACTATGGAAGTCAAAGGGATATCCAAACTTTTAGGAAGCGATATCATTCTTGCGCACAGAATATTAAAAAATAATTTACATGAGCACGAATATATTTTAATGACGAGCAATTATCTGAAAACACAGGACGATCAATTAAACAGTCAGTCTTTTACCGGATCGGAAATGAAGGAAGGAAAAGTCCGCTATAATCATTTTGGAATTGTACGATACAAATATGTATCCCTTGCAAGCTTACGCGAACCGATAAGAGCGCTTTCAGAAAAATAATTACTTATATATCGTCAACCCTTTTAAGATAAATCACCACATACACTGTAACCACTACAGTGAATATCAAACCTACCATAAATACAATATATGAAATTCTTATAAGCTGATATTTCTTGGCAAGCACTTTGCCGAGGAAATAAAGATCGCGGATCATATTGCCGTAAAGCTCATCCTCGCTTTTCATTAACTCCCGCATTTGATATTCAAAATCCTGAAGACCGATGTTGGCATAATTCCCAAAGAAAAGTATGCTCACATTTTTCTTTTTGATCTCTTCCAGGTGATTAATTTTCCGGGTGATCTTCGGCTTGGCAGAAAGAATGGCAAATATGATCGCTCCGAGACTGGTTAACAATAAGGCAATGATAGGATAGATCACTATCTGATTTTCCTTGAAGCTTGTACCCAGCAAAGAAAGTTTTGCGCCTACCAAAGTAAGGGTAATGGAAATGATCAGTGAGTTGATGCTGATCATCATATTGGCTTTGCTATCGGCGATAGAACTGAGATTTATATGACTCATATAAATGCTCCGGAACATGGTTTCAATTCCTCTTTTAGGCTGAGCTTTAGTTCCGGATTTTTCCTTCTCTTTTTTCTCCTTTTTCTTCTCCAGTTTCTGAAGCCTTTTCGTTTGCTCCTGAATATTTAATTGTACCTGTTCTCCGTATATCTTTACTGCTTCCTGTGTATGAAAATGAGAAGATTCCAGAAAATGCAATTGGGTCTGAGCCCACTCAATGTCATTGCAATTTCTTATACCGAATTTCACCCACTCGTTTCGCAGCAAATCTGATTTAGCAAAAAATGTCTCTTCTCCGATATTGACAATGTCTGCATCAGCCAGAATCTGAGAAATTAAGTTTTCAGGCTTCTTGCTTCTTTTGGTGGATTCAATGCATTCGAGTACCCTGGCGATTTTATTTGAAGGATAATCTCTTTCTGTTAAAAATTCTCTGGCGATCTCTTTGCTTTTATCTTCATGTGCCGCTGCCCCCTGGATATAACCTGTATCATGAAACCAGGCAGAGACCAGCAGTATTTCTTTGTCGTCTTCATTTAATTCCGGATAAGCCTTGGAAAGCTTACGGCATGTTTCCACTGTTTCCAGCGTATGCTGGTAATTGTGATATACATAATCCTGGGAAAGCTTTTCCTTGAATAAATCAAACACAAACCGGCTTGCTTCCTCTACAATATTCTTAGGCTCAGGCATAAAAATGGCAAACTTTAGTATAGGTAAAAAGTTATATAAATAACTATTTGCCACGATTAATGTTATTAATACCTGGTATCTAATATTTTTAACATGCAGAACCTGCTATTTTTTCATATTCTTTCATGTTTATTTTTTTTCTCCTGTAAAGTAAAATCTGAAGAGAAAAAAAAGCTTGATGATTCCAATGCTTCTTACGATTTATCATCGCCTGTAAATACCTATATTCTTCCAACTGTGCTCAATGAAGTTTCAGGAATATGCTTTGTTTCTGACACTGCCATTGCCTGTGTGCAGGACGAAGACGGAAAGATTTTTATTTTTAATCCATCATCGCAAAAAATTTCACAGACCATTGAATTTGCCAGAGACGGCGACTATGAAGATATCGCCAAAACAGGCGATGCTTATTATATTTTAAGAAGCGATGGCTCTTTATTTAAGTATTCCAATGGAAGTACTACAAAAATCGATACTGAATTATCTTCAGAGAACAACACAGAAAGCCTTTGCTTTGACAAAGATCAGAACTTACTCATCATAGGATGCAAAGAAGGAGAAAAAAATTTCTACCCTTATAAATTTAACCAGGGATTAGGAAAAGAATCTTTGTTTACTATAAAACACGAAAAGGTTGCACCAAGCGCCATAGCTATTCATCCTATTACCAAAAAATATTTTGTGCTTTCTAGAAATAAACTTCTGGTATTGTCACGGGAAGGAAAAACAGAAGACGAACTCGATCTGAAATCATCACTCTTTTTACAGCCAGAAGGTCTTACCTTTAAAGAGAATGGCAACATGCTTATCTCTAATGAAGCCAGAGGAAAACAAGCTGCTATACATGAATTTAAATTTAAAGGATATGAAAGGTAGTATAGTAAAAGG
Organism: Cytophagaceae bacterium; assembly: GCA_019746425.1. Taxonomy (GTDB): domain Bacteria; phylum Bacteroidota; class Bacteroidia; order Cytophagales; family Cytophagaceae; genus JAIERY01. The sequence continues at coordinate 9,392 of JAIERY010000380.1, forward strand.
AGTCATACTATGTTTGATTTTCAGTTCCTCCTGTTCGCTGGGGCCTTATACTTATTATAGTAAAGAAGTAAAGGACTGGAAGAATATTGCTCCAAAAGATTCTAATAACATCTATACTGTTTATCTCATCGGTGATGCAGGTGAGCCGGCACAATATGAGCAGGAACCTACTTTTCTTTTATTAAAATCTCACCTAGAAAAAGACAGCAACAGCTCTGTGGTTTTCTTAGGTGACAATATTTACCACGACGGGCTGCCTGAAGAAGGAACAACCGGAAGACATGAGGCGGAAAAACGGATCAATGCGCAGCTCGACATCCTGAAAAATTATAAAGGTGAGATCTATTTTATTTCAGGCAATCACGACTGGGATTATATGCGCCGCGACGGACTTACGCACATCAGAAGACAGGAGCGCTACATAGAAAATTATTTAAATCGCGGCAATACTTTTGTACCAAATGAAGGATGCCCCGGTCCTTATTATGCAAAACTTCAGAACAATGTAATCCTTCTGGCTATGGACAGTCAGTGGTGGCTGCATAAATATGAAAAACCATATGGCCGCTGCGGCGACTGTGATGCAGAAGATGAGCAGGATTTTTTAATCCAGCTGGATGATTATATGAGGAACAATCAGAACAAGCATATCCTGGTAGTAGCGCATCACCCGCTTATCAGCAATGGGAACCATGGAGGCTACTACAATGTGCTCGATCATATTTTCCCTCTGCGACTTATAAGGGATAACTGGTACATTCCTTTGCCAATTATAGGCTCGCTCTACCCGCTACACAGAAAATTCGGCGGTGTCGATCAGGATATACCCCATTACAGATACCAGAGATTTAAAAACGAAATGTACGATGTGGTTACAAAATACCCCAACGTACTTTTTGCCGCAGGCCACGATCACAATTTACAATACCATCGCATGGATGACAGCCTCAACCATGTGATCAGCGGATCGGGATCCAAACTTAATCCGGTTAAAGGCGGAGGGGATGATGCTATATTTATTGACAAAGAAAGAGGTTTTGCAGCGGTAAAATATTATTCCAACGGAGAAGCCTGGATTGAATTCTGGGTGCCGGAAGGAGCAGGAGACAAAGGCAAACTCGTTTTCAAAGCATTGCTATATGAAAGAAAAAGCGGCAGACCAGAATCTTATTGTTCACTTTCAGCCGTCGACTACGCAGACAGCAGTATTGTAATAAAAGCAACTGACAAATACAGCGGTGGAAAATTCAGAAGAAAATTATTCGGAAATCACTACCGTGAAGAGTGGACTACTCCGATAGAAGTTCCATTGCTAGATCTTAAAACCGAGAAAGAAGGACTTATTCCCTATGGCATTGGAGGAAGAAAAGAATCCACTACCTTAAAACTGAGAAATATAGATGAGAAAGAATATGTGCTGAGATCGATCAATAAAGATCCGATTAAGGCAATACCTCCGGAATTTCAGAATACATTTCTGCATGACATAGTAGAAGATCAGATTTCTGCGCAGCATCCGTACGGTGCATTGGTCGTTCCGAAACTTGCCCAGGCAGTGAATGTATTTCATACCAATCCCAAAATCGTACTCATTCCCAATGATTCATGTCTCGGGCCCTACAGAGAGCAGTTCCAGAATATGATGGCAATTTTTGAAGAAGATCCTGATGGCAACCATGAGGATGCAGCCAGCCTCGGGTATTCCAAAAAAATTGTCGGCACAGACAAAATGCGAGATAAAATCGAGTCAGAGCAGGATCATGTAGTAGATGAAAGAAATTTTGCAAGAGCAAGACTGCTTGACATGTTCCTGGGAGACTGGGACCGTCATGACAGGCAATACCGCTGGGCAACCATTGATACAGGCAAAGGAAAAGTGTACAAACCTGTACCTGAAGACAGAGATCAGGTTTTCTTTAAGTTTGACGGTATAGTTCCTTATTTTCTGAGTCGCAAATGGGCTATAAGAAACCTGCAGAATTTTGATGATGACATAGATGATGTGATTGGCTTAACGCTCTCCGGAAGATTTATCGATAGAAGATACCTGCAGTCGCTGAGCAGAAAAGACTGGGTCGTCATAGCTGACAGTATGAAAAATGAATTGTCAGACCAGGTGATTGAATCGGCAGTACATGAATTGCCGGAAAGCATTTTTAAGCTACACGGTGCGGAAATTATTTTAAAACTAAAAACAAGAAGAGATCAGCTTCCGGAAGTAGCAGAAAAATATTATGAAATACTCGCAAAATATGTGGATGTATTTTCTACTGATCAGGAAGAAAGATTTGAAGTAAAGAGGCTAAATAAAAATGAAACCTCAGTAGATGTTTATAAGATAAGTGAAGAAGGAGAAAAAGAAAAAATTTATTCGAGAACATTCTTTGCTGATGAAACCAAAGAGATCCGCTTGTATGCGCTCGGCGGTGATGATGTGATACAAATGGAAGGGAAAGTAAAAAAGGGAATTAAAATAAGAGTGCTCGGCGGGGAAGGCATAGATTCCATTATCGATATTTCTTCTGTAAAAGGAATAGGAAAGAAAACAATTGTTTACGAAACCATTACGCAGAATGTCATTCAGGGAGGAAAAGAAACCGGCAAAGAACTGGCTATTGCAGAAACCGTTCACTATCCCAACCAGGATAAATTTTTCTACAACTATTTCGGCCCTCAACTTTCCTTCTGGTCAAACCCGGATGATGGAGTTTTTATAGGAGCCGGTACAGTTTATAAAAGATATAAGTTCAGAGGGAATCCATATGGATCACAACATAAACTACTGGGAAGTTATGCCACACATTCGGAGTCTGCAAGACTGCTGTACCAGGGAGATATAAAAAATATTGTCAACAAATTTGACCTGGGCATAAACTTACAGTATTACAAACCCTATGTGATGAATTATTTTGGATATGGAAATGAATCTGTAAAAAAAGATACAAGTCTCAGTTACTATCAGACAAGCATCGAGACTTTTCATTTCAACCCATCACTCAATAAACAGTTGGCTCGATTTCTTTTGGCAGGAGTCGGACCTAAATACGAATACTATAATGTTGAAAAAAAACCGGGCACCTTCCTGGATGACACCAAAAATTCTGACAATGTATATTCCACAAAACAATATGCCGGATTGAAAGCTTTTTTCAGACTTGGCACAAGAGATAATGAAAGAAACCCTACGCGTGGAATTTTATTAGATGGGGAGGCCAACTTCAATAAAAGCCTGGATGCAAAAGCATTTTACAGCCAATGGCTTTCAAGTTTTTCATTTTACATCAGTCCGAATTTGCCATTCCAGCTTACAGTAGCAGCAAGAATCGGCGGTGCATTCAATACTGGAGATTATGAATTTTACCAGGCAAATACACTGGGAAGTGCTTTAACACTTGACAATATGGGAAGCCTGAGAGGCTACCGCAAATCACGGTTCATAGGAGATAAATCATTTTATCAGAATGTGGAAGTGCGCAGCGAGCTATTCAAGTTCAATACTTATATCTTCCCCGGAAAATTCGGAGTACTGGCTCTATTCGATAATGGAAAAGTATGGGCAAGGAATGAAACTTCTAAAAAGTGGTATATAGATTATGGGGGTGGGTTATGGGTAGATATATTCCATAAATTCATTCTTACAGGTACATATACTTTATCAGAAGAAGAACGCATATTAAGTTTCAGATTAGGATTTTTATTTTAGCTATGAAAAGATACTCTACAACATTACTGGTATGCCTGGTTTTACCACTCTGCGTTTTCGGGCAAGACGAAGAGAAAAAATTTTGCGATCCTAAACTCGTGGGCATGTCACGCAGCAAAGGACTGGTATTCGCTTATGAACGTACACTGAATTCAAAAATTTCTTCCACTTCATCCGATACAGCCATCGGCAATGGCTCTGCTACTGTGAGGGGAAATAACAAACTGGATTTCAAACTCCGCATACCGGTATTCAACAAGCCATATTTAAAAATTATAGTAGGCTTTAAATATTTTTTTGAAGAGTTTAAATTTGATGCTCCCGAGGGGTTAAATTATTATTTGTATCAAAATCTTGAAGATAAAAATCTTAAGACCATAGGAGGCAATATCAATATCCTTAAGCCTGTTAACGAAACAACCTATTTGGGTATTCGCTTCAGCTCAGATTTGAACGGAGATTATTCCGCCGATGAATTCCCAAAAGCATCCTTCCTGAAATGGAGCATTTCCGGAATATTCGGATGGAAAAAATGTGAGACCAGAACCATGGGAGTCGGAATACACTACAGCTATACTTTTGGAAGAAGGTCTATCTATCCTGCCTTTATCTTTAACAATACTTTCAACAGGCATTGGGGCATAGAAGCCTTGCTTCCTGCTAACTTAAAAATCAGGCATAACTTTTCTGAGAAAACACTTCTTTATGCAGGCTATGAAATAGATGGAGCGGCATATCACATAAAAATTAATAATCCCCCTTTTGCAAATTATCCTTCACTGGAATTCAGAAGAAGCAGCATTAAATATTCTATTGATTTTGAAAGGGAAATTCATGACTGGCTCTGGTTAGGAGTTAGCGCTGGTATCAGGCAACCGCTTAGCCTAAAACTTGCCAAAAATGCCAGCGCCCGGAAAGATGTCTTAATAAACAATAAACTCAGCATAGCTCCTTATTTTAACCTGAGTATATTTATCGTTCCGCCGCGCACACTGGAAAATAATATTATAAATGCCAGGTAAAGATTACAGACCACGCATAAAGTCACGGTATTTCTGAGGAACAGGTTTATTTTGCGCATTGAAAATCCCAATGGCTTTATTAATATCTCTTTTTGCCTGTTCGCCATTAAGAATATTGGCACGCATGTAATACGCTTCCGTGTCATCTTCTATTACAGAGATATATTTGTTAATACTGGTCAGCGCCCCGGTAGTATTATACCTCATCAGTTCTATCTCAGAGATGTCCAGCAGCAAATGATATTCTGAAGAATCATATTCTACAATCTCTTTCAACAGATAAGATGTTCGCGGATAATCGCCTTTTCTTGCATACACCACCGCCATGGACCGATACACTTCATCAATTTTAGTAGAGTCCAGGCTTAGTTCTTTTTTATAATCTGCAATAGCTGCATCATATTTTTTTTGCTCCATCAATATGAATGCCCTTGTATGATACAAAAACGCATTGGAAGAATCGCTTTTGATCGCCTTGTTGACAAGCGCCAGTGCGCCGACATAATCTTTTCTCTTTTTCCTTTGCTCTACCTCTGCCATGAGCTTATCCCGCTGTGTCCTTGCTTTTGCATCCAGAAATTTTTCCCACTTTTCATTTCCTGCAAAATGACTGAAACAGGTATCTCCTTCAACAGGAGCAGCAAAATGATAAGGGTCATTGAAATAGGAGTTAAGATATTCCATTGCCTTATCCATACTGTCCATCCTCGCATAAGCTTTTGCTAAGTCAAAGTCAGATCTTTTATTTCCCTGCTTCTGGTCTTTCAAAAGTTCTTCAATAGCTTTAGGATAATTCTGCGTATATAAATAAGCTCTTCCCTTATACCAGTGTACCTTTTTATCTTTCAGATCTCCCTTGATTTTTGAAAAATAAAAAAGCGCTTCAGGGTATCGTTCTTCTTTAAAGCTGTTAATTCCTTTAAGATAATTTTTAAAATCTCCCCTGGCCAATAAATCACCTGCTTCCAGGGAAACTTTCTCCTCGTTCTTATCAATATTTTTTATAAATAAATTTTTTCCATCTGTAGAATATACAATATGATTCAAGTCGTTGCTCATCGCATAAACTACGGGATTTTCCAAAGCAATTTTGTCCATTACTTTCATGGAATCAAGGCTCATCACTTCTATATCTGACCTGCCTAGGAAAAAAAGCTTTTTCCCATCGGGAGAAAACAGAAGCGAATGCCTGTCAGTAAATTCATTTTCAAAATGTTCCAATTCCTTAAAAGTATGAAAGTCCAGTACTTTTTGTCCGCCCGAAAAAGCGATCAGCTTTTCATCCGGACTTACTGCAAAAGAAGTATGTTCGTGTTTAATTCTGTGCTTTTCCTGTACGCCAGGTTTCTGCTGATTGAATTTGATGATATGTTTTCCTTCATTCACAATAAAGTTCGATCCATCAGCAGTGACATACACGCTTTTCAGGATAGAATCACCATAAAATTTTATAGGAAAAAAAGACCTCTCAGAGCCTTCAAAGGAAATAAGGCCTAGCGTAGAAAATATTTTTCCGTCATTGCCATAGCCTCCTACTATAATATATTTTCCATCGGGAGTAAATCCATAAGTCTTTGGATCGGAAAAACATTTAACCGCTTTCCCTTGCTCCAGGTCCCAGAGGCAGTTATAATAATTTCCGCTTGAACTGATAATATATTTACCGGACGGGTGTATGTAAATTTCTCTAATGGCGTAGCCATGCTTTAAGGAAGTGATCATTTTGGCAGAACCCGCATCCCATAC
>JAIERY010000325.1 GCA_019746425.1 Cytophagaceae bacterium
TTGACTGGAATAAGATAAACTGGTAGTTAATGAATTTGGTTTTCTTCCTCCAAGCCATGGCTCAGTAAACGATAATGATAAAGTCTGGAATTGTCTTCCGCTTGCCTGGAATCTTAATGCTAGACGTTGTCCGTCTCCTGCAGGTAGTGGACTCCAATCTTTAAACCTGGTAATCTTTCTGGCAGAAAAATTATTGAATACCAATCCTACGGTTCCGATAAATCCGAAGTTTCCTCCCCATCCTCCGGATAGTTCAATCTGATCACTTGGTTTTTCTTCTACTGCATAGTGAATATTAACTGTTCCTTTGGCTGGGTTTGGAACCGGATTAATACCAATATTATCAGTATTAAAATATCCCATCTGCGCAATAGCCATCTGCGATCGGATGAGTTCTGTTCTGTTGAATTTTTGTCCGGGTAAGGTATAAAGTTCCCGCAGAATTACATGATCGTGTGTTTTGGTATTTCCAGAAACGGTTACTTCGTCAATGGTTGCCTGTGTACCTTCGTAAATTCTCATTTCAATATCAATGGAATCTCCTTCTACTAATATTTCTACCGGATCCACACTGAAGAAAAGATATCCATTGTCAAGATAAAGGGAACTGATGTCAAGTCCTGAAGGATTGTAGTTGAGTTTTTTCTGTAATAAGTCAGAACTGTAAACGGTACCCTTCTTGATATTAAGAATATTTTTGAGTGTGCTGTCGGGATAAATGTAATTTCCCTTCCAGGTGATATTTCTGAAGTAGTATCTTCTTCCTTCATCTATGGTAAGAGCAATATCCACTTTGTCCTCACCATAAACTTTTACAGTATCTTTTAACTTCGCATCTCTATAGCCTTGCGCATTATAGTATTCAATAATTTTCTCTTTATCGGCTGTATATTCTTTCTGGATAAATTTGGAAGAGGCAAAAAACTTATAAAGTTTTTTCTCTTTGGTCTTCTTCATTTTTTTCTTCAGTTTCCCATCAGAAAATGCTTCGTTACCCTCTACTGTAATTTCATGAATTCTTACTTTCCCCTTTTTATTTACCTGGATTTTTAAGATGATGCTATTGCCAAGAAGGGTGTCTTTGATTTTGGTTATGTTGACTTCGGCATTGGAAAAGCCTTTATCGAAGTAATAATTTTTTATTTTTTTCTGAGTGTTTTTAATGAGGGCGTCATTTACAATTTTCCCTCTTTCATAATCTATTTTTTCTTTCAGGTCGTCTTGTTCGGATTTTTTTACGCCTTCAAAAATAAATTTGGAAAGCCTTGGTCTTTCTTTTAGATGGAAGTTCAGATAAACTACATTTCCGACTACTCTCGTGACAGAAATTTCCACATCGCCGATGAGTCCGTATTCCCATAGCTTTCTTATGGCATTGCTCAGATCTTCTCCCGGAATGGTAAGTTTATCGCCGGGCTTCAGGCCTGTAATGGAAATCAGCGCCTGTGGATCAAGATACTCTACACCTGTTACCGTAATGGGATCTCCGATCTCATATTCCTGAGGTTGTGTATAATCAAGGGTGATTTTCCCGCCGGAAAAAGGTTGTGAAAAACCAGAATAGGATAAAATGGTAAAAAGTAAAAAAAATATGCTTTTGTATTTATTCATTACGATTGCGGGTTCACTTGTTCACTGATTTTGCCAAATCTTCTTTCCCTTTTCTGATAAGAAATAATTGCCTCGTATAAATCTTTCTTTCTGAAGTCCGGCCACAATACTTCTGTAAAATAAAGTTCAGCGTAAGCAACCTGCCAGAGTAAAAAATTACTGATTCTCATTTCTCCGCTTGTTCTGATCAATAACTCAGGATCGGGAATGTCTTTTGTGCTTAAATATTTATTAAAAGTTTCTTCATTAATGCTGTTTTCAGCAATCTTATTGTTTTTAATTTCTTCGCTGATTTTTTTTACAGCTTCCAGGATCTCCCATCTTCCGCTGTAACTGAGAGCCAATACCAGATTCAGGCTTTTATTATCTTTGGTAATTTCCATGGCTTCTTTCAACTGTCTCTGGCAGCTTTCCGGAAGATCTTTTATATTACCGATGGTAAGAAGTTTGATATTGTTCTCATTCAATGTTTTTATTTCAGACCGTATGGTTGAAACGAGCAATTCCATGAGAGCATTTACTTCTTCTTTCGGTCTTGCCCAGTTCTCGGTGGAGAATGCATATAGGGTAAGGTATTCAATACCTAATTCAGCACAAGCTTCAGTAACGTCTTTTACTGATTGTACCGCATGATTATGTCCGAAGATTCGTAAAGCACCTTTCTTTTTAGCCCAACGGCCATTGCCATCCATGATGATTGCAATGTGTTTTGGAAGATTCTTTTTATCTATCTGATCCCTTAAGTCCATCAAAACAATAAATTCGAGGGGCAAAGCTACAAAAAATGCTTCAGGGATTAAATAGACAGCACAAATATTAATTGGAAATGCTTAATTGCTGAAATTGTCGGGGCAAATTACTGAATATGCTGTCCAGCTGATGGAAAAACCTACATAATAATACCAGTCTGTATCGTATCGGTTGGCAGTTTGATGAGTTCCTATATTATAAGATTTAATGCCGTCCAGATAGTCGGTAAATGTTTTTCGGGCTACTAATTCAAGTCCAAGATTTATTCTTTGATTAAGTCTGTATTTCAGGCCAAGTCCTAAAGGGATGCCTATTTCAAAACCTGAATATCTTGAGCTATAAGCAACAATTCCGGTAGTGAGAAAGGGAGAGTACTTATAAACTTCTTTTTTGGGTCTGTAATTAAAAAAATTATACTCTATGGTTCCTGCAAATTCCCCCAATAAGGAAGAAAAAGAGGCGCGCCTTGCCTGATGAACCGGATCGCTGAGTTTTTTTTCATTCGCATGTATGTTGCCTCCCATGACAGAGGCTCTTAGGCTGACTACCGGACTGATGTTAAACCTATAGAAAAGCATTCCTCCCGGGCGGAATAATGTAAAATCCAGACCTGGGGATAATTCGCCTGAATAATTTAAGACACCTATTCCTCCTCCAAATTCATGAAGTCCTGCTCCTGCTACATTTTTTTGCCCTTTTGAAGTATATGATATAAGTAAAAGGACAAAAAAAATAGGAAGATATTTTCCTATTTTTTTCATATCGTAAAAACGCATATAGAAATGATTTGTTATTCCTGATACGCTAAAAGTTTTTGCTGTAATTTATTGTTAAATGTTCTGAACTTTGGACAGATAACTCTGCCAGGAATGATATAGGTTAAATGAAATCCTGAAATAATATACCAGTCTCTGTTGCTATCCCCTCTTTGATCTCCTGCTGCGCCATAACCATTGATTCTGTAACCTGGCGTAGTTCCGCCAGGATTACCATTAGCAGTATTATTATCTGGAATAAATCCGCCCTGGTTTGTGATATATGGTGCCATTTCTGCATTCGCAAATAATTCCCCTGATCTATCAGATAGGTCCTTGGCTGCCTGGCTTCCCAAAGTGCTCTTGTCTGCATAAGACTTGCTCACGTCATCCAGGTAGTCTGTCAAAGTAAATCTCCAACCCATTTCAAAAGCTAAATCCCATTGTTTTCCAAGTTTGTACCTGAAGCCTAGTCCCATTGGGAAAGCCACCTGATTCAAAGAATAAGATTTTCCTTCTGTTTTTAATGGTTGTAATGCAACCCAGCTACCTTGATAAAGTGTTTTAGGATTGTGATGAAAATAAGCAATTCCTAAAAAAGCATAAGGGGTATAATCTGGTCTTTTAGTATGCCTTCCACGGTTTTCCCAAAGGTCAACAACAACATCTACTTTAATCTCCAGAATAGAACTTCTGAAAGATAGGTTTCTCATTTTTCTGTTAATGTCTTTATCATTAAAACTTGCATTCTGATAGTCGTCGCCTTTCAGCCTTCCCCAGGAAACGTTAGCTCTTAGGGAATATCTCGGCTGTAGTCTTTTTAGGTAGGTCACACCGAAATTCGGTCTTGTGAATTTAATTCCAGGGCTTAAAAAGCTTGGTCCCGGATCCAATTCCCCAACATAATTCATTGCATTTACACTAAATCCAATGCTGTGGTATCTGTGTTTTTTAAAACTTGATCCGCCCTGTGCGGTTGCAATTCCTTTGAATAGGAAAACAAAAACTATTAATAATACAAGCTGTAAAATTCTATTCATATACATCTAGCGTTTTTTTGGGCCCTTAAAAACTTTGCTTAAAGTTTGTAAAATACTTACTTCGATGAAGCAGGTAATTTCCAAATATATAAAAATTTAGTTTTAGAAAAAAATTTAATTCCTTAAATCCAAGCCCCAATTGAGCTTATTTCTCAATGTTTGGAGGAAATTATATCCTTTTAGCTCCACTAATCTGGCCTTGAAATCCTCTTTTTTAACAGTTAGTTTCTTATCAGATGAAACAGTTCGTGACCTGGAATCTAATGAAACAAGAAAATTCTTACTCCTTCCTTCGATCTCAAACGAGATAACACTATTGTCTGTTACAATTAAGGGCCGAACATTCAGGTTATGGGGACTAACCGGTGCTATTATGAAATTGTTTGATTGAGGCAATACAATGGGGCCACCGACACTTAAGCAATAACCTGTGGAACCTGTTGGAGTTGATACTATTAACCCATCTGACCAATAGGAGTTTAAATACTCCCCGTCAAGGTATGTATGGATCACAATCATGGAAGACGAATCTCTTTTAAGGATAGCCATTTCGTTCATGGCAAAATTTACACCATTAAAAAGATCCTCATCGGATACAAGTTTAATTAAAGTTCGTTCCTCCAGTTTATAATTTCCTGAAAGTAAATCATCAATTACCTCTTTAGTCTTTTCTCTAGCAGTAGTTGCAAGAAAGCCAAGTCTTCCTGTATTGATTCCTAATACAGGAATTTCTTTTTCTGCAGAATAAGTAACGGTCTCCAGTAAGGTGCCATCTCCTCCGATGCTCAGTATAAAATTTGCTTCCGATAATTCATTTTTAAGAGTATAAACCGAGTGCCTTGGGAGCTTTAATCCTTTTTTTTCAAGAAAGATTTTAAACTGATTAAACAGCTGCAATTTTATTTCCGATTTTTCCAAATGACTGAACATATCCTGTATGTAAGGAAGTGTATCATCATTAAATGGCCTGCCGTGTATAGCAATATTCATAGGAGGAAAAAAATGAGGATTAAATGAACATTAAAACCGGATCAATTTATATACTTAAGTACTTCAAAAGCAAATCCAGCCTCTCTTTGTCATTTGTAATCAATTCAGTTTCCTGGAATTGAGCGATAATTTTATATTCGTATCTCTCCAAAGTCGCAATTAGCCGGGAAAGATCGGTTCTGTTCAGTTTCAAAGTAACTTTTATCATGGATGGATCTAACTCATCATTGACAATAAAGCTGCTGATGATCTTTGCATCATTGGACTCTATCAGGCGACTGATTTCTGCAAGGGAGTATTGATTTTCTTTCATGGAAAGGACAATGATTCCGCCAGGGCCCTGACTTGCAAACATTTGTGCGATAGCGGCTGTGGTATCATTTACTGAAATTACCCCCTGGAATTTCTTTTCTTCATTTACTACAGCTACCACCTGCATTTTATTTTTCATAGCCAGTTTTATCACATCATAAAAGTGTGTGGCCATGTGCGCATATTTGTCCTCCGCATCTAAAGTATATTCGGATAAACTTTTTTCCAGATTATCAGATTCAAGAATTGTATTTTCTGAGATTAAGCCCCGATAGGAAAGATCTTCTTCTATTTCCGGTAATTGAGTAATTCTGAATTCTTCCATCCAATTGAGAGCTTGTCGACCCTTATCTGTAGTTTTCAGAGGTGGGATCATATGGTTTATAAGCTCTTCTGCCGTCATACCAGTACTTTTGATTTAGCTTGTAAGAATTCGTCGAATATTTTATTGAATTTTTCAGGATGTTCCATCATTGGCGCATGACCGCATTTATCTATGAATCGTAATTCCGAATTTGGAATCAGACGATTAAATTCATGCCCAACTATGGGCGGCGTAATAGTATCATTCAATCCCCAGATCAATAATGTAGGTGCTGAAATTTTTGAAATTTCTTTTGCCATGTTATGACGCTGAGCAGATTTTGCAATGGCTACTATCCGCATGCATTTTGGAATATTTTTAGTAATGTCAAATACTTCATCGACTAATTCCTTTGTGGCAGTCTTTGGATCAAAAAAAGTGTACTCTACTCTTTCTTTGATGTATTCGTAACTACCTCTTTTCGGAAATGATCCACCCATTGAATTTTCAAACAATCCTGAACTTCCTGTTAACGCTAACTTCTTTACTTTATTCTGATTTCTCAACGTGTAAATAAGCGCGACATGTCCACCTAAAGAATTGCCTAACAAAGTGAGATTATTAAGATTTTTGAGCTTGACAAAATTTTCAATAAAATTTACCAGACCCTCAACACTTGCTGTCTTAATGGGCATTTCATAAATGGGCATCAAAGGTATAATTACTCTGTACCTGGGAGAGAAATATTTGATAACACCTTCCCAGTTGCTCAGGGCTCCGAATAATCCATGAAGTAAAAGGAGTACCTCTCCCTTGCCTTCATCCAGGTATTTAAAATCGGCTTCTTCTCTTATTGGAAAAGTCATTTTTTAATGCCCTCCTATTTAATTATAACGTGCAAAATAAAACAAAGTTTTACGATATTCAACCTACGATTTTGTGTAAAATAAGCCAATTTTTCAATATTTTTAAGCCATGCTCACTTAAAACTGCTTCAGGATGAAATTGCAGGCCGTAAAGCGGAAAAGTTTCATGTCTGATAGCCATAATTTCTCCCTTATTGTCTTTTGAAATTACTCTTAAAGAAGATGGCAGCTCAGACAAAACCAGTGAATGATATCTTACAACTTTAATTTTTTCAGGAATTCCCTCAAATATTTCGTCTTTATCACAAAATATTTCCGATACTTTACCATGCATCGGCCGGTCGGCTTTAATAAGCCTGGCTCCAAAATATTCTCCTATTCCCTGATGACCAAGACATATTCCCAAAATGGGAGTTTTATGATGATAACTATCAATTACTTTCATCATGTTGCCAGACTTCATCGGAGTTTCGGGGCCGGGTGAGAGCACTATGCCTTTGTAATCCTTAGACAAAAGTTCTTCGGGTGCAACATCGCTACGTTTCACTTCGCAGTGAACGTTCAACTGTTGCAAATAATCAGCAAGGATATAGGTAAATGAATCAAAATTGTCTAAAAGTAGAATCAATTTTTTAATGCTAGAGAGATTGTTTAATTAAAGCAAAAACATCCTGGAAGGGTATAATATAGCTTACCCATGCTACTACTTTCGGAGCGAAAGAAACCAGATTAGGATAGATGACGCTGTCTGAGATAACGCTTCCGGGGATAGGAATTTGTGCATGGTATATCAACCAAAGTAACAGACTTATTCCAAATGCCATTTTGCATGCTCCGACAATTGCTCCTGCCCATGAATCAAATTTCCCCAGTAAAGTATAGTCCAGTATTTTCTTTAAAAACTTTGCTAAAAAAAACATAGCAATAAACACGAGCAAAAAGATTATTATAAATGAAATAAAAGGCAGAATAGAATCAGGGTTTTTTTCAGGGAAAAACCATGAGACCGCTAAGTGCATTACTTTGAAAGCCGAAATAATTGCAATGATAAATGCAAAAAATGTAAGGACTTCTACGAGCAAACCTTTTTTATAGCCAAGGTAAGCTCCAACCAGAATAAGTATTATTAATAGTATGTCTATTATTTTCAAACTAATTATTGCTTTGATTCAGCAAGGATTTCACTAAAAATGAAATTACTTTTCCTTCAGCCTGACCGGAAAGTTCTTTAGTGGCCGCTCCCATTACTTTGCCCATGTCCTGAGGCCCAGTTGCGCCAATATTTTTTATAATGACTTTTAACTTCTCAATTACTTCTTCTTCTGTAAGCTGTTTAGGTAAATATCTTTCTATAACTCTGTATTCAGCCATTTCAATTTCTTCAAGATCTTTCCTTCCCTGATTGCCATAGATTTCGGCAGATTCCTTCCTCTGTTTGGCGGCTTTCATCAGTAATTTTATTTCATCATCCTGTGAAAGATCGGTCTTGGCGCCTTTTTCTGTTTCTGCCAATAATATAAGAGATTTAATTCCTCTTAAAGCCCGCAATTCATCTTTCTCTTTTGCCAGCATTGCTTTTTTTATATCTGCTTCAATTTTATCTTTTAAGCTCATATAATTGAATTTTAAATTTTTAATGTTGAATTTTGAAGCAATTCACGGCGCAAATTAAGCATTCATAATTCAACATTCAAATTATTTAATGACCAGACTCAGTGTAAATATTAACAAAGTTGCTACTTTAAGGAACGCAAGGGGCGGGAACAACCCCGATCTTCTTAAGACAGCACTGGATTGTGAGCTGTTCGGTGCAGAAGGTATTACCGTTCATCCACGTCCGGATGAAAGACACATCAGATATAGTGATGTACGTGAACTTAAAAAAAATATTAAAACAGAATTTAATATTGAAGGTAACCCAGATGGTAAATTTATAAAGCTGGTGGAAGAAGTTATTCCCTCTCAGGTTACACTTGTTCCGGATCCGCCGGGTGCAATTACTTCCAATGCCGGGTGGGATACGATTAAGCACCAGGATTTTCTAAAAGATATCATCAGTGGATTTAAAAAATCAGGAATAAGAGTGTCTGTTTTTATTGATCCTGTTGAAAAATTTGTAGAGGCTGCTGCAAAAGCAGGTGCAGACCGGGTAGAATTGTATACTGAACCATATGCAAGGAATTATTTTGCAACCAGAGAAGAAGCAATTGCACCATACATTCGTGCTGCTAAAGTAGCCGAAACATCAGGGCTGGGACTTAATGCCGGCCACGATCTGGATCTGAATAATTTAAAATATCTGAATCAGAATATTCCTAATCTCCTGGAAGTATCCATAGGTCATGCACTCATATGCGACGCATTGTATTTTGGATTGGAGAATACCATTCAGATGTATTTGAGAGAATTAAAATAGTGCGAAAGTATTAATGTGTTAACGTGCTAACGATAGGCACTTCGCATTAACACATTAACACGCTAACACATTAACATATTGAAACTACATTACAGAGAACTCGGACAAGGTAAGCCTGTTATTGTGCTGCATGGTGTCTTCGGTACTTCCGACAATTGGATCACGCCAGCTAAAATATTATCCGAGCAATATAAATTATACCTGCTTGACCAGCGCAATCACGGACAGTCTCCTCATAGCGATGAATTTAACAATTCAATTATGGCGGAAGACCTTAAAGACTTTATAGAAGCGCAGAACATCTTGAAGCCGGTCGTGATAGGGCATTCTATGGGAGGGAAAGTTGCTATGAATTTCGCAGTCAGGTACGGACACATGATTGATAAGCTGATCGTTGCTGATATTGCCCCCAAGTATTATCCGCCGCATCATCAGAAAATTCTTCAGGGTTTAAATTCTATTGATTTAAAAAATCTGAAAACAAGACAAGAGGCAGATGAACAACTGGCCAGATACGAATCAGATATTTCAACGCGCCAGTTTTTGTTAAAAAATTTATACCGCAATGACAACAATGAATTTGCCTGGAGAATAAACCTCCCTGTAATAACAGAAAAAATAAACAATGTCGGAGAGGCCTTAGGTGAAAATGTTCGGGTTAATATACCCACATTATTTATACGGGGCGGGAATTCAAATTATATTAAAAAAGAGGACGAAATACTTATCGAAAAAATATTTGCCGACGTGAGAATAGAAACTATTGAAGGCGCCGGGCACTGGGTGCATGCAGAGAAGGGAAAAGAATTTGGAGACCTGGTGAAAAAATTTGTTGGATGATGATACTTACCTGAATTTATTAATCAGATAAAATATTAAAGATAAAATTCCGCTGATGAGAATGCTGGTTGCCAGTGGAAAATAGACAGACCAGTTTTTCCCTTTCCATGTAAAATCGCCGGGTAGTTTTCCGAGGAAAGGACTTTTCCCGAATGCCAGGACAATTAATCC
This sequence comes from Cytophagaceae bacterium, assembly GCA_019746425.1. Taxonomy (GTDB): domain Bacteria; phylum Bacteroidota; class Bacteroidia; order Cytophagales; family Cytophagaceae; genus JAIERY01. Next base: position 10,056 of record JAIERY010000325.1, read on the forward strand.
GGCAAGAAAAATAATTCCTCCTATTAATAATAAAAACTTTCCCAGACCTGGCATATGGATTTGAATTTCAAAATACAGTATTCTCCAAAGGGGTTTCTGGGACAAATTACAAAAAAGAAGGTTTAATGTTTAAATTCCATTGATATTTGTAATTTAGATTTGAAATTTATTCATGTGCGTAAAGTATTTCTTATTCCAAACCTCATTGCTCCCGACACAAAAGAGTCGGTTCTTCCCTCAGATATCAATAAGGTATTAAACCAGATCAGCTATTTTTTTGCAGAAGATGTGCGTACGGCGAGAAGATTTTTAAGTGATGTGAAAGTTGAGAAACGTATTGAGGAGCTTAAATTTTTAAAAACAGATAAAGATACATCCAGGGAAGAAATAAAGTCATATTTTAAGGAAATTCCTTCGGAAGAGCCAGTGGGAATAATTTCAGAAGCAGGTTGTCCCTGTATTGCAGATCCTGGAAACCTGGTGGTAGAATATGCTCATCAGATGGAATGGGATATAGTACCATTGGTAGGCCCTTCTTCGATTTTGCTGGCATTAATAGGGTCGGGCTTAAATGGTCAGTCGTTTGTATTTCATGGTTACCTGCCCATCGAAAAAGATCCGAAGGCTAAAATGATCAAATCCATGGAGAAGGATTCTTTAAGCAAGCAGCAGACACAGATATTTATGGAAACACCTTATAGAAATGACAGGCTTTTGGAAGAAATTGTGCTTCTATGTAATCCTGAAACAAAATTGACTATAGCTTCAAATCTTACAGCCAATGACCAGTTTATCAGGACGAAGAAGGTCAGAGAATGGAAGAACAACTTGCCTGAGCTGCACAAAAAACCAACAATATTTTTAATTCAGGGATAAGCATTACATATTGGTAATTCAGTATAAATCTTATATAAATTTCTTTTTATTCCAATTTCATTTAAATTTGAGCCGCTTAATTTAACTACTTATTTATTAATCTCATGTCATATTTATTTACTTCAGAATCAGTATCAGAAGGTCACCCGGACAAAGTTGCCGATCAGATTTCAGACGCAGTATTAGACGCCATGCTGGCGCAGGATCCTCACTCACGGGTTGCCTGTGAAACAATGGTTACTACAGGACTAGTAGTGGTTGCGGGAGAGGTTACGACCAAAGCTACTGTAGATCTTCAGGAAATCGTAAGAAAAACTATAGAAAGAATCGGATATACCAAAGCCGAGTATATGTTTGAAGCCCATTCCTGCGGAATTCTTACTGCCCTTCATCAGCAGTCGCCTGATATTGCTCAGGGAGTAGATGAAGGAAAAGGGCTTGATAAGGAACAGGGTGCCGGGGATCAGGGAATGATGTTCGGTTATGCAACTACTGAAACACCTGAGTATATGCCTATGGCATTGGCTTTTTCTCACAGATTGGTTAAGAAATTAGCTGAACTAAGAAAAAAAGGAAAAGAGCTTACTTACCTTAGGCCGGATGCCAAATCCCAGGTAACTATAGAGTATGATGATAATGGAAAACCAAAAAGAGTACACACCATTGTAGTATCTACTCAGCATGATGATTTTGGAAAAGAGAAAGAAATGCTGAAAAAAATTAAAGAAGATATTATTTCAAAAGTCATTCCGGCAGTTATTCCTAAAAAATACCTTGATGATAAAACCATTTATCACGTTAACCCGACAGGAAAGTTTGTGATAGGCGGGCCTCATGGAGATTCAGGTCTGACAGGAAGAAAGATTATTGTTGATACTTACGGAGGAAAGGGAGCACACGGAGGAGGAGCATTTTCAGGCAAAGATCCTTCTAAAGTAGACAGAAGTGCAGCTTATGCCGCAAGACACATCGCTAAAAACATGGTGGCAGCGGGAGTAGCAGATGAAATGCTTGTTCAGGTTGCCTATGCAATTGGAGTATCCAAGCCGGTTTCCATTACTGTAAATACATACGGAACTGCGAAAGTAAAATTAAGTGATGCACAGATTGCACAGAAAGTGGGAAGTATATTTGACATGCGTCCAAAAGCAATTGTAGAAAGACTTGGATTGAAGAATCCGATTTATTCAGAGACCGCTGCGTATGGACATATGGGAAGAGATCCATTTAAAAAAGAAGTGGAGCTTAATTTTGTAGAGATAAAAGAAAACGAAGGAAAGAGAGAGGAAATAAGGAAGAAAGTTAAAAAACAACTGGAGTTTTTTACCTGGGAAAAACTTGACCATGTAGATGCCGTTAAAAAGGAATTTAAATTATAATAGTATTTATTTTCTCTAAACAAAAAAGCTCAGAATATTCTGAGCTTTTTTGTTTAGAGGGTGATTGTTGTTTGGTCATTTCATAACGTTAGTGTAAAAAATGTGCCGGGTTTAATGAGCGTCAGTATCCACCGATAATCTGCAAGCATGACTTAATTTAAAAAAATAAAAATCATGCGGCTTTAAGGTAGTCCTGTTTCCGTTACCACATCAGCAAGGCATATTTTATACAATGTGTGTGCCCAGCAAGGGCACCAGATACCGAAGGTATCAAAATATTCCAGAGAGTGCAAGTCTCTCACAGGCAAGTTGGTGAAGCCTGTTAGTAAGTCGCAAGGTGGTTTGGAGTGATCCATGCACTGAAGGAAGCGAGACTACAAATTCCGGTACTGAGGTACACGAAGGGCATAAGAGGCTAACTGAAGTGGATAAGCAAACACATCATTTCAAAGTCCCTGACCAACAAAACTTCATTTAGTAGATGTCGCAGCGATCGGAAGAAGGAATGTGTCCTTACCTGGGGAGATCTTTATCCTGTAAGATAAAGAAGTCAGCAGAGGCCATAGTAGTTGAATGTAACGAGCCAATGGAAGGATTGGAAGCCTCACAAGGTCAACGAAGGGCTGAACGTTATTTTGTTCCAAATGCAGTAAGGAGGTTTCCCGATTTATCGGGACAAGCCTTACGATAAGCGGAACAGAGAAATTTAATTAGTAAAAGATGATTGAGAAAGTAATCAACCGTAAGAATATGCTAAAGGCACTCCGTCAGGTAGTGTCGAACCAAGGTTCGGCAGGAACGGATGGAATGACTGTAAAGGAGCTATCTACACATTTGAAAGAAAACAGAGACAAGATAGTTACAGCTATATCTAACGGAAGATATTTTCCTCAACCCATCTTGGGAATAGAAATCCCTAAAGCAAAAGGAAAGACACGCCTATTGGACATTCCCACCGTTACTGATCGACTGCTTCAACAAGCAGTAAGTCAGATTATATCCTTTAAGTTTGAGAGTGAGTTTAAAGAATTCAGTTATGGATTTCGCCCCGATCGCAATGCACAACAAGCAGTACAGCAATCACAGAAGTATATCAATGAAGGCTATCAACATATTGTTGATATAGACCTTAAAAACTTCTTCGATGAAGTAGACCATTGCATACTACTTCAGCTGCTATACAGAAAGGTAAAATGTCCCTTGGTGTTAACCTTGGTTCGCCGATGGCTAAGAGCGCCTATATAAATAAAAGGCAAACTGGTCAAACGAAGAAAAGGAGTACCACAAGGAAGCCCGTTAAATCCACTGCTATCCAACATCATGTTGCATGAACTGGATAAAGAACTGGAAAGACAAGGACAACGATACGTTCGCTATGCTGACGACTTTAGTGTGTACACCAAAAGTAAAAGCAAAGCCAAAGAGACAGGCAACAAAATCTTTAAGTTCTTAAAAGATAAATTAAAGTTGCCTATCAATAGGGAAAAGAGCGGTATCCGAAGACCTGGAGCCTTCCAGATTCTTGGTTATGGATTTGTTCCTACCTATCAAAAAGGAGAACGAGGCAAATACCAGTTGGTAGTAGCAGAGAAGAGCTGGCAAACCCTCAAACAAAATCTGAAAGCGATCACAAAGAAAACAAGTCCGAAAAGTTTTGCTGAAAGAATAAAGCAAGTCCAATTAGCTCAGCAAGGTTGGCTGAATTATTTTAGACTAGCCAGCATCCAAGGCAAGCTTAAGGAAACAGATAGTTGGTTAAGAAACAGACTACGATATTGCATCTGGCACGACTGGAAGAAGCCTGAACGAAAGAGAAAGAATCTCATAAGATTAGGAATCAAGTACGGACAAGCTTATGCATGGAGTCGAACAAGGATGGGCGGATGGGCAGTAGCTCAGAGTCCCATACTGGTAACTACTATTACTTTGCAAAGATTAAGGAGAAAAGGATATGAATCAATGCTTGATTACTACATGAAAGTATCTCCACAATTTAACGAACCGCTGTATACGAGACCCGGTAGTTTATCCTGACAAAGGAAGGATACAGTGGTGTGAGAGGCGCACCGTGAGCCTTATGGCTCACGGCCGTCTACTCGATTAGGCTGTCGTGCATGCCATCCGTTGATTCCAATTTTTTGATATCTTGTTTTCCCCAAATCAAAATGGCAAATCATCAACCTCTTTTCTTGAAGAAGTTAATTCGTTGCTACCATTGTCCAAATCGCTATTGTTATCAATTAAATGAAAGTTTCCGTCTATCACTTTATCTATCTCATTCGCATTCTTCTCATAGAATTCATCTGCCGGTATTCCGTCAACCAGGTATATCCTCCGAAATTTCATTTTTCCACCGATAAAATAGCTCTCCTTAAGGTAATTACGTCCCTCTTTATCGCGATAAATCCTGATGTTTTTTCGTTTTGTCACTTTTCGTTATCCTGATCTAGTCTCTATTTTGCACGCGGCACAACGTTAAGTGTATGAAATGTGCCGGGTTTAATGAGTGTCAGTATCCACCGATAATCTGCAACCATGGCCTTAATTTACAAAATAAAATCATGCGGCTTTAAAGTAGTCCTGTTTCCGTTACCACATCAGCCAGGCATATTTTTTACACAATGTTATGCCTCGTTTATTTCTTTTTTGGATTCTGTCTGTTATCAAACAGATTCAAGATTCGTATGTGATCATCGAATATCCGATAAAAAATTGTCACTTGCTTTACGATCACGAACCCTCGAATTTGTTTTTCTGAATTTTGAAGCACTCCAAGCTCAGGAAAGTCCTGTAGGTTATCTACAAAACTATGTACCTTAACTGCAAAAGCTCTAGTTACTGTTTCTCCAAACTCTTTCTCTAGGTATTCAAGAATTTTATCAAAATTGTTTAAAGCTTTTTTGCTCCAAAAAATCCTCAAAGCCATTTCTTATGATTTCTTTTTACGTCTTCATGAGAAATTAAATTGTTAGGATCATTACTTTCTTCAAGGCTAAGTAAAACCTCATTTTGTTGATCAGGAGTTAGTTTATTCCATAAATCTCCTTCGTTAGAGGTATTTTTCTTGTAGATTAATTCATAAACCTGGCTCAAAAGTGATTCATTATCAATTTTTTCTATCAGGTCGTGAAGCTTTTGTTTTATTGAAGTTGCCATATATTTAAATATAACAAATTTTTGCGAATTATTCTCATTCCTACGCTAACTGGCTACCTTAATGAGGCATAACGTTAAAATGCCACATAACGATTAGTGTATAAAATGTGCCGGGTTTAGAACTGCTTAAGTTTCCACCTACACCGAACCCCGCACGCTATTAAAAATAAATAAAAATGTGCGGGATTTTAATACTCTGATCTCGACTATTATTCCGACACCTGCACTGAGGACAATACAGTGTTAGCAGCTGACATTATTTCTTGTCAACTTGGTAATCGGTATCTATTGAAATGACGCTTAATTTATCGTTATTGAAACTAAATGTTATCCAAATTCCTGTCAACGTGGTTTCAATTCGAATGTTTTTATACTCGTCTATTTTTGGCGGAATGTTCTGTCCAAATAATTTTTGATTAAATTCTTTTCTACTTAATCCAACTTTTATTCTATTTGTCATTGTCAAAAGTGGCGAAGTTATCCTACCAGATACTAATTCTACTTTAACACATTTAACCACTTGATTTAAATAAATTTAATTCAATGTCTTTTTTTCTTCTTTGATGTCG
>JAIERY010000244.1 GCA_019746425.1 Cytophagaceae bacterium
AAAAGAAGCAAAAAAGAAAATCTTTATAGTAATAATAGTCTTAGATTATTTATATGGTGTAAATCTAAAGGGTGGTTTGTGACTCACAGACCAGCCACTGCAGTTATGATGTCTTACCCTGAAAAAGTTTACAGGTTTACTACTTAATCCTGGTGGAAAGTTGTTGGCGAGGACGCCAGCAATGGTAAAAGGTAAACCTCTACCAGGATGAGACACCAATAACTAATTCTTCACCAGCTTCATCGCTCTCTTCTCTCCACCTATCTCCACATACACCATATACACTCCCGGTAAAAATTCTTTTCCAAAATTTATTTCAGAAGAAGTGATTATCGACTTAAATATTTCCTTACCGGCAACATCTGTAACCGATATACTTATTTCCTCTCCTGCAAATGAATTTACTTTTAAAATAACTTCCGTTGTAAAAGGATTAGGATACAAACTGATAACTGACTCCGCATTATTTTCAAAACTCAGCACTTTGGTGTAATTAACTGTTCCATCTATATCATACTGTGCGAGCCTGTAATAAGAAACTCCTTCAAGCGGCGTCATATCATTGAAAGAATAGTTCAACACAGAAGAAGAATTACCCGCTGCCTTTCTCGTTCCAATCACTTCAAATTTTTTTCCGTCAGAAGACCTTTCAACATTAAAAGAATCACTTTGCTTTTCTGAGGCAGTAGTCCAGGTAAGCAATGCGCCGGAATTTTCTTTTTCAATATTAAAATTCTGCAGTTCCACCGGAAGCGCAGCGCATGAGCAATCATACATCAGGTCCTGGATATTGCTGCTGCCCACATAAGTATTGTATCTGGCTCTTGCTGGAATAGTACGTGTATTATATGGAGTTCCCGATCCGATAGCAGGCCAGGGCATTGCCCCGAAAAATGAAGGTGCAGCCGAAAGATAATAAGAGTTTAGCACGGCGCTTCCCGGAGCAAAATCAATAGTGCCACCGATGTTATTGGCTACTTGTATAATAGTAGGATCGTTGATGGTACCATCATTATCAATAATAATCGTAGAACCTGCTCCCGTCACTTCATTGGCTTCCAGATTCTGATAATCCGAGTAATCCTGTATCCAGACATCTTCCGTACTTTCTATTCTGTTTCTGAAAACAGTATTATCCGGACCGGCTTTTCCCCAGGCGTCTGTAATAGTCACCCGCTGCACGATGTTGCTCTCAAAAAGATTTCTATAGGGATAATGTCCGTGAATAGAAATGTCTGCCGGGAATCCTGAGCTACCCCAGGTTGCTTCCCGTGAATAATTATATCCGTATACATTTCTGCTTGCTCCTTCTTTTACAATCAGCGCATGACGAAGCTTTCTGAAAATATTATTTTCAATTAAGCACTCACCCACATGATCCTGACACAACACTCCATATCCATTTCCTCCGCCGTTGTAATCTTTTGACTCATAAAAGTAGCAACCCCGAACTTCTGCATTTCTGGTATTATTGAGATATACATGATACCTTCCTGTGCGCAGACTTCTCACACAACGCATCCAGCAATTGGCAGTAAGATCAAACATAAAGGTTTCATTGCCTGTGCTGAAATTTGCATCGAGCCGGTCAATAGTAAGAGATTCGAAGCCAACGCTCTTTATTAAATTTAATTTATAGACTGTGATCGCATCGGTAATATTATAATCAAGTGTAAAAGTTCTGTCCAGAGTAAGTGTATTGCCTGCCTTCCCTGTAATGACAAAAAGTTGTCCGCGTAAATTGTCTGCCCATGAAGCCGGACTGTTGGCTATGGCCGCATTGTTCACCTGCTCCATCAATATATCATCGCCAATATTAAAAGCGGTTGCATTAGCCACATTAAGGGTATTGTTTCCTTTGGTAACAGAAGCCGTTACTGTTGTAGAAGTGGCTGTCTGTACTCCCACCATATTAAAGCAATTCTTTCCGTCAGTAAGTGTAAAGTTCAGGAGAGTGCCTGTGACAGACTGTCCGCGTATTACTTTATTAGAAGGAACATTTACTGTATTGGTAAATTTGTAAGTGCCATTAGGAAAATAAATTACTGCATCTGCCGGAGTAGAGTTGAGCGCATTGATAAGCTTTACAGAATTATCGGTTGCGCCTGTATTATCTCCTGAAAAAGCCGTAACAAAATTATATATAGTGGAACGGCAAGGAATTCCTCCGGCGATGCCGGCAATAGACCAGTCTACCCTTCTGCTTGCAGGAACATTTTGTGAAAAAGATGTAAATGCAGAAAAAAATAAAGACAGTAGCAGCAAGTAGAATCTACCATACTTAATCTTTATTAATTTACATTTCATTTTGAGCATACTTTTTCTGTCAGGGTAGTTTTAAACAACATGTAAAAGGGAAAGAATTAGATTTGTAAATTAATGCGCAGGGCCGCCACCCTGCGCATCATCATCCACTGATAACAATTACCTAAACCGTTAATTGTAAACTTTAATTATTTGATAATCACTTTTTCTATCTTGATGATTTCACTTCCATCATAGATGCTAAGGAAATAAAGTCCGCTTTCCAGTGAAGCAACATCTATCGTTGCTTCTCCCGATGTCATTTCCGTTTCTTTCATCAGCACACCCATACTGTTCATTAATTTTACCTGTGCTTTATTGATAGCTCCATGCGTATCGATGTGCAGTGTATTTTCTGCAGGCACCGGATATACTTCCACGCTGGAAGCAATTACAGATTTTTTATTGGCTGCCAGTATGCAGGATGTAGGAGTATTACCTACTGCGATGTAGTCTATGGCAATTTCCGGAGTAACTGCTGTAGCGCCCGTGTAGAAAGCAATACCTATTCCATCTAAGTTCGCATTAGGGAAAGTATGTGCAGTACCTGCAGCGCCAGAGCTATTCAAGTCTCCTGAGAAGCCATAGTAGAATACCAGTTCGTGCCACTGGCCATCTCCTGCCAGAGATTTTTGCTCACGTGACCAGACATTGCTTAAGTTAACAGTAGAAGCGCCACCTGCCTTTCCTCTGAATATAGCTCTTACCGGTACCGATGTACCATTGGTTACTTTTGCTCTTACACGTATCACTGCATCTGTGTTAGCAGGTAAGGTAAGCATGGTATCATAGTTAATAGTAGAATAATTTACCGTAAGGTTTCCTGATGCATTCTGTACATGAAGTTCTCCGCAGTTTGCTCCGCTTGATGCCACTGCTCTTGCGGTAGTAATAGAACCTGAAGTAATTTCCGTTCCAGTCATAGCAGTCTGATTCAATTCATTAGGATCAAACTGCTGTACAAAAAGCGGATCAGCAGGAGTACCGGTTGCAATATCTGTTTTACAGGTAGCATTCCCTGAAGAAGGAGATGTTGCACCTACTGAAACATAATCTATGTATATAGGGTTTGTAAAAGTAGTGGAACCTGAGTTTATGTTTATGGCAATACCGGCAAGAGATGCAGGGAAAGTCAAAGCCGTTCCAGAGCAACCGCTTACATTTAAATCGTTAGCGGCAGAATATGTGAAAGTAAGTTCCTGATATGTATTGATATCGCCGGTAAAAGTTTTCTGTTGAGCTGCCCACACGCAACTAAGGTTTTTCACACCTGTTCCATTGTCTCCTCTGAAAGCGAGACGTAAAGGTATGGAAGAAGCTGTTCTCAATCTTATTTTTATAATAGCATCTGATGCGTTGGTAATTGTTACCGGGGAAGGAAAGTCATAATTGAATGCCTGGAACCCGTTGGAGAATGCCGCAGTGTTTTCAATTTTCACTTCTCCGCAGGCTCCGTATGAACCGATTCTTGTGGCAGAAATATTTGCTGCATTGGTGCCTGTAAAATTTACGGGCGTGGCAGACAGATCAAACTGTTCTGTATAAAGCGGCTGGGCGGATACATTTATAATAGTCATCCAGAGACTAAAAATACTGATAGGTAAAAGCTGTTTCATATGTTCTATAGTTTCGTGTACGTTAACAAAGATAATAAAGGGCCTTTTTAGAAGCAAGCAAAAATGTAATGATTTTATGCACAATTGTTAAAAAACCGGGAAAAAGCGAAAAATCAGGGATTTTGACCCCAAAAAAATAAGAAGGCCGGGGCAGAAATATCTTATATTTAAAGAGTCATGTGCGGTGAATGTATTGGGTATATTATTAAAGTGACTATATGAATTCTAAAAAATTAGTAAAACTCAGCAACATCGTAGGAGCAATCACTATACTGCTTCTGATCTATTGGGTATTTATTTTCATCACCATCCAGGTATTCAAACTGAAAGTGTTTAGTGAAAATATTACCGACACATTTTTTATGAGCATCCTGGGAATCCTCGCACTCATGTCAGGCGTTTTAATCATCAACATCATGTTTAATTTAACCCGCATTGCTGAAAAACACAATAAGGATGAGTTAATGGAAGTAAAAACCAATTCAAAAAAATTAAGCCTGCTTTTTGGATTGAGTTTTCCTCTTATCTTCGGGTTATTGTTTATCGGAGATTATCTGACTTCACAGAAAAAAGAAAAATTATTAATACAATCTGCTCAATCAATCATTACTGATAATACTCTAAAGGCCGATAAACTATTAAACTACCAGTTTACAGAGCTATGGATGTTATCAACGGATGAAATTCTGGAAGTACTATCGAAGACTGATGAAAATTTTCCACACGTATCTGTAATTGTAAAAGACAATATAGACAACTCCACCGTCTTCCTTCAGTTCCATAATTACTATGGAGAATTAAACGACACCATCAAGCCTTCCAAAAAGAATTTTATTTTCGACACAACAAAGGCAGAAAGAGATTATCTAAAAAAAGTATTTGAAGAAAAATCCAATGAAACTTTTTTCCGCGCTCATGACGGAAACTACGAACTCTATTATCCTTACATTAAAAATAACAAAAGAATAGTTTTATATTTTTCCGATTACCAGAGATATGGTAAGATTGGAAGTTAAAATCATATTTACAAAGTGAATAGTTTTCTGAATTTAAACCGACATAAAATAGGTTTTGCCTTCTTTATTTGCTTATTAATAGTTTTGATATTTATTGCTATAATCGGAATTTTTTCCAACTCTAATCAAGAATCACTTAATATCATCACTACTGTAATTATGATATCTTTGGCTGCTCTATTATTTCCCTCTCTTATAATCATAACAGCCTATTGGGAGTGGTTGCGTAATACCAGAAAGAGAAAAAAGGCATACAACACCGTTCCTTTTGATAAACTTGAAAGACTAGGCTTTTCTAAATCATTAAAAAACCAAAAGACAAAATGGTATTTCACAGAAGAAATAAAGCAAGGAACAATAAATGATTTTCACCTCATTTGTGATATTGATTTGCAAGATCCCAAAATAATGGAATTCAAAGCCCTTGTAAAATTTAGAGCTATGGGAGATAATTTTCACCACATTAAATCAACATTAAATTTATATGATATAGACTTTGATGATGAATATATAACTAAAAGATATAATTTGAAAAACTTAAAAATTGCAACGGACAGTCACTTGAAGGCAGATTTAGAAAAATTTATTGATTTATTAAAAAAAGAAAATTTCGAACCTGAATATAATGTCGTTCCCAAGCGGGTATCCACACCCGCCAAAATATGAAATGGTGAGGACACCCATGTTAGAACAAAAAATAACAACGATAAAAAATAATTAAAATGATACCCGATAAAAACGCTTTCCGCTTCAACCTCACTGCGCTGTTATTTGGAATATGGTTCCTGCTTACAGGATGGATGTGGGTTTACTTTATAAACTTGCTTCTTTCCTTCCCCATTGGAATACTAGCTTTCTTTCTTTGGAAAAAAGGAAAAAAACTGGCCCCGCAAAGCAAATTAAATAAAGCAGCGCTGATGGTGCTGATAGCAGGAGTAATTGCATCCCTGACTTCCTTAGTAATTTTATTGATGTTTAATTGAGGTAAGTTTATAAAATCAATTGTCTGCCAATGTCCAACGAGGTTCCGTCTGAATGACAAAAAGCAAGCAGCCTGCTAAATGCAATAAAACCAACGATAAGGTACGAATTCCCCTTTAGGGGGTTAGGGGTGATTTAATTGCTCTAATAATTTTCTACGGCTGGAACGGAGTGTCGAGCGTGAAGACCGCATAATCAAAAATGGCTTCTGAAGATCCTCCCTTAAAAGCCGATTTAAGAAAAAATCTTACTCTGTTACAAAGATCAGGATTAGGCAATACGTTCCCGCCGGGTAATGTATTTTCAAAATCAGCATACTTCACACTTATTAGTTTCCATCCTGTCCAGGTAATGTTTTGCGCATAGGTGAACTGATCGCCATCTGTTTCCATCAGACGAAGATCAATTCTGGAATTAGGCAAACCGGTTCCGTAAATAAACACATTGAAGTATACTCTGTCCGGATCAGCATTCAACCCAAATACAGGTCCGTTACTGTTGGTATACATCGCAATACTCTGGTCGTTAGTTGCATCTGTTCCCTTCATGTGATAATACTTGGTTCCCTGCGGAGGGAAAATTGCACTGTCCGCCTGACTCTTCTGCACAACGTCGAGTGGTGTTGTTCCCCATCCCATTCCTATTCCTCCTCCATCAAAATCGGTAATAAGCGTGCCGCTTTGTGTTCTCATAGAACTGATGGTGAATCCAGGGCCTGCTATACTTTCTCTGCATGGAATTTCCAGAGAAGTAGTGACGGGCTCTGTTCTGAAAAAGAAAACATTATCCGTAGAACCATCCCAGGTAGCATTGATAGCGCTACCTCTTCCTGACAAAGTTTTCTTCGCACCGGATATTGTACCGGTGATGATTATTTTCCAGGTAGCTATCTCATTAAATGTCGCCATGAACTGCTGCTGCCCGCCAGCCGCAAGTGATACAGGATTATTTACCACTGTAAGGTTTGTGGTAACAGCAAAATTATCAGAAGTACCACAGACATTCGGGCCTATCATTTCAACATTGTCATGTTTACATGAAAACATTGCCAGTGATATTGTAATCAGTAGTATGTAAAATTTGCATTGCTTCATAATATTGATAGCGACGATTTACGAGCGACGATTTACGAATATTAATACATCACTCGTAATTCGTCACTCGTAAATCGTCATTCTTTATGGTTCAAAAGGTGTATTCGTAAATATGATATAATCCAGATCAGCCTCCACGACATTTCCTGCCGGAGACGACTTCAATAAAAACATCATTTCGTTTGCCAGCTCAGGGTTTTGTCCGTTTGTCTGCGATGTAGAAGTGAGCTGAAAATCTGAATAAGGTATGCTGATTAACCTCCATCCTGACCATGTGATCAACTGCTCGGCCGTATAAGCATCTCCATCGCTTTCAAATATTCTGAAATCAATTCTGGTATTAGGTATTCCATACAGATACATATTCAGGTATATCTGTGTCGGACTCCCTGATAACCCATAGCCTCCTCCGAGCGGACTATGATTCATTCCTCCTACTCCTGTTCCTCCGTTGAAATCATCGCCTCGCATATGGAAATAAAAATTACCCTGAGGAGGATGAAGCGTATTCTCTTCTCCCTTTGAAATTAATTTTCCTGCTGTCCAGAAAGTAGTCCAGGAAGGTACCATGCCATTGCCTTCAAAATCAGTAATCAGAATGCCAGGATAATTTTTTTCTTTTTTCACAACTATCGTATCCGGTACACTATAAGTAGTTCCGAAAAAAGTAAGTCGGGCAATGATCTTTTCATTCTTTTTGAAAATAAATAAATTATCAGACTCGCCTTTCCAGGAAGTATTAGCGGCATCAAGAAGCTGAGAAGCTCCTTGTATTTTTTTCTCCGCATCTGATTCCTGTCCGGTCAATGTCAGCGTCCATGATACATAATGATTGAAGGCTGCTGTAAAATATAAAGTATCTCCTGCAAAATCTATAGAATCCACATTCGCTGCAAAGCCGGTTACCACAAAGTCGTCGGGAGCAGAGATCACTTCCGGACCAAAAAATTCTGCATCCTTCAGCGTACGCTTGCATCCTGCAAAAACAAGCAACAGCATTAAAGATAATATGTAATAACAATACTTCATCAGAATCTGACAGTATAATTGAGGAATAACTGATTCATATCGAAATTATTTCCAGGACTCAAATTATCATCCATGAAAACTTTATTGTAATTAACCGTAGCAAAAGATTTTTCAGTAAATCTGTATCGCAAACCACCGGATATTACTTTCTGATTTATATCTGCGTTATAATCTATAAAGCTTACAGCGTAATTATATTCATCTCTCACCATTACATATTCATTACCTTTTGCATTGAGGAGTTTAATTCCGGCAAGGATGTCCAGGTCTTTGATCGTCTCAATGCTCAGGCCTGCATCGATCAGCATGCTGCTGAAGTTCACATCGGCGAAACCGTCACGCTTCGTGTTTTCGTTTTTAATGCCACCACTCAGAATAATATTTCTTTTAATATTCGCCAGTGTATGAATATTCAAAGCAAGACCTCCTCTGATCAGCATATAATTTCTCAACTGTTTAGTTCCTTCTCCTACTATATCACTTAAGAAGAACGCTTCTGCTTCCAGTTCATAAACCTTCTTACTGCCTGCCTGATAAATCCCGGCTGTAATACCTTTTCTGTTTGGTGTTGCGAGCCCATAAGGCAATACATTGCTGTATTGAGGCAATACCTGGAAAAGCACCGGCGAAATGGATTGATTGTACATTCTCTCCATGGCAAACCTGTCAAACAACGTTTGTGATCTGGTAACAGTGCTATTCATAACCAGAGGAAAAACATCCGGTGCTGTAAACGGATAAATCCTTTGTGTTTGCGCAGACGGACTACTGAACTGCGGTCCGACGTTTATATAACCGGCAGAAATTTTCAAGCCTATGGATTTTAAAGATCCGATCAACCTGGTGTCAATAAAATAATCATTATACGATACAGCAGTATCTTTTTTACGGTTGTTATAGTCATAGGAAGAAAATCCTGATTCTCCTTTGAGTTCAACGCTGAACTTTTCCCTGAATATTCCAATAGAGTAATTTCCGGTCAGCACATGATTAATATATTGTACCTGGTCTGAGGCAGGGGCATTGTCAAAAAAACCAACATAATTTATTCCTGCCTGAAAAAATGGATTGACACCTCTTACAAAATTAATACTTCCTCCTGTCAAAAATCTATCAGGAATACCCGCATTATTTGACAATCTCGTTCTTGTAAAGAAACCATGCATATTTAATCTCAATGCAGAATTAATATTCAAGATGGTATTAGATTTTAATCCCTGGAGCCTCCACATATTCCCGTTGTTGAAATTTTCATACTCGGCAATTCTTCTCCTGATGGCAAAAACTTCTGACTCAAATTTATGGTACAGCTCGTCATTATTGAAAACAGTATAAGGCGTCATCTCAACATCAATGTCTCCAAGTGAATAGTATACTCTATCCTTTATTAAACCGTCAATTTTAAACTGACGGATATTTACAGAAGTACCGGCACCAAAGAATTGTCCGAAATTATTTCTCGCCCTGAACTCGGCCCTTACTTTAAAATTTTCTGATGGCTTTACATTAATACCAAAGTCGAGCAAAGTATAACCGCTCGTCGTTTTATTGGCGCTGACAGTATCATCTTTGATAAGCTCGCCGTTTAGTTTATCATTCGTGACCACGGCTCTTCCCAGCCCGTCAAAAAATAATATCTGTGCATATGCTCTGTCAAAGAGCATCATGCATGACATCGCTAAAAATATTAAAATTCTTTTTTGTCTCATCGTCGTTCAGATTAACTGTAAAAAACGAACTTTCATTAGAAGAAAACCTTTAACTCAATTTGTGTTTCCTGTCCTCTGAATTTATCTAACATAAAATTTTTATCTGTTTGCCTTATCCATCTGTGTCTGATGTACAGTCCTGCCCTATCGCCAAAATCATAATCTATTCCTACTCCATAGCCCATCGACGTCTGATCCATGGGCTTGTTATTTTCAGGAGATAAAACTGTTCTGGTATTCCCCATTACTCTTTCGGTGCTCACCGAACCCAGCAATACTACTTTTTTAGTAAGAAGGTAGAACATTGAAAATTCTTCGTAAAAAGTTCTTATAAATGGTTTATCATCAAAACCTGGTATGGGAGAAAACCCGTCACTCACTGAACCATAAAAATTATTATTGGCAAATATCAGGTCATGATTCAGGAACTTCACAAGATATTTTACAGTAAGGTCTAATGTGTTGAATCCTTTTTTATAATTCACCACTGTATCTGTAACGGCAATTCTTTCATAGCTTCTTCTGTTCCTGTTGCTTACTCTTTGATACGGACCGCTGTTATTGGTAAAAGGTCTGAAGCGCGAACGTGTAAATGAAAAAGCTCTGTGCTGAACAGTGATGATATTATTTACATTTTGCAATTCCTGACTGGCAGAAGTTCCTATCTCCACTTTAAAAGGTCCGAATTTTTCTTCCATCTTCAGAGACCCTCCTCTGCGGTTGTTGGCAAGCATTCCTGTCTCCTGCAGTACATTCAGGTCAAGGTTGTTGTCGGTTGTCCAGCTTCGCTGATATCCTCCGGAAGGAGTTAGGGTATTGCTTTGCATCACGGCACTTTCCTGGCTCACTACATTCAGCCCGATCTGGTAATACTGGAGGTATACCGGAATTTTAGTAATACTTTTATCTACTTCCATTCTGAAATCTACCGCCGGATCCCATGAAGAATTTTTGGAAGGGTTAATAATTTTTCCTCCTCCCAGCTCTGTGAATATTCTGAAACGCGACAGGCGCAAGCGCAGGTCTGTGCTGACGATCATGCGACGATCTTCCCGGCCATGCACATTATCTGTATTGGATAAATGAGAGTAATAATTCAATCCCACCTTATGCTGACGGATTGACTTATCTACCCTTGTTACAAAAAGATTGGCAGGAATATTCAGATTGATATCTGTTCCCAATACACTTCTGTTGGATCTTCCATAAAATACCAGGAAGCCAAATCCTCCGGGCAAACCTGTTCCGTCCAGAGAAAATCCCTGCACCGGGGCGCCGAGAAATCTTTCATCGGTTCTTATACCAGGATTCTTATGATAATTCAGGTATTTTTTATTGGAGTTGTTGTACCAGTCCCATGGAAGTTTATCAAATGGATCTACGCGGAAATTTTTATTGCTTAATGTCATCGGAGAAATATTCAGCCAGTTGGCCCCTCCTCCTGCTACTAACTTAAAAGTACCGAAGTCTGTGTATTTCACTGCTTCAAACTTGAGCAATTCCCTGATGAATGCATTGCGGGAAGTATCCCCCAGCTGTCCTGTATAAAATTGTCTCGTGGAATATCCTACTTTAAATACGGAGCCAGGCATAGGCCGTCCTTCAATTTCCAGTTCCATCAAGGGAGGGCCTGTACTGTTTCCTGTAGAGGTGGCTGAAGGATAAGCAATGAAAGATAAATTTCTCGGAGAGGTCGCCAGGTCAGGATAGTATTGATTCATGCTTCTGTAGAATGCCATGAACTGCACGGTGCCGCTTACTTTTATTTTTTCCAGCACATCCTGGGGCAGCCATTCTTTTTTAAGATCTTCCCATGCCTGCTTATTGATTTTTTTAAGTCCGTCTGCAGGAAAAAATGAATCGTTCTGCGTACTGTCTGCTGCAGTAGTATCTGCCTGCTGTGCCTTCAGAGAAAAGGCAAAGAAAGATAGTAAAATAAACAGTGATATTTTAAAAATGACTCTCAACTTATCAGGGACTTACTAAGTATAAAAAATAAAGAATTATTTATTCTCTTTAATCAGCTTCACTACCTGCACCTGGTTTTCAAATTTTATTTTCAGCAGGTACATTCCTTCAGACAGGTCATTGCCTAACACAATTTCTTCAGAGTTTCCGGCGTATGAATTACTGAAAATTAACTTACCTGTCACATCAAAAATTTCTGCCTGAATTTCTCCCTCAATCATTCCGGCAGGAACGATTTTCACATTTTCTGAAAATGGATTGGGATAAATAAGAAATTTAAGTGTCTCTGAAAAACTTACCGATTCAATCTGACTGTTTGACTTTGTACCATCAAAATCCACCTGCACCAGTCTGTAGTAAAAAATACCAGCTCCCGGATTATGATCTACATAAATATAGTCTGTTTTTTCTGTAGTGGTACCCGCACCCTGAACGGTAGCGATCTCTTCCCATTGCTCTTTGTCTTTGCTTCTCTGAATAATAAAATGGGAATTATTTTCTTCGGATTGCGTAACCCAGACAAGTTTTACATCCGCTCCTACCTCATACGCTTTAAAAAAAGAAAGGTTTACCGGTGAAAACAATCCTGTACAGGATGAAAACTCAGAAGTATTTGCATAGAGTGAATTGGTGTTGGCAGTACCTCTTACCGTAAGATTGGTAGTAGCAGGTAAAGGAGCATTGGGAGGTACGGAGTAATTCCACTGTCCTGCACCGGTCACCACTGCCAGACCAAGGTAAGTTTTACCTTCACAATCTCCGCAGGCATTATCCCAGAATACTTCTACTGTATCGGTAGCGGTGTTTCCTCCTGTGGTAGCAATAAGATTTGGAGGAGTGAGAGTAGGATCGATATATGGACCTGGATCCATTTTATTTCCGTTGGCAGTAGCATTGAGGTCTATGCCTTTGCCGCCATTGCAGTAAATGCTGTTACGTCTGATTTTATTTTCTGTGGAACCTACATCGACGATGTAAATACCTGCGCCACCATTGCTGTGAATGATGTTGTCATCGGCAGCAAACGGACCGCCGATATAATTTCTGTTACACAAACCTGAGATAACAATTCCATTACCGCTTGCCTCCTGTGCTGTATAAGGAGCTCCGCCTGTGCCGGTATTATAGGCAATAGTATTTCCCCGAATGGTATTGTTATCATTATCTCCCTGAGTAGTAGGAGGAGTTTGCGCACGCAGCCATATTCCCTGCTTATTATAAGTGATAACGTTATTTAATATTTTATTAAAGTCTGAATTCTGCTGAAGCACAATCCCTGCGCAGTTTGCAGTTGGATCGTTATTGTAGCTGAAAGTATTATTGATAATAGTATTTCCATTTGCAAGAGTACTTCCACAGCCTGCCATAAACAAACCAACTCTGTTATAGCATGAATAATTATTGGAGATAGTGCAGGAAACCATTCCCTGCAAGCCCATACCAAAATTTGAATTCCCAACATCAGTGACGCCATCAGCACCAAGCCCGATAAAATTATTGGTAATGGTTACATTGGTAAGTACACCAGCGGCTACTGCACCAATACCATGTCTTAAATTGGCAGTAGAGCCATTCCTGTAGCCGTTGCCTCCTATGTAGTTTCTTTCAGCAATAGTAGCTCCACCTACTGTCACGTTGGTTGCATTGCTGTTGAAGAAAAGTCCATGTTCATAATTTCCTTTAGCAGTATTTCCTGTAATATCCACACCAAGTTTATTGGCAGTGATGGTCACAGAAGTAATATTCCCCATGAATACAATTCCTCTTCCTGCATTGGGAGCCGCGCCTGCGCCTGTGTTTGCCTGGCCGTTCCCGGAATTGCAAACTATATTTCCGGTTACCGTATGTCCTGAAGAAACTCCTGTGAAACGAACTCCGTCGTCGAAGCTTCCGAAGTTGGTAGCATTCGCAATCCCCGTTCTGTTCAGCCCGACAATATCATTCAACAGCTGATGGTTGTTTCCAGCTGCAAAGTGAATGGCGTATACATAATTATTAAAAGTAAATCCATCGCCTGCCACTACATTGTTCTGCACAATGGTGCCTGTTCCATTTACTACAATACCTGCATAGGTACCTGATGTTGCAGAAGAACCGTTTGACTTTGCAATCATCCCGGTTGAATCAAGACCTATATAATTATTGGTGATAATACATCCGGTATTACCGGTTGCATTCATATTAATTCCATTAAAACCATTACCGGAAATTATATTTCTTTCAAAACTTCCATTACCACCGATGGTAATATTGGTAATATTATTGTCTGCCCTGATACCGTCCTGCTGATTGGCCACTATGGTCGAACCGTCTTTGGCAAGACCGATGAAGTTATTATATATAGCGTAATTGCTTCCGGTGTTGATCATGTAAATGCCATGTCTCCATCCGCAGATAAGATTTCTATCGCAAATGTTTGTACCGCCGATCACACAGTTGCTTGATCCATCGAACGTAATGGCATCCAGCACTCCTGCCGTAACAGTAGCTGCAGCGCTGCCATTGCTGGTTAATCCGAAATAACAACCTTTTACCGAATGTCCTGTACCGCCCTGAAAAGTAATCGCTCTGTCTACATTCTGCATCACCAAACCCACAAAAGAAATATTATTCATACCTGCGATGGTACGAAAGCCTCTGAATGTTCCGCCGAAATTTATAGTAATTAATGGATTGCAAACCGCAGTGCCCTGAGACCTGCCGTCGATTAATACATTGCTTTTATTGATGTCTGCGAATGCGGTTCCTGTAACAGTGATGGTTTGAGCAGAACCGGCAGCTCCGATGGCAAATCTAATTTCATAAGGACCGGCCCCGGCAAAGGCGTTTAAATTGAGAATTGCCTGTCGCAGTGTTCCCGCGCCGGCATCACCTGTAGAGGTAACGGTAAATATCTGTGCTGACAAAGTAGTGTGCAGCATGAATAACAGGGCGGAAAAAAGTAAGGGACGAGCAGGGTAAAGTAATTTCATAATTCTCAGATTTTTTATTTCATGGCATCATTTTAAGTTTTATTCATTCCTGTCAAATATTCGTTAATTTCCTTTCGTGTACGTACACAAAGTAAATAAAAAGAATTCCGGAAAGCAAGAAAAAATTTAAGATTTATATAAAATCTTTAAGATCTTTAAGATCTTTCAGATTTTAGATATGTTTGTAAAAAAAATCCAATACCATCGAAAAGAAAGATCCTCAATCGGGCATTAAGCTTATAGCCAAGCTGGCGAACGTGTCAATCGGCACAGTAGACAGGGTTTTGCATAACCGTTCGGGTGTAGCACAGGCCACCAAAGAAAAGGTGCTGAAGGTGATTGAAGAATTAAATTACCAGCCGAATATCATTGCAAGAAGACTTGTCTCCAAAAAGAAATATGTATTCGCTGTTTTAATTCCTACTCCTACCGAGGACAACCCTTACTGGAATCTGCATGAA
Source organism: Cytophagaceae bacterium (assembly GCA_019746425.1). GTDB lineage: Bacteria > Bacteroidota > Bacteroidia > Cytophagales > Cytophagaceae > JAIERY01. The sequence continues at coordinate 15,151 of JAIERY010000244.1, forward strand.
GCAGGCATCAAAAAAGCAGAAGCAGAAATATTGCAGCTTGGAATTTTTATTGAAAGACTTCCCTTCAACCAGAGTGATCCGAAATCTTATTTCGCGCAAACCAAAAAAGTAATTGCCGGAAATTACGATGGTGTATTGCTGGTTCCTTTTTTCCAGGAGAAAACAGAAGACCTGATCGATCACTGTAAAGCGCAGAATATTCCCTGTGTATTTTTTGATACCAATTTCATCGAAAGAGAAAAAGATGTACTTACCTATATCGGACAGGATGCTTTCCGCAGCGGATATTTTGCAGGGAACCTCACCAGTTATCTGCTAAGCAAAGATGATACAGCGCTTGCGGTAAGTATCAATGCGGTGAAAAAAGCAGACAACCACGTCAACTATTTACAGAGAGAAGAAGGCTTTAAAAAATATTTTCAGCAGGACAAAAGAATTAAGCTGGAAACATTTCACTATAACAATCCGGGTAAGGACGACGCTTTGCTCGAGAAAAAATTACTGGAGCAGATCAAAGGTAATGAAACCATCAAAGCAATTTTTGTCACCAACTCCAGGGCTTACAAAGTAGCAAGCATCTTAGAAAAAAATAAAATCAAAGATATTAAGATCCTCGGCTACGACCTGATCGACCCCAACATACAATACCTCAAAAAAGGATTCATAGATTTTCTCATCAGCCAGGAACCATTCAACCAGGGATACATGGGAATCATGAGCCTGTACAATCACCTCATCTTAAACCAGGAAGTAGAGCAGCAAAAACTCATGCCTATCACGCTTATCACCAAGGAGAATCTGGAGTTTTATAAGGCGTAGATATAGAATTATGAATGGTGAATCAATGTCGTTTACTTAAGCAAAATAGGTAAAAACCAGTTAAAAAAACATTAAATTTGATTCAGGGTATAATA
>JAIERY010000069.1 GCA_019746425.1 Cytophagaceae bacterium
AAATTCTTTTTTTTTATTTCTTCAACAACAATTTTCATATTACAAAAACTTTGAAGGTTTCGAGGCGATAAGTTTTTATCGAAAAAAATGTTTTACGTTGTGGAATTAGCAGGATAGTGATGATGATGCTGAAGAAAATAATAGTGTAACCAATGATGAAAAATCTGGCGGGCTTATAGCCTTCCATAAAGCAGCGTATTCCGACAATGTAAACAGCAATAAAAGGAAGCAGGTACATACCGCGGAAATGAAGGTATTTAGGAAGTATAGTCCACTGAATAATATAATACACAAAGTAAACCACTGTGCAGATCACTACTATCCTGTCAAACTTTGGAAACGAATCTTTGAGGTGAAGGAATTCCCGGGAGTATAAAACAAATGTACTCAGCAGCAATAATGGAGCAATGTGGTGCCCGATAATAGTATTCAGCTCGGGGAAATTAAACCAAACATACTGATAACCGAGACTATCATCTGTTAAGGTACTTAACATTCCCGCTACTACATACAGTACATAATAAACATACACTTTCTCTCTTATAGAAAAGAAGAGCAAAAGGTTATACAAACCCATAATGGCGAGAATACCATAATAAATCCCCAGGAAAAAATATTCGCTGGTATTATAAAATGTAAAATAATTGATCGGCTTAATCCTGTAATCAAAGCTGCTGTGATTTTCAGAATAAACTTTTACATAAAATGTCTGGATGCGCCCTGTATCCAACGCAAGACCAAAGACAAGATTTTTATTTACATATTCCCTGTCATAAAAGAAAAGTGACTTCCCTCCTCTTTTTTCCAGCCACTTGTTATCCCCATAGGGAATATATAAACGCAGGTCATCTGAATGAGGAGAATAAGATTCAAATACAAAGTTCCTGTCGAAGCGTGCTTTTTTTACCGCTTTGAATTTTATCCAATAAGTTGACGTGATATTTTCATTATAGGAATAAGCTTTTTTATTGAGAACAAACCTTTGCTGTATTTCAGGTTTTTGCATATCCTCAATACTTAGCTTATGTTCTTTGTCTTCGAGAATCATATAAGATTCTCCCTCGAAAATAAATTCTTTCAGAGAATCTGTGAGGACAATTGTTTTTTGTGCCTGTACATGAAGCGTTATGAGGGTAAATAGCAAGAAAATAATCCTGCGCATCATGTTGGTTGGTTTGGTAGTTGTTAAGTTTTATTATTGATTTCTGTCTTTGCTTATTGTCATCCAGCAGGGATCTTGTTAATTAAAGTTCCTGCCACTTACATGACAGTAGAAAAGATAATTGGTGGCAAAGTAAATTAATTAACAAGTTTCCTACTGAATGACAAATAGCTAACCTTACAAATACATATATTGACACTCGTAACAATTAATCACTTTATTGTTTTTATAATCCTGGATTAAAATATCCGGACTGAATTTCATCAGATCAAAAATAGAATCCCGTTTAGAAAAAAAATGGATTCTGTAGTTGCGTTCTTTCAACTCTTCAGCTATCTGCTTTTGCATTGCTTTATCGTCTTCCAGTATGAAGACTTTGAATCCATTTTTTTTCATATTATCTGAGTTTATTCGTAAAATGGTTTACCTACTGTAAATATTATAAAGTCGATATTTGCTTCCTGCGGCTGGCCCTGAGTCGGTATTGAGTTAAATCCAAAATCAATCGCGTTGGCATTATACATATCTGAGATTGGTGTTGCCGAAAGATCTGTAGCTTCCGACATTTTAAAGCTTACCCATTTCCAACCCTGCCAATCAATCTTGATATTTTTTCCCATCTTCTGAGGACCAGGAGCTACTACAGTTATCCCTAATAGCGTTGTACCGTTTCCATTTCCTTTAATAAGCGCATTGAAATAAATGCTGTCCTTATTATTGGTGGGCAGTGAAGAAAGTGATATGGTTGCATAAAAACCTCCCTGAAACCAGGCAGCCGCATCAGTAAGCCCTTTGTAAGTTAAATACTTTAATCCCTGTACAGCGCCAGGATCTGTATTTACCTGGAACTGTGTAATTGTATTAGGGGTAGCGGTATATTCACTCCATCCTGTCGCATTGTAAGTATCCAGTGTAGTGACATTGCTCACCATTCCATTACCTTCAAAATCTGATATCAGAGCTCCGAACGTAGTAAATGTATTGGCATTAGTAACAGTAACACTCTGCACTATGGCATCTTTACACGGCACTTTAAATTCAACAGTCACCGGCTCCGCCTGAAAGAATTTGGTTCCCGCCGCTTCACCTCTCCAAATTGCATTTACGGTATTAGACTTACCCGTAAAAACTTTCACAGCACCGGAAGTCTGACCTGAGATAGTTATTGTCCATGAAGCAACCTCGTTGAAGCTTGCAGTCATGGAAAGCGTTGTCATATTAAGATCAATACTATTAGTGCTTACTGCAAAATTTGAGGTATAGGCAAAATTATCAGAAACACAATGAGAGGGTCCCACAAAGCCTTCGAAGTTATCATGTTTGCAGGAATTTACTACAAACATTACAGCCAGAAGAATAACATTAAAGGAAACTCCTTTAACTATTCTTATTACCTTTTTAGAATTTGCTGTTTTCATGCTTTTATATTTTTGTTTAATATTTTAATTAAGGCTTGAATGGGCCACCTTCAGTTACTACCAGAAAGTCTACATATGCTTCCACTTCTTTTCCGAATGTAGGAAGAGAGTTTAAGCCCAATGCAAAACCAACAACCTGATGTGGTTCTTTAATTCCATTACCATTTCCTCCCGCTACAGGATCGCTTGATCTTTTAAAATCGGCATATCTTACGCTTACCAGTTTCCAGCCTGTCCAGTCAATAATAATATCATGTACATAACCATCATTCTGCGTCTGATCATAAGTAGCGGCAACCTGGCTCCAGTCATCCACTTCATAAGCTTTTACCTGAATAGAAGAGTTTGCTTTTCCGCTGCCATATACAAAAAGATTTACGTAATATTTTGCCGGATCAGAAGTAGCAAAGCCAAGGGTCATGCTGTTGATAGGATCAGTGTTTACACCTGCCAGCCAGGAGTTTGAGTTTACATCTGTTCCGGAAAATCCGTAAGAAGCATTTCCATCCACTTTATAGGCAGTGGTAATTCCGGCTACAGTACCTGCCCCATCACCGAGGTCTTTAAAAGGTCCGTCTAACCATCTGTAAGTAGATGCAAGTCCTACGGGTCTTTCAAAATCATCGATCACTGTATATTTAATTCCATTACTATATGTGGTATTATATTTTTTTCTTGAAAGAATATTTACCACTATACTCTGTGAGCCTGAATAGCCTAAAATTGTCAATACTGCATTTACATCTTCCCCTGCCTTAAAGAAATAAACATTGGACGAACTCCCGTCCCAGGTACTATTGGAAGCATCGACAGAATAAGATAGGCCTGTAATGGTTTTTACAGCGCCGGACTCTTCACCCGTAATAGTCAATGTCCATGACACCTGTTGATTAAAGGCAGCTGTAAAATACATGGAAGAATTTCCGAAATCCGCGCTTGCAGTACTTGCAGATAAGTATGCAGTAATTGCAAAGCCAGCTTCGGCAGGTTTATATTGAGGTCCGATAATTTCAGAATCCTTCAATGTTCTTTTACATCCTGAGAAAAGCAACAGAGAAGCAGCAATAAAAAGGGGCAAGCCCAATCCTATTACAAAAACCGATGTATATTTTTTTGTTTTGATCATACGCATTAAGGGATTATCAGAGTATAATTGAAAAATAATTGCCTGATATCATAGTTAGTTGACGGTGATGCGGCTGTTTTATTCGGAGCCACATTATAATTCACAGTGAAGTATGAGTTATTAGCAAATCTTATTCTTGCTCCGCCGGAAAATACCACCTGTGTCAGATCTATTGTTACAGGAGGGAAACTTGAAAGCAAATTAAATTCGTCTCTCACTGCAAGGTATTCGTTTCCTTTTGCATTCAGCATTTTCACGCCTCCCAGTATATCGAATCTCTTGAATACTTCTACTACAAGACCGCCGTCAATTAAAGTACTTGTGAAATCTATCGGAGCAAATCCATCTCTGGTTGTTTTCTCATATCTTAATCCAGCGTTCAAAGAGATTGATCTGCTGCTGATACCAGCCAGTTTGGAAATATCCAGTACAAAACCTCCTCTTACTCCTAAGAATTTTCTAAGATCCTTAATACCTTCTCCTATTATTTCACTGAATAGATCAGCTCTTAATTCTGCAGAGATAACTTTCAGGGAAGTATCTGAAGCAATTCCTGTTGTAATCCCTTTTCTGTTTGGAGTAGCATCTCCGTATGGGAAGATATTGTTGTATGCAGGATTAAATGGGAACAATACAGGGTTAACACCTCTGTTGTAAATTCCTTCCTGAGTAAATCTGTCAAACAAAACCTGGCCTCTGTCTACCGAGTTAGCCATCACCTGGGGAAATAATAACGGATTCATACCGATATTTATTCTCCTGGTCTGTGCAGAAGGAGAAGAAAACTGAGGTCCTACATCCCTGTAACCAGCAAATAATTTCAATTTAACAGGTTTTAATACCGCACCGGCATTTACATCATAAAAGAAATCGTTATATCCTACTGTCTGATTGTCGGCTACCTTCACAAATTCATAATCAGACATACCTGTTTCACCTTTTACGGTAAGATTAACAGCATCAAGATCCAACAGGAACTTTGCCTCGCCTGTGATTACGTGATTGGTATAATTAACGTTGGCGCTTTCGATAGGAATGTCAAGCATCCCCACATAATTGGCTCCCACATGTATCATGTCTGTTGCTTTCAGTACAGCTCTTGTTCCTGCCAGTATTCTGTCGGGAGTCAATACATCGTTGGTTGGGTTGGTTCTTACTCCAAAAGCATTTACATCTATTCCTTTAAGCACCGGTAGTTTAGCAAAACCCTGCACCCCCTGCAATCTCCATGCATTTCCTATTACAAAGTTTTCATAGTTCACCACGCTTCTTCTTATCTGAAAAATTTCAGATTCAAACTGGTGATACATTTCAGGAAAAGCAAACACCGTATACGGCGTCATCTCTACGTTGATATCACCAATATGGTAATCAACATACTTTCCTATTTTTCCCATCACCTGGAACTGACGGAATTCAAAGGCTGTTCCGTCCCCGAAGAAGGAACCAAACTGTTGTTTCACCCTTAAAATTGCGTTGGCACGAATGTTATCGTTTACCTTAAGTGTGGGCTGAAGGTCAAAAAGAATATAACCGCCCATTCCTTTAATAGGTGTGGCAGAATCCCCTTTCACAAGATTACCCCCAAGTTTATCATGGGAAACAATTACCCTTCCCAATCCTCTCAGAGAAAAATCGGTCTGCGCTTTAAGCGATGAGCCTATCGTTAAAAAAATTGCAGAGATAAAAATACAAGCTTTGTTCATTGTCTTATAGATTAAAAGAATAGTTTTAGTTCAAATGTAGTTTCCTGTCCCTTGAATTCATCAAGCACAAAGTTTTTGTCTTTGTTCGACATCCAGGTATGTCTTAAGTGTAAGCCAGCAGTGCTGGAGAAATCGTAGTCAATACCCACACCGAATCCTAAACCGGTCTGGTCAATTGTTTTTCCATTCGGATCAAATGTTGGCTTGCCGGCCGCATTATCAATTCTTTGCCCGTTGGCATCTGCCAGGTCAATTCTCTGCCCACCCATTACTTTTTCATAACCTGCGTATCCCGACAATGCATATTTCTTTCCTAATCTGTAGGCAACCGTGATATCTGAAAATAGTGTCCTCACAAATGCATCGGTAGAGAATTGAGGAATTGGCATAAACTTATCCTGAATAGAGCTGAATGCATTCATATTCATAATCACTACATCTTTGCCTAAAAACTGCAATTTGTATTTCAAAAGAAGCTCAAGTGTGTTGAATCCTTTTTTATAATCCTGTGCATTTGCCGGATCTGTGATGGTAAGTGTTTCAAATGTTCTTCTCCATCCGCTTTTGATCCTTCCATAATTTCCTCCTGCCTGGAACCATGGTCTGAACCTGGATCTGGAGAAGGCGTTTACTCTGTGCTGAATAGTAATAGTATCATAAAGATTTTCAATCTCCTGGCTCATCGCCATTCCAAACTGGATTTTTAATTTTCCGATTTTTGCGTCGCCGTTAAGACTAAGTCCTCTTCTGTTGTTGGAAATCTGTCCTACCTCCTGCGCCACGTTAATCATTAACATGTTATCGTAGATGAACTCAGTAGCAAAGCCACCATCTCTTACAGTTCTGTTGGAGTTGATAATTCCACCGTCAATACTTACCACATTTTTACTGATCTGATAAACTTCGAGTGCAAAAGGAATAGGAGAAACCGCCTGATCCCATTCTGTTCTGAAAGTAAATGCCATGCCGGTAGAATTGTCATTGGCAGGATTTTGAATTCTCCCCATTCCTACTTCTGTTCCGAAAACAACTTTTTTCCATTTAACTTTTCCGTCCAATGAGATGATCTCATTCTGATCGGTAATTCTCTTTGTCTTATCGGTCTCAGCAGATCTTCTGTAATAATTAACCCCTACTCTACCTTCAATGTATCTGGAGAAAAAGCTTTTATCCAGACGGCCCGCATAAGTATAGGAAGGGAAGTGATTGCTTGCATTAGCAATAGCCACGCTTCTGTTTGTTCTTCCGAATACTGAGGTGAGCGATATTCCTGCACGGTAGAAATCTACTGTACCTACAAAGCCTTGTACAGGAGATCTTCCTGATGCTTCGCCGCCAAGGTTTGTGTTAAGTGAATAATACTCATCAAATCTCTGGAAAGAATTTCTGTACCAGTCCCATGGCAATCTTTCAAAATAATTATCCCTGTACTGATATTGTCCCATCGTAAAACGGCTGATGGAAGTCCAGAGAATACTACCGGCACTTAAATTTAAGTTAGCAATATCACTGTTTAATTTTCCGGTAAAGTACAGGTTCTGACGTGAGCTGATATTTCTTGCATTGGAATTATCGGTAATTCCGGTAAAGCCGTGAGCAAAAGAATATCCTACGTTGAAGTTGAAATTGCCCGGCAGCTTCGAAGTCAGGTTCAATTCAAGAACCGGAAATCCCCCGGTGCTGCTGGTACCAACGTTTGTTAAAGGATAATCCAGGAACGAGATGTTACGATCGCTTGTCAGCATATCATCGTAAGATTTCTGCATGTTACGATAGATAGTAAGAAAACGAACGGTACCTGAAACGATCAACTGGCTTTTAAATACTCCGCGAAGTGTTGTATCGGGAATATACATGTTGGTTCCGGTGGGTACCGGACCGATTGAAGTTTTTTTCAATCCTACTAATGCAGATTTTCCGGAAACCGCTATTTCGTTCCCATCCTCCGCGTGCAGAGGTACAGAGCACAGAATAGCAATTGTTCCGAAAGCAAAAGTGCTTCTGAAAATTCTACAGGCTTTGGTTTTTAATTCAAAAAAATTTCCCATTAGAGTTTTTAAAATGTATTATACAAATATTATTTCCACCTTTTTTTAATTGCCTTCTTAGGGCCATTTTTAAACACCTCGTTAAGTACGTTTGCCAAAGGTGTTCCTTTAAGACTTCCGGAACCAGGAGATTTTTCCATATAATCTCCGGTCACATCCCATATAATTACTCCCGCAGCATTTTTCTGCACTACATATTCTGCTTTCAGTCTTATAGATTGTTCATCATCATAGGTCACGAATGTATTAATGTCTTTTCCTACCAGGTATGGAACCTGAGCTGTTGAATCCCAGCCTTTGGTAAACTTATCCATCTGGTATACTATATTAAAATACTGCGGCATTCCTTCATCCACAGCAAAAGTCTTCGCATCTACCTGCCCGGAGTGTTTAGCATATACATCTGCTTTACCTCCGGCACAGTCCACAAAGGTTCTTCCGTAGAAAGCAACTCCCATATTGATTTTAGCAGACGGCACTCCATATTTTTCTGTGAGCAATTTAAATGCATAGTCATAGCTGCCTACCCCACCTTTTGCAGGAGAATATAATGGCGAGTTATGATTGGTTTCTTCGCTCCAGGGTCCGTTAAAATCATAGGTCATCAGGTTAATATAGTCCATGATCACCTTGATCTTTTCCCACTCAATATTTTCCATATTGGGAATGTTGGCGCCGAAAGCTCCTGTCAATAAAAATTTGTAATTGATTTTTTGTCCGTAGTTGTCAATAGAGTCTCGGATAGCCTGCATTAATAAGGTGAAGTTTGCTTTATCAGCAGTACCTCCTTTGTGCTCTGCATAACCAGGATACTCCCAGTCTATGTCTATGCCATCAAATTTGTAAGATCTTAGCAAGTGCACACACTGACTTGCAAAATGCGCACGTTTTACCGGGTCTGCTGCGATAGATGGAAAATTCTCCGATAGAGTCCAGCCTCCGATAGAAACCATTACTTTTACTCCCCAGGCATGTGCAATATCCACAAGGCCTGTGTTAGGGAAATAAGCCGGCTGCGCTTTTGCCCAATCTATTTTACCTCTTAATAATACTGAATCTGCCCACGCATCGGTACCGAATAAATTTCCTTCGGCATCCGGAGCGAAAAAAGAGTAATTAAGAATAGTGTATTTGGAGTAATCAAGTTTCTCCGGACTCATGAGTTGTGATCTTTTATACCATTGCCATGATGGGTAATAGCCAATGATCTCTTTTTGTGTTTGTGCAAGTCCGGGCAGCACAAATGCCAGTATCAATGATAATACTAGGATTGTTTTAGGTAGTGGTTTTAGGGTGTTTCTGGTTTTCATGGTATTATATTATAGTATTAGGTCCCACTTTATTAATATCTCAGGAATTGGGCGCAATCATTGTAATTTGCTTTATTCCTGATCACTGAAAGGAATTTACGATTCGGTTTTAAAGTGTGACAAAAATTTCTTTAATAAATTCTATTTTGGGGGACACAAAGGGGTTTATACCGGCACACAAAATCCCTTCTTAATACCTATCAAAATGTCAATATTTATGTGTTTTACGTATATTTTTGTAAATGGATGTCGTGATAATACCAATAGAGAAAAAAATATGAAATGAAGCTAATTTAGGGCCTGACCAGAACTAATAATGGATATAACAGCCACTAAAATGTGGATAAGTGGCTTAGAAATATCTCCTTTGAGTACGTTCAAATAGTATATAGAAATTCAATAGATTGAATTTCAAATAATTACAGTAAATACTGTTGAATGTCCCGGGAAAAATCATTTTCCAACTTTTTTCTTCTTAAATAATTTTCTCCAGAGACTGTCTCTTTTAACTGCTTTACGTTCATCAATTTTTTCAAGGTCATTCACCGCAGGGGCATTTATTACCTTACCATAGGCATCAAACCTAGATCCATGGCATGGGCAATCCCAGGACTTTTCCGTATCATTCCAGTTCACTACACAGCCCAAATGGTTGCAAACTGCGCTGCATTGATGCACTCCCCCATTCTCATCTTTATAAATAGCCAGTTTATGCCCTTCCTCCAAGAGAACCATTCCGCTGCCCCTGGGAATTTCTCCGATTGAGTCGGCCTCTGAGGGCTTGAGCCAGTTTCCATACTGTCCAGCCACATTAATATTTTCCTTCACAAATTCTGTAGAGGATTTTAAGGTAATTCTTGCAGGATCATATAATGATGCCCAGGGATTGCTTCTTCCCATAATCAAGTCCGTTACAAGCATGCCTCCAATGGTGCCATGCGTCATTCCGTTACCGGAATCACCTGTTATAATAAATATGTTGTCCTTATCCTGTGGATTTTTCCCGATAAATCCCACACCGTCCACCGGCTCCATAACCTGTCCGGACCATTTATAAATAAACTCTGTTACTACTGGAAATTTACTTTTCGTCCAGGCTTCCAGATATCTGAACCGTTCAGCAGGATTTTTTTCCTGCCCGGTTTTATGATCTTCTCCCCCTACAATCAGGCAATCATGTGTATCATCCATTGACTGAATACGGATATAATGATATGGGTCGGCAGTATCCCAATATAAAGCAGCAGGAACCGAACCCTTAGGAATTTTCGCACCCACAACATAAGACCTGTAGGCCGCCTGCTTGGTATGCATTACCACTCTGTTGTTAAAAGGAGTATTGGTTGCGACTACTACATAGGAAGCGGAAACAGAAGCGTTTCTGTTTGTCTTAACTATTGCCACCTTATCACCTTCTATTTTTGTAGCTTTTGTATTGGTATAAATCAATCCGCCCATTCTTGTAATTGCATCCACCAGCCCTCTATAATATTTCATTGGGTGAAACTGCGCCTGGTTAGAAAATTTCAGGGAAGGACCGTTAAATAAATTTTCATAAGGAGAATTTATAACCCATTGCACATAGTCGAGTCCGGCTTTTTTAGTTGCCTGTAATTCCTTTTCCAGAATTTCCAGTGATTCTCCATTGGGAAGAAACAAATATCCATCCAACCGGATAAAGTCGCAGTCTATATTCTCTTCTTTTACAATTGATTCAACTTTGGATATGGCGGTAGTATGACTCTCTGCAATGGTTTTCATACCTGCTTCACCATGATACTCTTCCATTTTAAAATACCGGTCATCAAAGCAATTGGTTAAATGTGCAGTAGTTCTTGCACTCTCCCCGCCTGCGAGGGGACCATCTTCAATAACAGCCACCGTTTTTCCTTCTTTTAAAAGCATATAGGCAGTGCTTAAGCCTGCCATACCGGCTCCAATAACACATACATCGACCTGAATATTTTTAGTAAGCGGACCAGGGGAAGGAATATTAGCTGTGTCCATCCAAAAAGAAATAGTTTTTCCTGAATCATTATTTATCATACCCCACACAAATTTCTACAATAAATTAACATCAACCAATCAGGAATCGTTTCTCTAAAAGCAATTGTCTATAAAACATCATAACTTAAAAATAAAAAAAACGTATAAATACACTCAGCAATATTTTACTGTCATTTTTATAAATTTTTTACTTTATCATATGAAACCAATCACTTATTTTACCCTTGTCTTTTGCTTCATGACAATCCTTTTTACAGGCTGTTCAAAAGATAAAATGCTTGAAAAAAGAATTCGTAAGAAAGAAGGTGAATGGAAAATAGAAAGTGCAAACTGGACAATTGTCTACCAGAACATGAGCGGTCAGTTTGTACGCACCGGAACAACTGCGACCGGATCATTTACTTTTGAAAAAAATGGCGAGGGGACATATTCCTATTCTATAGACACACTACAAAGGACCGGCAAATTTACCTGGGATGTGAACAGTCAGAAATTGGAAATTATCAAAGTCGGACAAACTATTGATTTCTTGTCAGGCACTGTTTATCAGAAAGCTGTAAATTATATAGGTACTGAAACAGACAAAGGCGAAGTGATTGTAATTGAAGGCACAGAAACAGATCAGGAAGTAGGCAGCGGGTTTAATCAGTTTGCATTAACAGCAACGTTTACTCTGAAGAAGGACAATTAAGATAAAAAAGGGAGCAAAAATTCACTCCCTTTTTTATTAACCCCATCACCATTAATTTGCTCCGGGCACTTTTGTAATTGTCAAATTTAAGGGATCGCTCTTCATTCCGCGCCCTGTATATAAGATAACACTTAAATTTACGCTTTCAGAATAAGAAAAATACCAATAAGTATTAAAAGATATTCTGTTGTTATCAAACGTGAAGTCATTACGGTCAATAATATAATCCCCGGAGTTAGCTCCTGGAAAATTCCATGAAATTTTTATATAAGCATCACTTGATATTTTAGAGAGATGCTTGTCTTTCCCTTTCACATCAAAAGAAATTTTCACTGTACTGAATTTGAGAATGCTTCCATTGCTGGCTACATCATAACAGTTAAAACACTCATAATTAGTAGTAGGATTCTCCAAATCAAATTTTGAATAGGGCTCTCTGTCTTTTTTACATCCGAACACAATTAAAAAGAGGAAGAAAGAGCATAAAAATATTTTTTTTATATTAACTAATTTTATATACAAAAATAAGAAACAGGTAGTTTTCATTCAGGTTTTTTAATAGAATAAATTTTCAGAGAAGGTATTCCCATAAGAATAATGAAGCCGATCACAAAAAACACCGCAAGCACAAAAGTGGTATTGCGCATTCCGCCAAACCAACCCGTAATGATACCGAACAAACTTGTGCCAATTGCAGTACCTACTTTATCCATAATATCATAAAAGCTGAAATAAGAAGCGTGATCAATACTATCCTGCGGAATTAATTTAGAATATGTAGAACGTGACATAGACTGCACTCCTCCCATTACAAAACCCACTACAATTGCGAGCGAATAAAATTCTGTTCCTTCTCTCACAAAATATGCTGCAATGCAAACTCCCACCCAGATCAATAAGATAATTGTCAGACTGAACACATTTCCTTTCTTTCCTGAGATCCATGCAAAAATACTTGCGCCTGGTATGGCAATTAATTGAATAATAAGGATCACCATAATCAACTGATCGGTTTTCAGCTGAAGCTCTGCCTTGCCAAATAAGGTAGCCATATACATTACAGTCTGCACTCCCATATTATAAAAGAAAAAGGCAAACAGGAATGTCTTGAGGTATCTTTGCCATGAAAGATCTGAAATTACTTTTCCTAATTCTTTAAATCCATTAAATATCCAGTTGCCTGTAGTTTCTTTCTTTACCGTTAATGATGGCAGATGAAAAAAAGTATATTGAGCAAAAAGAAACCACCATACTCCTACCGAAAGGAATGAAATTCTTGAAGCTTTTAAAGCAAAATAATCTTTAGCGCTTTCAATCATCTGATCATTTTTCCATCCCGGGTTTGCAGCAGAAATTTCTTTCAGCTTAGCATCGAAATCAAAATACACTTCAGGAAAGAGAATCATGGAAAGATTAAAAATCAGCAATATTACACTCCCCAGGTATCCCCAGGCAAAACCTTTTGCGCTTACTTTATCATGCTTATCCTCCGTAGCGATCTCGGGAAGAAATGCATTATAAAAAACGATACTGCCGCTGTAACCAATACAGGCAAACATAAAAGCAAAAACAGAGGGTACAACATTGTCTTCAGTAAAAAAATAAAGATAGGCGCATGAAGCGCTGCCCAGGTAACAAAAAAACTGCATGAACATTTTTTTTCTTCCGGTATAATCCGCTATTGAACTTAAAAAAGGACTGAGAAAGGCCGCTATCAAAAATGAACCGGAAAGGACAAAGGCATACAAAGAGGAATTATTTACTTCCCAGCCAAGGAAATTGATCGTGGAATCAGTCACAGCCAGATAATATCCCGGAAAAATTGCGGTGGTTATTGTAAGAGAAAAAACCGAATTGGCCCAATCGTATGCACACCAGGCATTTATTTTCTTAGGCTTGTTTTTTTCCATGCTGAAAGTTAATTTCTTACAAAATAACAAATTGTTATATTGAAAAAAAATACACCTTATGTCTTCTTCTTTAGACGACCTTGAACCTTACGAGATATTTCAGAATGAACTGGATGAATGCCTGAAAATGTATGAAGCTGAATTAAAAAAAGCATTGCCTGTTAACAAGGCAATGCATGAAGTAAAAATAATCAATCTCTTTATTGAAGAAATGTGCTTTGAAAAAAGCATCAGCAATTTTGAAGAATTAAGAAGGGAAACAGAAAGCAAAAAATATGACAAGGCCATTCATGATTTTCTGAACTTTGCAGAAAAGTCATAAAAAAATCCCCTCAGAAATCTAAGGGGATTTTAACCTTAACAATTACTTTAAAAAAATCAATTGTCATTTTTTACAAACCTCACCGCTTCATAATTCCCATCATATATTACTTGAAAAATATATGTACCCGGCGAAAGATCTGTTACGCTTACCGTCTTGGCGCCGAAGTCACCTTCCAGGATGCGAACTTCCCTTCCCATCAGGTCAGTTATTACAATGGATGAAATATTACCCATACCCTCTTTGGTCTTGATGGTGACTTCACTATTGCCTGGATTTGGATACAACTCTATTCCGGATGAGTTTACTTTGTCTACGGCAATAATATAACTACTGGTGTTACTTCCGTCCTGATCATAGATCTGAATTCTGTAATAAGTAGTTCCTGAGAGGGGATTGTAATCGGTGAATTTATAATGATTCATATTATCGCTGTTTCCTTCTGCAGCAACTCTGCCTATTTCATTAAAATTAATTCCATCAGAAGATCTTGTCACAATAAAATAAGAAGCGTTTTTTTCTTCAGATGTGATCCACTCCAGATTGGCTTTTCCATTTTGCAATCTTCCTTTGAAGGAAATTAACACTACAGGTAAAGCAACAGGGCAGTTTGCACTTCCTATATATGCGTATACGGGAATTCTGTCGCAATTATTAATCGCAGATATTGTCCAGTCATAGAAATGAGCATATCTGTTATAATAAGTAGTGGTATATGTATTGGAATGCGAATTAGTAATACTGACTGTGTTGCCATCCAGGTTATCTTTATAAACATAGTTTACATTTGTCGGATGCTGCTCAAGCAGCATATTGGCGAATGCATTGGCAGGAGTATAAAGTGTATTCATTGCCTTAAGCTTATAAGTGCCTGGTGCCACAGCGTTAATTCCAACAAAGAACCTTGCTCCCACTACACGACCATCATAAGGAGGGCCGAATGAAGCTGGTAAATCGACATAGCGAACTACAGGTCTTGCCGCGGTTGTCTGAATTGCCGTAGTTCCGGCATTATCTGTAAGTACAAAGACCGTAGATTGTAAATCTGTATTATTCCATAAACAGAAGTACACCGTTACAGAATCTATATTAATAGTTCTGTTCACTACCATTGTCTGGAAGTACACATTGTCATCATCAATACCCCACCATGGACCAGACACATCTGTCGCAGGTACTGGCGCTGGTAAAGCACCGCAGTTGGAGGCAGGTGGATTTGTCGGCCTGGTCTTTCCTACTTTTCCATACACTCTTGATTTATCCTGTATGTAATAAGTATATATACCGGCTGCAAGTGATGGAGTCGTATAATTATAAGTTCCTGTTCCCCCTGCAAGAATTGCACCCCCTATAGGCACATTGTACCAATCGTAATTTGTTGCGGCATTTAAATTAGGTCCCACAACAGAAAGTGTAACACTTCCGGGAGGCGTTCCTGTAAAACATGCATCCTGAGGAGATGCGAGCAAAGAAGTAACCCTCATAGTATCCCACTTAGCAACGCACCCTCCTTTGCTTGCTGTTACTTTATACAAACCAGGTCTTCTTACCTGGGCAAGAGTGCTATTCACTTCCCCTGGTATAACGGCAAGGTTAGCATAGTTACCATTGCTGGCATATTCCCATACAAAGGTATAACCTGTTCCGAGAATTTTGGAATCAAGTGTCGTGTTTGTAGGAGCACATAATTGAATATTCTGTCCGAGCGCCGGTGTGATAGAAGTAGAGCTTACATATATAGAATCTCTTTGTATGCATCCATTGTCATTCATCACTACTCTAAACCATCCAGGACCAAAAGGTGCAGGCGTAGCATCATTTACTACCAAAGTATTGGCAGTAGTATTTGCTCCTCCGAGCGATGTTCCGTTTTTATACCATTGAAAAGTACGTGCAGCAGGAGCCCCCCCTGTAGCAATACCAGAGTTAAGCGTAACTGAATTAGGTCCGCAAGTTGAAATAGAATCGGCAGCAAACGCAGGACCTGCGCATTGAGCCTCGCAAGGCTTCCAGAAATTTCCGGTCATCATAAACAATGAAATTACTCTTAAGGTATTTCCAAAATATCCTGTGCTTGCAGCTGCTGTACAATTAAGAGGGTCTTTTACAGCCTTCGTACGATTGTACATAAAATCAAGTGTAGCCTGATTGTTGGCAGAATAGTCAACCCCCATACACGCTGTAGCCCAGGTAGAAGTAAATGTTGCATCAGGCGCAGGAGTCGTTCTCCCTCCGATGAATGCCCCCGCCAAAGTTACTGGTCCTCTTAAATTATTGGGATTTGTATAAATAGCTGTCTGAGTTCTGACATAATTTGAAATTAACTGATTGAAATTTGTTCTTGCCTGCGCTTCGCCATTCCAGATATAATCTGTAGCCATTCTCCATGGATTACGTGCAGCATCATAACCATAATCATTGAAAGCCGGAGTACCGCAGGTGTTTGGAGTTCCTGCAGGGTCGCACCAGTTGGAGACAAAGCCTGTTG
>JAIERY010000202.1 GCA_019746425.1 Cytophagaceae bacterium
CAACAAGAATGGTCGCTTCTGCAAGCGATGAATTTAGAACGCTCATTTTCAAAGGTTTTTAAATGCGGGAGCCCTGTCTCTTCCTGGTAATATCTTTTGTATATATCGGGTATTTTGTAAATTGCATAAGACCTCCCCGGGGTCTGACAAAATTGAGTAATGAAACTTTTTAAAACCGTGTCCGTTTTTTAACATAAGGTTAGGGTGACATTCCCTGACAATCATTATAAAAATGATATCAAAAAAATTCGAAGTTAAAGAGAGCGGTAGTTTAGGTAGAGGTTTATTTGCAAAGAAAAAAATTTCCAAAGGTGAGCGCATCCTTGAGTTTACCGGCCCTATCATCTTCTCCGAACAAGTCGAAAAAAAACCCAAAGACAAAAATAGTTATCCTCTTCAGATCGGAACATTAGAATACATAGATCTGGAAGAACCAGGCGTATTAGCCAATCACTCATGCTCTCCCAATGCGGGTATACAAAACGATCGCTTCCTGGTAGCGCTTGAAGATATTCTACCTGGTGAAGAAATTGTTTATGACTACTCTACTACTATGGATGAAGACAACTGGACACTGGAGTGTAAGTGCGGGAATGCCAATTGCCGCCATATCATCGGAGACTTCAGACATCTTCCTGCCGAGGTACGAACAAAATATCTTGACTTAAACATCGTACAGTCTTTCATCAGAAAATTATTCCTCGCACCGGTACAAACAAAGTACAGACAGAGAAAGAGTGCATAATTGTATTTAACTAAAACTTTCCCTACACAAGAATTGTGAATTAATTTTTTTCACTTTAACCAACATTCCTGATCTACTAACTTTGTCGGCAAAAATATACTTTTCGCTCCAGGGCCGCTGGGCCCCGTGCAGGCACCGCGATTGTATTTTAAGCCCGCGCAAACCCATACTATTTCATCCTAAGCTTAAAATTAGATCGCTAACGCCTGCACTGATATCAAACTTCTAATAAGCCTTCCAGTAAATTATTTTGTGCGGCTGGTTGGTGCAGCAACAGTGTGGTCGCAACGGAGGTTGCGCGTGAGCCGGCTTTGTTGTGCTGCTTTTCTTTTGTACTTTTCTTTTGGGCATGCAAAAGAAAAGTAAAATAACTTAACATCTTGGAAACGAAAGCATGCTAAGGAAAAAAAATATTTATAAATTGTACACTTCATGAGCAATTATTCCTACTCTGTAAAACGCGATTTTGGTGGCCTGAGCTTTGGCTTGATATCTCTATTAATACTAATTGTTCTTTTTTATATCTTATGGATGCCACTGGGAATTGCATCATTTGCTGCATACATTTTCTTATTATATAGAGAATTCAGAAAATTTTCGTACGAATTAACTTTATACGATTCATACACCGAAATAAAATCTTTAAAATTTACACGCTATATTTCTGAGAAAATTCCTTTCAATAATTTAGTGGAAATAGAAGGCATACATCATACAGGAAGCGCTGCCACATCCTTGCTTAAAATAAAATCAGACAATATAATTCTATTTGAGTTAGGTGGACATTTCCAATCATCGCACCTATATCCTTTATTGGCAAAATTTGTAGACTTGAAAATCAATACAAAACTAACTGCATCGCTTGATCAACAAACTATACTAAAAAAATTGAATGAAGTAGGATTAACAGGAAAACTTATTTATCATAAAACTGCAATCTCAACATTTAAATTAAATTAAGTAAGGTCTAATTCAAAATTTAAAATTGAGAATTAAGCATTCCTTTTACCCCATCCACTACCTGAAATACCATTTTAAAATGCTGCTTTGCTTTCTCTCCGCGGTTCTTTCCTAATCTTACAATGACAATATCTCTTTCAGGCATTACAATGATCATCTGCCCAAGAATTCCCCTGGCATAAAATATTTTTTCTCCTTTATAGTCAGGAACTGTCCACCACTGATATCCATAAAAATCATTCTTACCATTTTCAAATTTTAAACTCGCAGGAATAAGCGAAGCCTGAATGTAGGATGTGTCAATCAGTTGCTTACCTTTCCAGTTTCCCTGGTGCAGATATAAATATCCCAACCTTGCAAAATCCCTGGCGTTGGAGTTGATACAGCAATACGCTTTCTCATTCCCATTTTCTTTATCAAGGCTCCACATGGCATTGTTCACCATGCCCATTGGCTCCCATAATTTCTCCTGCGCATATTGCGCCACTGATTTTCCAGTAGCTTTCATCAGAATAAATCCCAGGATCTGGGTGTCTCCGCTCTTATAGGAGAATTCTTTTCCCGGCTCAGACTCTACTTTTCTTTCAATCATTAACCGGTACAGATCACTCCCGTAATACGCTTCCGTCGTCACAGAAAAAGGATTGGCATATGATTCATTCCATGCCAGTCCCGAGCTCATCGTAAGCACATCTTTTATTTTTATTTTACTTTTTTCTCCTTCTTTAAATTCAGGAATATATTCACTGACGTATTGCTCGGCACTATTAATTTTCCCTTCTTTTATAGCTATCCCGATCAAAGCGCTTACAAAACTTTTTGCCATGGAAAAAGAATTGGAGTAAGAATCCGGGCCGTAATCTTCCCAATACTGCTCGTGAATAATGGAATCATGTTGAATTACCAAAAACCCAATGGAGCTGAATTTATCCAGAGTAGATTGGAGTTCTTGTGAAAGAGGAGCTTTGTTATACTTTCCGGAAATTGGCCAGGGCTGGGGAGCAGAACTTTTTTTAATAAGACGATTAGGGAAAATTTTATAATCGTCTACATCCGCAAAATTATGATATACGGCTTTATAGATGTAATAATTCCCCGTGATTACAATCCATATATTCAGAAGCGTTATCGCTGCAAAAAGGAAAAGAAAAAATCTTGTAAAGGCTTTTCTCATAAAATTGCAAATATAATTTTTGATTACTGATGATCAGCGTAATCATGAAATCAGTTACCAATCACCAATCAAAAGTCATAACCGAAAGTCAGGTAAAACTTTTTCCCAGTCACTTTATAATCTACCATCGCCCAGGCTACATCAAACTTTACATAATATCCAAGGAATAAAGTCCGGATTCCTGCGCCGTAACCTGTTAAGAAAGGGTTTTTATAATTCACCACTGTCGCGGAAAACGGGCTACTCCCTCCCCCTACAAAAACAGTATTGGTGCTATTGTCTCTGCTGAAAGGACTCTTACCTTCCCAGGAAGCGCCAATGTCTGTAAAAGTGATTAACTGAAGGTTATTTAAAAAGTTAGAGTTGATCACACCATTGTAAAGATATTTTACAATAGGCAGCCTCAGCTCTGCATTGAAGAGCGCATACTTAGGTCCGAATTGAGCATTGTAGTTAAACCCTCTGAGGTTAGTAACATATTCTGCAAAAAGAACATCGCTGTTGTCAGTAAGCAGCTCCAGGTTCAATGGATCGCCGGGTCCGTGATTCTCTGTTTTATTGAACAGCCAGTTGTCCATTCCTCCTAGCAGGAAATTCTTCTTGGCATTTCCAAAGAATTGTCCATAGGAAAGTCTTGTAGCCAGCACAAGGTCTTTGTGCAACGCACGATAGTTCCTGATATCGATCATAAACTTCCCGAAGTTAAATGCGGAAGATTCTGAATTTGCATATTGCTCAACCATCACTTTACATCTTGTACCTTCGATCATGTTCATGCCGGTGATCATGGTATTATCAAACACATATTCTCCTCTTAGGCCACCATATAATTTAGTTACATCTTGCTGTGCTAAAAAATTCAGATCAGTAAATCTGGTATGCACTACAAAAGGACTTACGCTGATTCTTTCACTCACACTTAAAGGATAGCACATCGTAAGTGCTGCTTTGTTTAAAGTATATCGATGAGTAACAGTTTCATTAAATGCATAATATGTCTTGCGATCATACCTGGCTTTAAAGTCTACCCTGTGCTTGAGATATGCATATTCCCCAAACACATTGCTGCTTTTAAGATCGGTCAATCCAAACAAGCCCGCATTCATACGATGATTTCCCATCATATCACTCATCTGTGCTTCCATCAATATCCCAAACCCCCGGAGTGGATCAATCATTACCGTAGAGTTAACTTTTTCTACAGAAAAATCATGCTTGTAATCATAGGGGCCTTTTATACTGATTCCGTTCGCATCAGTTTTTTGTTTGTCGCTGAAAAAGAAATTTTCTTTCTCCTTTAACTCTTTTTCTTTCTTCCTCTTAACATCTGTTTCAAAAGTCAGATCGCTGATATTAATCTCTTCATCGGGCAATGTATCTTTCAGCGAAACAGTATCTAAAATAACTACAGGCTTATTCTTTGCTCTAAGAAGATCAAGCAGTCGCTGCCGCTCGGTAAAAGAGGGATTGACGACGGTGTTGAAGTCAAAACCATTGACCAGGTAAACAAACTCTTTGCCTTTATCAAGCGATGTAAACACCAGTGATTTTGTGGAAAGATCTATATCGTAATGATCTATATTGTTAAAATAGCTACTAAGCTGAGAAGCGGCCTGAGACTTTAAATTATACTTATATAGATTAAATATCCCTTTTTCATCACTCAGATAAAGTATATTTTCTTTATCAAGAGCCTGAGGCATAAAATTTCTTCCTGAAGAAGTTATTCTCTTTAAAGCATTGGATCTGGAACGGGCATCATAAATGAAAATATTATAATCAGAAACTATTGATTTAAATGTGCCTTTGGTTTTTAAACTATCTCTGAGCCTGTTGGAGCTGAATGCGATCATAGAGTTTCCTGATATGAAGGCAGGACACAAGTCATCGTACAGATCATTAGTGATCTGTTTGGTGCTATTGCCTGAAACATCGTATAGGTAAATATCACTTTGTCCTCCATTGTCCGCACTTAATATAATCTGTGTTCCGTCTTCATTAAATGAATATGAAAGCCCCTGATTAAAATCAAGATTTTTCTTCGCCTGCCTGCCCTTTTTCAAATCATAGTAGGTTAGCCACAATTTGTCCCTTTTCTTTTCAATAAAAGTAAGCATCCTGGCTGACTGCCATGCCAGCTGAATGACATTCTCATCTTCCTGCTGGTTTAACAATTTATTCCCTCCCCTGTAAACAATCTTGTCTTTCTTGTTGGATACATCATAAACAACTACATAATATTTTCCTTTAAAACTTTTTACATAGGCAAGCTTGCTGCCATCCTGATTTAAAAATGTATTGCTGTAATGATATCCTTTGCGTTTTCTCTTTACTATTTTACTTTCTTTTGCCGGCTTCTGGTATTGATCTTTTAATTTTTCAGACATGCCTGTATAATAGCTTATCCACTCTTTCATAAAAACCGAATAAGGGGTTCCGAGTGTGCTCTCTATGCTGCTTTCTTCGTTCCGTAGAATCCTGGTAAGATTTAAAATATTGGCGATATGAGATTTGCCATGTTCTTCTACTATAAAATTCCAGATCGATTGGCCGGCGAAAGTGGCATCTTCTGCTATAAGCATCGAAGGCTTTTTTAAATCTTTCTCCATGATGATATCTCTTACGCGATTATCCATTTCTATGCTCCAGCCATAAGCTACATACGCAGCTGCACCATCCACATACCAGTCGGGAAGGGACAATAAATAAGAGCTTTGCACAATATCTTTCAGACTTCCTCCATAAAGCATAAGATTGATCATCATCTGGGAAATGCCAAAGCTTATGTCTTTTTTAAACTGCTCATGACTTCCGTTAAATGCCACCTCTATTTTCGATTTTACAAAATGAGTCTGTCCACCGATAAGTATGGAGTTGTCTTCTATGCCGATATTACTTTGCAGCATATCAGCACCTGAGTTGTAAACTATTAGTTTGATTTTGGAATAAGGGCTGAATCCTATAAGATCTGATATTCTCTGAAAATCGGTTTCGGCATAATTAGCAGCATTCTGCGCCAGCTCTTCTCCTCCCTGATAATAATAGATCTCGAAATTGAATGAAGAGAAATATTTCCATTTGAAATTTTTATACTGGATCCTGTTCTTTCCAAACTGCTCCTGCGCCTGCTGTCCGAAAGAATTGGCGGAAGCAATTACCAAAAGCAACATCCATAAAATCCGCGAGATCATTTTTAACATTATATAAACTATATTCTTTGTGAAAATATGAAAATACGCTTAATAAATCATGGTAATCCTTCAATCATTTAATCAGCGGTCCTCAGCGGCTATATAACGCATAATACCTTTTAATATTGACTGCAGGATCCAGTTCTGACTGATTTTCCAGAAAATTATAAAGCTGATCTGCCAGGTAAGGAGCCAGTGAAACTCCTTTAGTGCCCATCCCATTGAAAATGGTTAATAAAGGGTATTCCGGATGCACTCCTATCAAGGGTCGCCTGTCTGCTACTGCTGCCCGTATCCCCGCTTCATGCTGCGCTACTGCAAAAGGCCAATCAGTTACTTGCTGGAATTTTTCAAGCAATTCATTTTTTCCTTTTTCAGTAGGCACCGTATCCTTCACCCATTCGAAGGTGGAACCTACTTTAAACAAATCTCCGCCCACAGGAAGGATAAACACCTTTTTATTTATAATGTTGTCCGCAGGAAATTCCTTAAGATTCAAAGTGAGTATCTGCCCTTTGGTAAAGGTAAAAGGAAGCCAATGGAAGTAAGGATTGTCAGAGACATTAAAGCCTTCGCAGAATATTATCTTCTTTGCTTTTATCCCTTTCCATTCTATTTCACTCTCCAGTACCTTAAAATCACTGAAAGAAAATTCTTCTCCGAGGTAAACGTCTTTCGCTTTGAAATATTCAGTCATATGCTGAATAAATTTCTTGACGTGTACATATCCCGACCACTTCGTCTCAAATCCTCCGAAGGGGTTCTTCACATATTGCTGATATTTTTCTGAAGAAGCTGAAGCGTTGACAAAATCAACATCGCTGGAGCTGCTGTGAGATATCCAGTAATTCTGCTCTTCAATAGAGGCAAAGGGTTTATAAATGGTTTTAGGATAAAAAAATTTCTGTCCGAGTTCATTTTCCAATTGAGCATAAAACTGATGCAGAAAAGGAAAAAGCCTGGAAGCATTCCAGGTTTTCACCATTCGCTTCCCGGTGATAGGATTGAATATTCCTGCTGCGGCCGCTGAAGAGGAGTTTTTTAATCCTTTATCTATGAGAAGGATCTTTTTCCCTTTTTTTAAAAAAGTATATCCCAGGACCGACCCTGCTATTCCCTGACCAACTATGAGATAATCATACATGCTTTAAAATTTCAAATACGAACACCAAATTACAATAAAAACCAAGGATTTGATATTTGATGGTTGGAATTTGGGACTTGGAATTTGTTATTTGTAATTTAGCCTTCAAATATACTTATGATTAATATACAGACCTTTACTTTTAATCCCTTCGAAGAAAATACTTACGTGCTTTTTGATGAAACCAAAGAGGCAGTCATCATCGACCCGGGTTGTTATGAAAAAGAAGAAAGGGAAGAATTTACTTCATTCATTGAGATCAATAATTTAAAAGTCACTGAAATACTTAATACGCACTGCCATATAGACCATGTGCTCGGGAATAATTTTGTAAAAGAATTTTACAAGGTTAAACTTACCCATCACCGTCAGGATGAAGCAGTGCACCGCGCGGTGAAAGCCTATGCGCCCAATTATGGTTTTGTAAAATATGAAGAAGCTTTTGCAGACAGGTATGTGGAAGAAGGAGATAAAATAAGATTCGGAAATACCATTCTTGATATTGTTTTTGTGCCTGGGCATGCACCCGGTCACGTAGCTTATTACAACCTGGAAAATAAAATCTGCATGGGAGGAGATGTGCTTTTTTACGACAGCATCGGAAGGACAGATTTGCCAGGCGGAAACTTTGATACATTGATCAAAAGCATACACGAAAAATTATTTACCATGCCCGATGACATGACAGTCTACCCGGGCCACGGACCGAAGACGACGATAGGCAGGGAGAAAAAAGTAAATCCTTTTTGTGCGATTGGATAGTGGGCAGTGGGCAATTGACAGTTGGCAAAGAGCAGCTAGTTGACAATAGATAATTGACAAAAAAGTAGTCGGGGAAGCAAGAATAAAGAACGTCATTGCGAGGAGCGCGACCGACGAAGTCGGGAGTAGCGACGTGGCAATCTCCCGACTCTGGCAGAAGGCTTCCTGTTGTCATTCAGAAGGAACCTTGTTAGTTGACATCTCTGCCATCAATAGTTGGCAGCAAGCAAGTTAATGGCAGTGTAAATTAAATAACAAGGTCCTCTGGATGACATTGAGAAACGAAATATTTAACTAGTAAGAGATGAACATCAAAAAACACATACCCAATTTTTTAACCTGCTGTAATTTACTTTGTGGGTGTCTGGGAATAATAGCTATTTTCCAATTTGCATTTTCACAGGATCCATACTATGCTCTGAAAAATGCCAGTTACTTAATATTCTTAGCATGCATATTTGACTTTTTAGATGGTTTCGCTGCAAGGCTATTAAAAGTCACTTCTCCAATTGGGAAGGAATTAGATTCATTGGCAGACTGTGTGACTTTCGGAGTATTACCTGGATTAATTATTTATCAATTGATATATATGAATATAGATTACTCCAAGCCCATAATTCCAGGATGGCATGTTACTATAATCACACCTGTAGGTTTCATTTCAGAATATCTTTTAAAGTTTATCGCTTTATTAATCCCCGTATTTTCTGCGCTTCGTCTTGCCAAATTTAATATTGATGAAAGGCAAACAAGCGGTTTCATTGGTGTACCTACTCCAACTAACGCAATATTAATAGCATCCTTTCCAATGATATTAAGTCAAGGTAAATTTCCAGCACTTAATAATATTATTGCCCATCCATTTTTCCTGGTGTGCTTTACATTAATGATGTGCTACCTTCTCGTCGCAGAACTCCCCCTCTTCGCCCTCAAATTCAAATCCTTCAAATGGGCAGACAATAAAGTAAGATTTTCCTTCTTAGGCATAAGCCTGCTGCTATTCATCTTCCTCACCTGGACAGCAATTCCACTTATTATTTTTCTATATATCATATTGTCTGTAGTGGAAAATAAGCTATTAAAACCTAAAAATAATTAAGTTGGCAGTGAGCAGTTGGCGATTCCGTCATTAATTATTTACAGATCTTAATGCCAACTGCCTACTGCCAATTGCCAATTAAGCTTTGGCTTTTAGCCTTTAGCTTCTTAACTTTAAACTTTAAACCTTTCAACTTTTTAACAAAATGAAATTCATAGCTGAAATCGATGTAATGCCCCTTAAAGAAATCCTTGACCCTCAGGGAAAAGCTGTAAAATTAGGCCTTGGAAACCTGGGATTGAGCAAAATAGCGGATGTAAGGATAGGAAAGCATGTTTCTATTGAATTGGAAGCTCAAAGCAAGGAAGAAGCGGAAAAAAATGTGGATTTAGCCTGCAAAAAACTATTGGCAAACCTGATCATGGAAGGTTATACTTTTAAAGTCAATTCCATTAATTAATATTCAACTTTCTGATTTTCAGGATGAAACTACATTTTAGCCTTATTTCCAAATATATCAGATCAGGGGCATAATAAACTTATAACAACCTTCGTTTTTAAAGCGTTTTTAACTAAGGGCGGCCCAGTCTCTGGTTTACATATTTTTAATAGCTATTTATGATCTTATCCCGGGTTAAAAATCCGAGCATTATTCTATTATTACTGCTATGCGTGGTGGGCTTTCCTGCATTTTCTCAGACCGGAAATTTCTCCAGCATAGAATGGAGGCAGCCTAGAAAATATTTTGACAGCACGGGGAAAGAAATCACAGTGTTTCATTTTGACAGAGCAGTTTACCAGAAAAACAATCCTGCTCTCCCTGCTTATCTCCTGATGGTTTCCGGTATAGCGGAGAATTTTAAAATCACCAATGCGGCTTACGCTCCCTTTACCGCAGAAGAACAAAAAATAATTCCACCATTTTTAAACTCAGATCTTCAGACTTATCAGGAAGTTCAGTATCAGAATGGGAAACCTGTTACACTGGTTTATTTATATCCCTATAAAATTTCATCCGGCATAGTAACCGAAAAAATAATTTCATTTGAATACACGTACGAAAAAGGGCTTGCATCTGCTCCTGCGAAAAGCAGCAAAGGACTTAAACTCGCCGCCTTCGCGGGCTTTTCTGTTTTAGCTACCGGTGACTGGTACAAAATCAGTGTCAACAAGAGCGGCATCTTCAAAATCGACTATAATTTTTTAAACTCCATAGGAATCAATCCTTCCACGATTGACCCAAGAGAAATAAAAATTTATGGAAATGGCGGAGGTATGCTTCCGCAAATCAACGCCTCATTCCGATATGATGACTTAGTAGAAAATGCAATATTCGTTCAGGGAGAATCAGATGGAGTATTTGATACAGGAGATTATATTCTTTTTTATTCCAACGGACCCGATACTTGCTGGAAGTATGATGCAGGGCAGGGGATCTACCTGCACTCTAAAAATTTATATTCAGACTATGCTTATTACTTCATTACAGTAAGCCCGGGCACAGGAACAAGGGTAGTTGATCAGGCAAGTGTAGGTGGAGCCACACAAACAATTACCAGCTTTGATGAAAGAATTTTTCACGAAATAGACAAACAGAATATTGTTATTTCAGGCAGAGAATGGTACGGCGAAGTTTTTGATTTTACTACCGAACAAACTTTTTCATATCCCGCTCCGGGCATTACTCCAAATACAACCTTAAAAGTGAATTCCTATGTAATGGGAAGATCTCTTTATCCAAGCAGCTTTACGGTTTCAATTAATAATCAATTATTGGGCACGCAAAACCTGGGAGCTATCAGCTCGTATATCTATGCCATCAAAGGCACAGAAAACAAAACACTGTTTTCCATTAACACCAATTCCATTTCCGGCTCAAGTCTCACTTTAAAATATACTTACAACAAAGGAGCATCTTCTGCAGCGATCGGGCATTTAAATTATTTTACCATCAATTTTCAAAGAGACCTGAAGCTATACGGCAATGAAACTTCATTCAGGTCTGTTACCAGCACCACGCAAAGCATCAGTGATTTTGTAGTGGACAACTACATACCTGAATTATTAATATGGGATATTTCCGATCCGCTTCATCCGAAAAATCAGCTTTATAATGTATCGGGAACTCAGGCCACTTTTGGCGCCAACACCACCACATTAAAAGAATTTGTAGCATTTAACAATACTGCATCGTTCTCAAGTCCGGTTTATGTCGGAAGAGTTACCAACCAGAACCTGCACAGCATCACTACTCCCAATTTGCCTGATCTGGTGATTGTTTGTCCTTCAGCATTTCTGAATGCTGCCAATCGTCTTGCCGCTTTCAGAACTACCAATGACAACCTTGATGTAGAGATAGCAACTCTTGATCAGATTTATAATGAATTTTCTTCCGGTGCGCAGGACATTACTGCGATTCGCGATTTCATGAAAATGCTTTATGATAGAAAAACTCCGACAGATTCTGTCAGGTATCTTTTGCTTTTAGGAGATGCATCTTACGATTATAAAAACAGAATTTCGGGGAATACCAACCTGGTTCCCATTTATGAATCAAGACAGTCTCTGCACCCGGTAGATTCTTACTCTTCTGATGATTACTTTGCCTTCCTGGACAACAGTGAAGGAAACTGGAGTGAAATCGCCATGCAAAACTACCTGATGGATATCGGAGTAGGAAGGCTTCCTGTAAAAAGTATTTCTGAAGCAGAAGATGCTATTAATAAATTAATTCACTACAGCGGCAGCCAGAAATGTCTTGGCAAATGGAGAAATAAAGTTTCTTTCGTGGCAGACGATGGTGATTACAATCTGCATTTGCTCGATGCAGATGATCTTTCAGACATGATAGAAACTACTCATAAGAAATATAATGTAAATAAAATTTTCCTTGACGCTTACACCCAGGTACCGGGGCCCGGAGGAGAAAGCAGCCCGGATGCAAAGAATGCCATTACTACAGCTGTGGAAAAAGGAACTTTGATTTTAAATTACACAGGGCACGGCGGAGAAATCGGATGGACACAGGAAGCAATATTAGACATCCCTCAGATCAATAATTGGGAGAATTATAATAATCTTCCATTGTTTATCACAGCAACATGTGAATTTGGAAGATACGACGATCCTTCACAAATTTCCGGTGCAGAATATTCATTCTTAAGCAATAAAGGAGGAACCATTGCCTTAATTACTTCTACACGTCCTGTATATTCCAATTCAAATTTTGATCTCAATCAGGCGATCTATAAATATATATTTACTCCTGTATCCGGTTCTATGCCTCGCATGGGAGATGTGATGAGAAAAACTAAAAACGATCCGCAAAGTCTTGCCAATGGAATTAATAACAGAAACTACGCATTGCTCGGAGATCCCTCTATGATGCTGGCTTATCCAAAAGAAAATATAGTTGTCACCAAGATCAATGGAAACCCTGTTTCTCTCACTGATACTATCAAGGCACTGGGCACTGTAACTTTAGAAGGCGAGGTAAGAGATGGATTGGGAGCTAAGATCAATGACTTTAGTGGCACAGCCTCTATTACCGTTTATGATAAGCAATCGGTGATTCAGACTTTAGGAAGCCATGGATCTTCTAAAACAACTTTCAATCTTCGAAACAATTTTATTTATGAAGGTTTGGCAACGGTTACCAACGGAAGCTTTACTGTTACATTCGTGGTACCAAAAGACATTTCTTATCTTTTTGATAAAGGAAAAATAAGTGTCTATGCAAAAAAAGACGGGTATATTTTAGATGCAAGCGGATACAACAATGATATCATCATCGGCGGCACAGATACTAACTTTGTAGCAGACAATACTCCTCCGCAAATTAAATTATTCATGAATGATGAGACCTTTGTCTTTGGGGGTTTGACTTCAGCGAATAGTTTATTCCTTGCAAAAGTGGCAGATGATAACGGAATCAATATTGCAGGACAGGGAATAGGACATGAAATTACAGCCGTATTAGACAACACTACAGAGGTGATTGTATTAAATGAGTATTACACTGCAAAAAAAGATAATTATAAAGAAGGAAGGGTTGAATATCCGTTTAAAGGTCTGTCTACAGGCAATCACAGCATAAGATTCAAAGCCTGGGATACGCATAACAATTCTTCTGAAGCATATCTGGAGTTTGTAGTGGCCAACGAGGAGAAAATTGCACTGGATCATGTGTTAAATTATCCTAATCCCTTTTCGACGCATACTACTTTCCATTTTGATCATAATCGCGCCGGAGATGATCTGGATGTGATGGTGCAGATCTATACAATTTCAGGAAAGCTCATAAAAACACTGGACGGCACCTATTTTGGGAGCAATACCCACTTTTCAGACCTGGTTTGGGACGGAAGAGATGATTTTGGGGATAAATTAGGGAAAGGAGTATATGTTTATAAGGTAAATGTCCGTTCTTTAAGAGACGGATCCCGTGTCTTTAAATACCAGAAATTAGTGATTTTAAATTAATCATAAATAATAAAACAATATATTTGAATCCCGATTATATAAGTAAATATGACTAAAAAGCTTTTTTTAATCTCTTTTTTGACACTTTTTGGGGCAGTTCTTGTAAAAGCTCAGACTTCTGTTTCCTCTCAGGTTAATCCCGAATTATTTATTGGAAAAGATACTGTCAGAGTGATCACAACAGCTATGCCTTTTCTTACCATTGCACCCGATGCAAGATCTGGCGCCATGGGGGATGTTGGTGTTGCTATCTCACCTGATGCTAATTCAATTCACTGGAATCCTGCAAAGCTTACCTTTCTGGAAGAAGGAAAAGATTTAGGCTTCTCTCTTTCCTATACACCTTGGTTGAGAAAGCTTGTAAACGATATGTCTCTTTCCTATTTGACAGGATATAAAAAAATCAGCAAACAAGAGGTAATCGGACTACAGTTATTATACTTCAATCTCGGAAGCATACAGTTTACGGATAATTCAGGTAATCCAATCAGAGATTTCAAACCACAGGAGTATTCTGTAGGAGCAACTTATTCAAGAAAGCTTAGTGATCATTTAGGCGTAGCATTGAATTTAAAATTTATACACTC
This sequence comes from Cytophagaceae bacterium, assembly GCA_019746425.1. GTDB lineage: Bacteria > Bacteroidota > Bacteroidia > Cytophagales > Cytophagaceae > JAIERY01. The sequence continues at coordinate 14,085 of JAIERY010000202.1, forward strand.
AAACCTTTCAGGTAATTTAACATTAGATCAGTCAGGAACTTCTACCAAAGCAGGAAATGCAGGAGCTGGTGATGTAAGTCTTTTCTATAACAGAGAACTGATCATCAACGCAAAACCATATAATCTTGCATTCGGTGCTATGATTTCAAACATCGGGAATAAGGTAAGTTATACCAATAACGATCAGAAAAATTTCATTCCTGTAAATCTGAGATTAGGAACAGCAGTAGGTGTTCCGCTCGATGAATTCAATAAAATAACTTTCGCGCTTGACCTTAATAAATTAATGGTACCTACTCCTCCGTTAAGAGACAGCACAGGAAAAGTAATTGATGGGAAAGAAGATAAAAATAAATCTTTGATCAGTGGAATGATCGGATCTTTTGGTGATGCACCAAACGGTTTAAAAGAAGAAATTAAAGAATTTATGATCTCAACAGGCGTGGAATACACTTACAGAGACATGAAAGGAAACGATCTGTTTTCTGTGAGAAGCGGTTTCTTTCATGAAAACAAATACAAAGGGAATAGAAGATTTTTCACTGTAGGTTTTGGCCTAAGATATAATATGTTCGGCCTTGACTTCGCATATCTGATTCCTTTAAAGCAGAATAATCCATTAGCAGAAACTTTAAGATTTACCCTGCATTTTAATTTCAAATCCAAAGCACCTGGTGGAGTAGACTCAGTTACAGAGTAGCATGTTGGATAGAAGCATTGCCCCCCCCTTCAGGGAAATTGACAGTATTGATATTGTTAAAGCTGAATCTCATAAGCTTGACAATGGCATTCCCTTTCATATTATTAAAGCAGGCAAAGAGCAGGTAATCAGACTTGAAATCATTTTTGAAGCAGGCCATTGGTTTGAACATCATAATGGCGTTTCCTATTTTACTACTAAATTATTATCCGCCGGTACTTCACGCTTATCGTCAAAAGAGATTGAAGAAAAAATTGCCTTTTATGGGTCCTTTATTGACCTGGTAACAGGATACGACCGATCTACCCTAACTATTTATACATTAGCCAGGCATCTTGAAAACTTATTGCCTTTGGTCAGAGACATTATTACTGATCCGGTCTTCCCGGATGAGGAGTTAAAAAATCTCAAAAATATTTCTTCCCAGAATCTGAAAGTCAATCTTGAAAAGACTAGTTTCCTGGCTTCAAAAAATTTCAGAGAATTATTATTTGGAAAAGATCATCCTTATGGAAGGATCATTGACGAGGAAGCAATCAGCAGAGTCAATCGTGAAACACTATTGTCATTCCATAAGAAAAATTTTACTTCCTATAATTGCGACATTATACTTTCGGGCAATGGAAATCAGAATTTTTATGAATTAATCAATAATTATCTGGGAAAGTCTGAGTGGGGAAAATATTCAAAAGAAGAAGTTAAGTTTGACATAAAACCGTCTGCTGTAAAAACACATGTTATTAACAAGAGGGGCAGCGTGCAGTCATCTATCAGAATGGGGTTACTATTATTTCCTATTGATCATCCGGATTATTTTAAAGTGAATCTATTGATTGAAATTTTTGGAGGCTATTTCGGTTCTCGTTTAATGAAAAATATAAGAGAGGAAAAAGGCTATACCTATGGCATTAATGCCTCCTTTCATTCCTTAAGGAATGCAGGTTATCTTGCCATTGGCACAGACGTCAACAAAGAGAATACTGCTAACACTATCCATGAAATTTTAAAAGAGGTGAAAATTTTAAAAACAGTGCTGACCAGTGAAGAAGAATTAAGGACTGTAAAAAATTACCTCATTGGGAACTTTATTAACTCTCTCTCCACACCTTTTGGTTTGGCTGACAAATTCAAATCCATCTATTACCATAATCTTGACTATTCTTTTTATGATAAATACATTTCATCTCTAAAAACTATTTTTCCTGCTGACTTAAGAGAAACAGCCAATCTGTACTTTAAGGAAGAGGATTTTCTCGAAGTTGTTGTAGGAGGAAAATAGATAAAGGAAAATCTTCAAACATATTTTCTTTTTCATTTCCCATAAACTAAAAAAGCCTTGTATATTTCTATACAAGGCTTAACAGCCACAAGGGGCACAAGTAACAAATCTGGCAACGACTTACTCTCCCAGGTTTCATCCTAGTACCATCAGCGCTATGGG
>JAIERY010000402.1 GCA_019746425.1 Cytophagaceae bacterium
GAGCAGGGTAGACTTTCCTTTCCCGTTGGCCCCGATCAGGGCAATTTTATCTCCTCTTTCTATATTGGCTCTTGTATTGGACAGGATATGTAAATCCCCATATGATTTACTTACATCAATCAGATTTAAGATATGTTTGCCAGGTTGTGTTTTGAAATTAAACCGGAATTTTACTTTAGCCGTCTCGTCTACTACATCTTCCAGTATCTCAATTTTCTCCAGCGCTTTCACTTTAGATTGTACCTGGCGTGCTTTCGATGCTTTTGCTTTGAATCGTTCGATAAATCTTTCCGCCTGTCTTATTTTTGCCTGCTGATTTTCAAATGCATTTTTCTGTATTTCAGAACGCAGCGCTTTTTCTTTCAGATAGAAAGTATAATTGCCGGCATAAACATTCAGCTTTGCCTGCGATACTTCAACAATAGTTTTAACTGTATTATCTATAAACTGTCTGTCGTGTGAAACAATGATGACAGCGCCTTCATATTTCTGCAGGTATTCTTCGATCCATTGTATGGAAGGTAAGTCAAGGTGGTTGGTAGGCTCATCGAGCATGAGAAGCGAAGGCTGCTGCAATAAAAGCTTTGCGAGCATCACCCTCATTCTCCATCCTCCGGAAAATGTTTTCAAAGATCTTTGCAGATCAGCTGTAGCAAATCCTAATCCCTCCAATACTTCTTCCGCCTTGGATTGGATGGTATATCCATCTAAAGCTTCGAATCTTTCCTGGAGCTTGGTAAGCCTGGTCACTAATTCATCTTTATAATCGAGCTCCATTTCATGGAGTATCTTGTCAATCTCTTTTTGAATTTTAACCGCTTCTTCAAATGCCTGCATCGCAACTGTCAATATAGAATCATCAGTCTGATAGGAGAGAAGGTCCTGGTTTAAAAATCCAATCGTACAGTCTTTGCTTCTGCTGACTTCTCCTTCATCGGGAGTATAATCGCCTGTAATAAGCTTTAAAAGAGTAGATTTTCCTGTCCCGTTTGCGCCAATTAAGCCTATTTTATCTTTTGGACGGATATGAAGAGAAACATCATCGTATAGGATTCTGCTGCCGAAGTAAAATGAAAGATTTTTTATTGAAAGCATGTCGCAATTTACGCAATGAGGCTAAACATTGAAAATTTATTTATAGATAATGCTTTTTCTTACAGGTAAGTTCCCCTTCCGATTTTAAAATTATATGACAATAATTCTTTGTGTAATCGTATGATTGCCTTCTGTTTTTACCTTGAAAAAATATACGCCGGATCTGAAAGAAAGTGATTGAATGGCCAGGCCTTCCTCACCGGATTCAGGCGTGTATAATGCAATCATATTTCCTGTTAAATCATATATTTCTACTGACTCTATTTTGTCCAGACTTTTGATGTAAATAAAATCGCCTTTATGAACTGGGTTAGGATAAATCTCCGTATGATGTTCCTGAGTAATCTTCTTTGGCGCCTCCGTACCGGTAATAGCCAGCATCACCATGGTTTGACGAATGGCGTTTTTTGAGTAAGTATCCTTATCCCTTATTTGAGCCAGATTATATCCTTGAAAGAAAAAAAGCCCCAAAATTGTGAATATCAATGTTTTCATAAAAAAGCCCCTGCTAATATATTTAAGGTTATTAGTACAAATTAAGTGCCATAACGGGCCGAATATAAAAACTGAAACAATGATAGTACTTTACTGAAAAAAGCTGTGGATTTTTTTAATTTTGCTGGAAGAAGAATTTAAACGTACAAGAATGTCCAAACCTGCATTAGATGATATTTTTATGGAACTCGCGGTTAACCTTTCCAAAAGGTCGCACTGTGTGAAAAGGCAGGTAGGTGCGGTGCTTACCAAAGATACCCGCATCATTTCTATCGGGTACAATGGCCCGCCGGCCGGGACCCATAATTGTGATGAGGAATGGCCGGGAGAGGGCTGTCCCAGAGACTCACGCGGAAGTTGCTCTCTTGCTTTGCATGCAGAAGAAAATGCGATTTTATATGCGGTGCGTAACGGCACTCAAATCAAGGATTCGACCTTGTATGTAACATTGTCGCCCTGCCTGGCTTGTGCAAGAATCGTTTACAGTGTGGGAATCGAAAAAGTAATATTCTTAAATTCCTATGCTCAGTACAAAGGATTTGCAGTAGAAGACGGGCTGGAGTTTCTTAAAAAATTCGGTGTGATCGTGGAGCAGCATAAGGGAGAACTGGCGAAGGGACTTTGCTAGCTACGAACCACCAATGTCGAATATTCTTTATTCGTCATTCGTAAATCGTCATTATATTATATTCACCTCTGTCTCCAGCTCTATCCCAAACATTTCCTTCACCGATTCCTGTATTGCTTTTGCAAGATCTTTAATTTCTTCTCCTTTGGCTTCTCCATAGTTGACAAGCACCAGTGCCTGATTTTTATGCACACCTGTTTGTCCTACTACTTTGCCTTTCCATCCGCACTTTTCGTTGAGCCAGCCGGCAGGCACTTTTACTTTCCCGGGTGCAGCTTTGTAAGAAGGAATCTCAGGATAAGATTTTTTTAATTCTTGGAATTGCTTTTCAGGAATTTCGGGGTTTTTAAAAAAGCTTCCTGCATTACCGATTACTGCAGGGTCTGGCAGCTTACTTCTGCGAATGTGAATCACCGCATCGCTGATTGTTTTAATGGAAAGCTCCTGTATTCCCATTTCATCAAGTGTGGTCTGGATAGCGCCATAACTGGTATTGAATGTTGGATTTTTGCTGAGGCGGAAGATCACATGTGTGATGACGTACTTACTCTTCAGCTCTCTTTTGAATACACTGTCTCTGTATCCGAATGCGCAATCCTGCAAGTCGAACTTCTTTAAATTTCCTGTTTCAATTTCCAGCGCTTCAAGGCTTACAAAGACATCTTTTAGTTCCACACCATAGGCTCCTATATTCTGAATAGGAGCAGCGCCTACTGTGCCAGGAATTAGGGAAAGATTTTCTATTCCACCTAAATTTTTTTCTATGCAATAGAGCACAAACTCGTGCCATATTTCTCCGGCTCCTGCTTTAACAGTAGCGCCATATTCATCTTCTGCCACCACTTCCATTTCCATGATCTTATTTCTTAAGACTATTCCCTCAAAGTTTTTAGTAAAAAGAATATTGCTTCCACCACCAAGTACTAATTTTTCATTTACCTTGAAGGAGGGATGCTGAAGAATTTTCTGCAACTGTTCAACGGAGTTAAATTCTGTAAAATATTTTGCCTGTACGTCAATGCCAAAAGTATTGAGATCTCTGAGAGAAAAATTTTCTTTGATATCCATTTCTAATTATTCCTTAGAATATTAATATTAATGTGTGAATGTACTATAATGTTTATTTAAAATTAAATACAGAGGGATGTACTTTTCAGGCGCCTGCATTTTCATTCGTTACTTGCTCTCAGGGATAATAACTACGTATGGATCCTGATTATTTAAGCTCCAATAACAATATCCGGCTGGTGCACCGGCAGAAAATATTTTAAAATGTTCGATAAAAATTTGTTGGATCAATGTAAGATTATTGCCTTTACTCAATAATGTGTATAAACTTGGTATTCAAAACACAAATGCTTTTAATTTTTAAAATTTCTGATTTTTTTATATTCATAGTTATACACTTTTCTCTTGTGAAGAATAATTTTCTGATCATCAGATAAATGTGAAATTTTCCGGATTTGCTGACCTTACATCATTGCACATTCTTTTCATTTTTACTTATTTATACTAATTCTAAATTAGAGAATTTATATTCCAAAAATGGGCTTAAATATTTGAGCTATAAAAGGTTAACCCTATATGCAGGCCTGATAACATGCCTGAGTTATATTTTTTGTGAAAATGTACATAAAAAGGATTTGATTAATTAGAATCGCATATTAGATTTGTGCGTCTTTTAAAGACTGAAGGCCTAAAATAAGTATTAAAACAAACTTGAACATGTCTCAAACTATTTCTTGCAGCTGTTTTTACCGATCATTACTTACATTTTTTTTCGCACTCTTTTTAAGTTTCTCCACCTTCTCACAAACACCACCGGCACCTGCAGCGGGCGGTCTGAGTCCAGATGCTCAGAAAGGGGAATCCTTATTTAAGGTGGCTGGTTGTAATACCTGTCATGCTATAGATGAGAAAAAAGTAGGTCCTGCTCTTAGGGGTGTTCAAAAAAGATGGTCTTCACAAGCACAGTTAATCAATTTCGTCAGAAATTCAACAAAAGTAATTGCGAGCGGTGATCCCTACGCAAATAAAATTTATAATGAGAATGCTAAGACACCAATGCCTGCTCATGAATTTTTGGCTGAGGCAGACGTTAAAGCAATTCTAGCTTATGTAAAAGAAGCTCCTGCCACTGTGGTCGATAAAGGTACTACTACCGGCGGAGGAGGCAATACTATCAATACAAGCGGCGGTTCCGGAAACTCAGGTATCATCCTTACTCTTATCATAGTAGTACTTGTTCTTGTTCTTATCTCTTTAACTTTAGTACTTGTATTCATCAAGAGATACCTTAAAGAGAAAGAAGCTACTCTAATCGAGGAAGAAAAATCTTTAGTAAATCAGAAATTTGACTTCGGTGCATTTTTCAAAAGTACAGGATTCATCGCAACGGTAATATTCATATTCGTTTGCATTGCTTTAAGAGAGACTTATATAGGATTGCTTTCAGTAGGAGTAGAGCAAAATTATGCTCCTAAGCAGCCAATTCCCTTCTCGCACAAATTACACGCAGGCCAGTATAAAATCGATTGTAATTATTGTCATACAGGAGTAATGAAAGCCAAGCAGGCAAACATTCCTTCCATTAACATTTGTATGAATTGCCACAGCAATATCAAAGAAGGTCCTAAGTATGGAAAAGCAGCAATTGCTGTTCTGTTAGATCATTACGAGAAACAAAAACCTATTGAGTGGGTGAGAATTCATAACCTCCCTGACCTTGCATACTTCAACCACGCACAACACGTGAATGCAGGAAAGCTCGAGTGTAAAACATGCCACGGTGCTATAGATACTATGGAAGTAGTAAGACAAGCAAGTCCGTTAACCATGGGATGGTGTATCAACTGCCACAGAGCAGCGGATAGTAATAACGTAAGAGTGAAGATTCAGGATAATGAATATTACGCTAAGTTCCGTGCCAAGCATAAAGACATGACTGTAGAGCAGATCGGTGGTCTGGAATGTTCAAAGTGTCATTATTAATAGTATAAACCCAATTCAAACAGAAGCCTAATTTTTCAAATATAGATTATGAAAGATACCACAAAAAAGTACTGGAAAGGTCTTGAAGAATTAAACAACGAACCTGAATTCCTAAAACAGGCTCAGAATGAATTCCCTGATTACCTACCTATTAAAGAATCAAGCGGGAAAGATACTTCAGAAAGCTCCGGAACAGACAGAAGAGACTTTTTAAAACTACTAGGCTTCGGAGTAGCTGCTGCATCACTTGCAGCTTGCGAAGCTCCCGTGAAAAAGGTTATTCCTTATGTAAATAAGCCGGAAGAAATTGATCCGGGAAATGCTGTTTGGTATGCATCTACTTATATGGATGGCGGAGAATATTGCAGCGTGTTGGTTAAGACAAGAGAAGGCCGTCCGATTAAAATAGAAGGTAACAGGTTATCAAAAGTTACCTGGGGTGGAACAAGTGCAAGAGCTCAGGCTTCAGTACTTTCTCTTTATGATAGTGCAAGGCTTACAAGTTTTTATGCTGGAAAGAGTGCCAAGTCTAAAGCAGAAGCAGATAAAGAGATTATTGCAAAATTAAATAACCTTAATGGGGGGGCTATCAGAATTGTTTCATCAACAATCATGAGTCCGACTACCAAAAAGGCTATAGCAGAATTTGCTGCTAAATATTCTAACACAGAACATATTCAATATGATGCAAACTCTGTATCAGGACTGATCAAAGCAAACAAAGCTTCTTTTGGCAAAGCTGTGGTTCCTTCCTATGATTTCAGCAAAGCAAAAGTGATTGTTAGCTTCGGGGCAGACTTCCTTGGTACATGGATTTCTCCGGTAGAGTATGCAGCACAGTATGCAAAAAATAAAAAACTGGGAGAGAGCATCAAGAAAAACAGTACTGATAATGAATTCTTATTAGCAAGACATTATCAGGTTGAAACCAATCTTTCTCTTACAGGGTGTAATGCTGATTTCAGATTGCCGATCAAGCCATCTGAAGAAGGATTATATGTTGCTGCATTATACAATGAGATCGTTGGCGGATTAAGTGTGAATGCTCCTAAGAGCGAAATACTTTCTAAGGCCGCAGAGGATCTTAAGAACAGCAAAGGAAAATCTTTAGTGGTGAGCGGATCTAACGATGTGAATGTTCAGATCCTTGTAAACGAAATAAACAAAGCATTAGGCAATATCGGTACTACCATAGATCTTGAAACACCATCTTATCAAAGACAAGGTGATGATGAAAGAATGGCTGGTTTTATCGAAGATGTAAAAGCAGGAAAAGTAGCAGCGGTTATATTCTACAATGCTAACCCTGTTTATGATCACCCGATGGGTAAAGAACTTGGTGAAGCATTATCAAAAGTATCTCTGTCAATTTCATTTTCTGATAGAATGGATGAGACCTCGTCTAAGTGTGCTTATGTCTGCCCTGATTTTCATTACCTGGAAGCATGGAATGATGCAGAACCTAAAAAAGGATATTATAGCCTTGTGCAGCCAACTATTTCTCCTCTGTTCAAAGATACAAGATCAGCTCAGGAGAGTTTATTGGTCTGGACTGGAAACAATACAGATTACTATACATACCTTACTAATAACTGGAAGCAAAATATACTTAACGGCGGTGACTGGAATCAGGCATTGCACGATGGGGTATATCAGTCAAGCGGTTCAACGCAGGTGGCTATTGTTTCTGAGACTGCTGCTACTGAAACAGCGGTTTCTACAGATCTGAATTCAATCGCAAGTGCAATTGCTTCAGCTAAATCAAGCGGTTTAGAATTAAAAGTATACGAGAAGATCGGACTGGGAAGCGGTTCACAGGCAAACAATCCATGGTTACAGGAATTACCTGATCCTATTTCTAAAGCTACATGGGGAAATTATGTTGCGGTATCAGTGAGTTATGCGAAAGATAAAGGATTGAAGAGCGGTGATGTAGTATCTGTAACGGTAGATGGGAAAGAGGCATTTAAACTTCCGGTATTGGTTCAGCCAGGTCAGGCGAAAGATACAGTTTCTATCGCTATCGGTTATGGAAGAACAAACGCTGGCAAAGCAGGCGATAAAATAGGACAGAATGTTTATCCATTACTTGCTTATTCTAACGGAACATTAAAATATAACAGAGGCGGTGTTGATTTAAAACCAACAGGCGACTTCGAAGAAATTGCTCAGACACAGACACACCAAACGATCATGGGTCGTGCAATTATTCAGGATGCGACATTGCCGGAATACATCACTGATTCAGCTGCAGGAAGATTTTATCCAAAAGTAACGACTGCAGACGGCAAAAAAGTAGCTCCAAAAGATGTAACTGTATGGTGGGAGCATGAAAAACCAAATCACCTGTGGACAATGGTGATAGACCTTAACTCATGCATCGGTTGCGGTTCTTGTACTATAAGCTGCCAGGCAGAAAATAATATCCCGGTAGTAGGTAAGAAAGAAGTGATCAACAGGAGAGAAATGCACTGGTTGAGAATAGACAGATACTATTCTACTGCAGAAACCTGGTCTACTAAAAAGGAACATGGTAAAGACAAGTACTTCAAAGGCGATGCTACTGCATGGGAATACCCAGAGGAGAATCCGGAAGTAACATTCCAGCCTATGTTATGTCAGCAGTGTAACCACGCACCTTGCGAGACTGTATGTCCGGTTGCTGCAACTACACACAGCAGTGAAGGATTAAACCAAATGGCATATAACAGATGTATTGGTACAAGATATTGTGCTAATAACTGTCCATATAAAGTAAGAAGATTTAACTGGTTCAAGTATTTCGATAACGATAAGTTCTTCATGAATACTTCCATGAATACACAACTTGGAAGAATGGTATTGAACCCTGATGTAACAGTTCGTTCAAGAGGGGTAATGGAGAAATGTACATTCTGCGTTCAGAGAATTCAGGAAGGTAAGCTTACTGCCAAGAAAGAAAACAGAAGACCTGTTGATGGTGAAATTCTTACAGCATGTGCTTCTGCATGTCCGACAAATGCAATTATGTTCGGAGATATAAATGATGCTTCTAGTCAGGTTTGGAATCAGTTGAGCGAAGAAAATAAGAAGAGAGCATACACGGTTCTTGAGGAAGTTAATACAAGACCAAACATTGCGTACTTAACAAGAATTAGGAACAAACAAGCTTAAAATTTACATACAACAATATGCAAGTTACTTCACCCGTAAGACCGGCTTTAGTTACCAGTGGCAAAACGGTATCAGATATCACTCATGATATTTGTAAACCTATCGAAGCGCCACCAACCAGATCCTGGTTAATAGCATTTGGAATTTCAGTTTTAGTTTTCATTTACGGTGCTTATTGCCTTTGGTACACATGGTATGAAGGGATAGGAGTATGGGGACTAAACAAAACAGTAGGCTGGGCATGGGATATCACCAACTTCGTATGGTGGATCGGTATCGGTCACGCCGGAACCCTTATTTCTGCGATCCTTTTATTATTCAGACAGAAATGGAGAACATCTATCAACAGAGCAGCAGAGGCGATGACAATTTTTGCGGTAATGTGTGCTGCTGTATTTATCCTTGCTCACATGGGACGTCCATGGATGGCACATTGGGCATTACCACTTCCTAACTCTTATGGATCTCTTTGGGTAAATTTCAACTCACCGCTTGTTTGGGACGTGTTTGCGATCAGTACTTACTTTACCGTGTCATTGGTATTCTGGTATCTTGGTCTTATCCCTGACTTTGCTACAATCCGTGAAAGAGCTACCACTAAAATAAGAAGAGCTGTATATGGCGCTTTGAGTTTCGGATGGGACGGTTCTGCAAAAACATGGCAGAGATATGAGGCAGTTTGTCTACACCACTTGTACTTTCAGTTCACACCATAGTAAGTTTTGACTTCGCGACTTCAGTTATTCCAGGCTGGCATACTACGATCTTCCCTCCGTACTTCGTTGCGGGTGCGATCTTCTCAGGTTTTGCCATGGTATTGACACTGATGCTTGTGACCAGGGTAGTATTCAAATTAGAAGATTACATCACCATCGAGCACGTTGAGTCAATGAATAAAATTATTGTATTGACAGGTTCTATTGTGGGTGTTGCTTACTTAACTGAGTTTTTCATTGCATGGTACTCAGGAGTGCCTTATGAGAAATTTGCTTTCGTCAACAGAGCATTCGGTCCTCACTGGTGGGCATACTGGGCGATGATGACTTGTAACGTAATTTCACCTCAGCTATTCTGGATCAGATGGGTGAGAAGAAACATCGCTGTGACTTTTGTATTATCAATCATTGTAAATATCGGCATGTGGTTTGAAAGGTTTGTGATCATTGCTACCTCTCTTGAAAGAGATTATATCCCTTCAAGCTGGGTATATTTCAAACCGACGATGTATGACCTTGGAGTTTATCTATTCACTTTCGGATTGTTCTTTACTTTATATCTGTTGTTCGCAAAATTCTTCCCTGTGATCAATATGTTTGAAGTAAAATCCATTGTGAAATCTTCTTCAGAGAAGAAAGCCGGGCATAATACAAGTTCACATCATTAATTGGATTTTTAAATAAAAAATAAAATATGGCAACTGGTAAAAAATTTTTATTGGGTGTTTACGACGATGAAGATGTTCTTGTTGACGCTGTGGTGAAAACAAGACAGGCGGGGGTTAAAATTCATGAATGCTATACTCCATTTCCGGTTCATGGTCTGGATACAGTATTAGGATATAAGCCGTCCAATCTTCCTGTGGTAGCCTTCTTATGTGGTATGACCGGAACAACTCTTGCATTAACGATGATCATCAGTATGCTGGGTTATGACTGGCCAATGAACATAGGAGGTAAGCCTTACATCGCTTTCCCTGCTTATATACCCATTACATTTGAAGCAACAGTATTATTAGCATCGCTTGGTATGGTGGCTGCCTTTTTAATCGTTGCCAATCTTAAACCATTTGGAAAGATGTTTCTTTTCGATGCGAGAAGCACTCATAATAAATTTGTGATGGCTATCGATCTTGAGAAAAATCATCTGGACACTAACCTTATCACCAAGATCCTTCGTGATACAGGAGCTACAGAGGTTAATACAAAAGAACTTGAATAGTATTTTGATAAAAATATATATGACTTCTATCAAAAAAATATCTTTTTTAATACTAAGTGTGGTAATACTCACTTCATGTAATGATGATTACAGCCATATTCAGACGCATAAAGAGCCTCGTGCTGAATATGCTCCCAATATGTATCATTCAGAAGCATATGAGCCTCTTACTCAGATTACAGATTCCTCTAAATATGGAGTTGAATATAATTCAAACCCATATAACCCATACAGAATGAATATGAGGATGCCTGTACCTGGAACCATCAAAAGAAATACAGTAGGGACACTTCCTTTTTATGATGATCCTAAGAGATTTAAAGAAATGCCTTATCCGTATGGAAAGGACTCTCTGGATCAGGCGGCGGCAGCATTGAAAAATCCTTTTGATACTTCTGTTGTTAAGCAAGGTGAAGTTCTTTATAAAAAATTCTGTATGCATTGCCATGGTGAAACCGGACAAGGTGATGGTGAAGTAGGCAAGAAACTGGGAGGGGTTCCTCAATACAACAGTCAACGTTTAAAAGGTGTATCTGAAGGATATATTTTCCACGTAATTACACATGGTAAAGGAAGAATGGGACCGCATGCCTCTATTGTAAGTCAGGAGGAAAGATGGAAGATAGTTCGTTATGTTCAAACTTTACAAGCACTAGAAACAGAACAAAAATAATTCTTAAATCATGATCGACGAAAAATACATATTCACCGGCGCTACTAAAGTAAAATTATTTGCCTTAATGGCGGTAGGAGCAGTTCTTCTCCTGCTAGGTATCTGGGTTACTTCTTCCGGTTCCGGAAATGGTCATGATGGCCATGGGGAAAAGAAAGAAGTTGCTTCCAAAGAAGTGAAACCTGAAGGAGGGAAGGAAGTAAAAGCAGAAGTAAAAGGTGCAGCAGAAGAAACTCATAAGCCAGTATGGATGTTAAGATTGCTGAAAAATCTTTGGCACAATAATGTGTTCTTCACAGGTATTTCCATTATCGGTGTATTCTTCGTAGCCTTCAATTATGTAGCCTGGGCCGGATGGAGTGCGGCATTGAAAAGAGTGCCGGAAGCGTTCGGATACTTTTTACCTATTGCAGCCATTTTAATGATTGTAGTTTTTGCAATAGCAGGACATGATTTATTTCACTGGACACATGAAACTTTATATCAAAAATATTTACCAGATGGTAAGACACCTAATCCGGAATATGATGAGATTATTGCCGGAAAAGCTGGATTTTTAAATCCAACATTTTTCTGGATCAGATTGGTGGGATATTTCTTCCTGTGGATTTTAATCTGGTTCATGATCAGAACATTCTCTTTAAAAGAAGATATAGAAGGTGGAGTAAAATGGCATGATAAAAGTGTAATATGGTCTGCCGGATTCTTATTTGTTTTCGCAGTTACTTCTTCTACCTCTGCATGGGACTGGGTAATGTCTGTAGATACTCACTTCTTCAGTACCATGTTTGGTTGGTATGTCTTTGCTAGCTGGTTCGTAACAGGACTTTCTGTAGTTACATTATTTGTGGTTTACCTGAAAGACGCTGGTTACCTGAAAGTAATCAATGAAAACCACGTACATGATCTTGGTAAATTTGTGTTCGCTTTCAGTATCTTCTGGACTTATATATGGTTCGCTCAATTCCTTTTGATCTATTACGCGAATATTCCTGAAGAATCAATCTATTGGGTGGAGAGATTGCAAAACCCCATCTATACCCCGATATTCTTTATGAATCTTATTCTTAATTTCTTGTTCCCTTTCCTCATATTAATGACAAGAGATGCGAAGAGACAGACAATGATTTTAAAAGTAGTTTGCTTTGTAGTAATCTTCGGTCACTGGTCAGACTTCTATATTATGCTTACTCCCGGAACATTGAAAGGGGAGGGAGGATTTGGATTTACGACCTTGCTTGTTGAGCTTGGAATGACTATGATTTATGCAGGTATATTTATTTTCACTGTACTTTGGGGTTTAACAAGAGCGAATCTTGTTCCGAAGAATCATCCGATGTTACAGGAAAGTTTGCATCACCATGTTTATTAATAGAGTTAGAATTAAAAGTAAAAAACTAAAAATATAAAAAGATGAGTCAATCCTTAGAAATAGGAATAGCGGTAGTTCTGATTTTAGCTATCCTTGTACTTATTTTCCGAATTCAGGCGCTGGTTAGTGTAATGCGCGGTTCTTACAGGAAAAGAGCAGGATTAAGCAATAAAGTAAATGCTATATTGTTTGTCGTGTTTGCTCTGGTAGGATTTGGAACTTTCTTCTGGTTCTCATTCGGTACAGAATATCATTTACCTGTATCTTCTTCTGAGCATGGAATTCATACCGATTTTATGTTCTGGCTCACCATGGCGATTCTTGTAATTGCTTTTGTGATCACACACATCTTTATGATCTCTTTCATCTATAAATATCAGTTTGATGAAAACAGAAAAGCATATTTCTATCCTGAAAATCATAAGTTGGAATTTGTATGGACTATTATCCCAGCTATCGTAATGGTGGTACTGGTATATTACGGTTACAGAACATGGAATGACATTTTCAAGATGGCTCCAGCCGACAGAATGGAAATTGAAGTGATGGGACAACAGTTTAACTGGCTGGTGAGATATCCTGGCGCTGATGGAAAATTAGGTTCACATTCATATAAAAAGATAAGTCCTGATAATCAATTCGGATTGATATTAGAAGATCAGACAGGCTGGGATGATTTCGCTCCTAGAGAAATTCATATTCCAAAAGGAAAACCAGTGCTTTTAAGAATCAGAGCACGCGATGTATTACACAGTGTTTATCTGCCTCATTTCAGAGTGAAAATGGATGCAGTGCCAGGTATGCCTACTACATTCTGGTTTACTCCAATTCAAACTACTGCGGAGAAAAGAGAAGAATTAGGTAATCCTAATTTTAACTTTGAACTAGCATGTGCAGAGCTTTGCGGTAGAGGTCACTTTTCCATGAGATATATACTTGTAGTAGATGAGCCTGAGAATTACAAAAAATGGGTGGCAGAGCAGAAGGCCTGGGCTGAAGTGAACAGAGAATACGTTGTGAAAACTATCAAACCGGAATACAAAGATAAATTGCCTGAAATCAAAGTGGCTACCCCGGATGCGCCAACAGTGGCTCCTGCAGATACTACAACACCAAAGGCAACAGCATTAAACATTAAATAACTATTATATAAAAATAATATGTCTTCAACAGATATCCACTTACATCAGCATACTGCACATGGTCACGCTCATGATGAGCATCATGAGCTTCCATGGATAAGGAAATATGTTTTCAGTGAGGATCACAAGATCATTGCGAAGCAGTATTTGTTCACTGGTATTTTCTGGGCGCTGATCGGAGGAGCCTTTTCTCTTATCTTCCGTTTGCAATTAGGATTTCCTGGTGCAAATCTCAGCTGGTTAAAGCCAGTATTGCACGGATGGATTGATAATGGAGGCAAGCTTGATCCGGATTTTTATCTGGCTCTTGTTACTATGCACGGAACCATCATGGTGTTCTTTGTACTTACAGCCGGATTAAGCGGTACATTCAGTAACTTCCTTATTCCGCTTCAGGTTGGTGCAAGGGATATGGCTTCAGGGTTTTTGAATATGTTATCCTACTGGTTCTTCTTTATTTCCAGTGTGATCATGTTATGGTCTTTATTCATTTCTACAGGTCCTGCAGCGGGTGGTTGGACTGTATATCCGCCATTGAGTGCACTCCCTCAGGCTTTGCTTGGGTCAGGAGCAGGTATGACCATGTGGCTGGTGAGTATGGCGCTGTTCATTGTGGCCTTGTTATTGGGAGGTATTAATTACATTACCACAGTAATCAATTTAAGAACTTATGGAATGACGTTTACCAGGTTGCCTCTTACAATCTGGGCATTCTTCTTAACTGCTATCATCGGATTACTTTCATTCCCTGTGTTGTTCTCAGCTTCATTGCTTTTGATTTTTGACAGAAGCTTCGGAACAAGCTTCTTTCTTTCAGATATCTGGATTGACGGAGCACCATTGGCACATGAAGGCGGTAGCCCTGTATTATTCCAGCACTTATTCTGGTTCTTAGGACACCCGGAAGTGTATATCGTATTGATTCCTGCTTTGGGAATTACATCAGAGATTATTGCAACTAATTCACGTAAACCAATCTTTGGTTACAAGGCGATGATTGTATCTATGCTTGCGATCACATTCCTGTCATTCATTGTATGGGCGCACCATATGTTCGTAACAGGGATGAATCCATTCCTTGGTTCCATATTCATGATATTGACTTTGATCATTGCGGTACCTTCTGCTGTAAAAGCATTTAACTACATTACTACGATGTGGAGAGGCAACCTAATATTTACTCCTGCAATGATGTTCTCTATCGGTCTTGTATCCTTCTTTATTTCCGGAGGCCTGACAGGTATCGTTTTAGGAAACTCTGCTGCAGATATTCAATTACATGATACTTATTTCGTAGTTGCCCACTTCCACCTTGTAATGGGTAGCGCATCATTCTTTGGAATGCTGGCCGGGGTTTACCACTGGTTCCCTAAAATGTTTGGCAGAATGATGGATGAGAAACTGGGTTATGTTCACTTCTGGTGTACATTCGTTGGTATTTACTTTGTGTTTTTCCCCCTGCACTACATTGGTCTGGCAGGTTTTCCAAGAAGATATTATCAGTTCACTAACTTTGATGCTTTCCAGACATTCGGAGACCTGAACATGTTTGTGAGCATTGCAGCTATCTTCACATTTGCTGCACAGATGTTATTCTTATTCAACTTCTTCTGGAGTATATTTAAAGGAAGAGTAGCACCTGCAAACCCATGGAGATCCAATACTTTGGAGTGGACAACTCCATTGCATCCTGAACACGGTAACTGGCCTGGGGAAATTCCTCACGTTTACAGATGGCCATATGATTACAGCAAGCCAGGAGCGGCAGAAGACTTTATACCGCAGCATATACCATATTCACAAACTCCAAGCTCTAATCTTCCTGGTGAGAAAGATCCTGATTAAGGATTCAATGATGAATGGATAAGAGGTATTTGAGATTTGAGAAGTTAGGGATTGTTTGTGTTGTTGCTGTTTACTTGTTGATACTGGCGGGAGGGATTGTCAGAAGTACGGGCTCAGGAATGGGTTGCCCGGATTGGCCCCGGTGCTTTGGCAGAATAATACCTCCAACCAATGAAAGCGAATTGCCTCCTGATTATCAGGAAAGATATAAAAACCATGGTTATGGTAAGGCAAAATTCAATCCGGTAAAAACCTGGATCGAATATATTAACAGATTGCTTGGAGCGTTAATCGGATTATTCGCCATCTCTCTATTTGCATTCTCTTTTATCTATAAAGGAAAAGATAATGCAATCATTAAGCTCTCTGGAATCGTTCTTTTACTTGTTATTATTGAAGGAATCATTGGTAAATATGTCGTGTCTACCAACCTGAAACCTGTAATGGTTTCTGTTCACATGTGGGGGTCAATTATCATAATTGTATTGTTGATCTATATTGTGTCGAGAATTCATCAGCAGAAGCTTTCTGCATTTGAAATAGAAAGAACCAGCGAACTGAAAATATTAAACTATCTCGTTATAGTTTTTTCAGTACTTCAGGTAGCCTTGGGAACACAGGTCAGACAAGACATTGATATAATTTCAGCAAACCTGGATTATACTCTGAGAGAAACCTGGATTGAGCAATTGGGGAATGTGTTCTATATACATAGAAGTTTCTCCATAATGATCGTTTTGATCCATGTTTATTTTATTTACCGCTTGAGAAAATTTGCTTCGCATAATGTTACTTTGTTAAGAGCCGGCTATTGGCTTCTGGTATTGATAGGAGCGGAGGTAATAATGGGAATTGTATTAGGATACTGGGATATCCCTGCAGTTGCTCAGCCACTACACATGCTGCTCGGCACAATGGTATTAGGAATGCAATTCTTTATTTTAATTCTGCTGTATTACAGCAGAGATGTAAAAAGTAAAATTATATAGTTTAATATATATTAGTTCTACTTTAACACATTTAATGTTTTGATAATCAATAATAGTATAATATTTTTGTGTTATCAAAACAAGAC
>JAIERY010000308.1 GCA_019746425.1 Cytophagaceae bacterium
CCTTGCATTTATACATTAAAATCGGGAAACCTTCCTTCAAGTATTTGGAATAATTTTTCCAGCTCATCAAATTTCCAAATCTCCGGTTTATTCACTCTCTGGTAATAGTTGGCTTTGGACATTCCGAGTTTTTCAAAGACGAATTTCTTTTTTAACCCTGATTCCTCGATCATTTCCGGGATCCGGTCAAGCAGCTCTTTGTACTCTCTTACAATGGTGATTGGTTTTCTCATATTGAAAAGTTTAAAGGGCGGGCTAACGCCCGCCTATTTTTAGTTGATTTTGTCTGTCTGGATAGGATCGTATTATTTTGATTACACGCCTGATCAGCGCATCCAGTCCTTTGTCCGTTACATTGCCTTCCTGATCAAAATATCCGTGCTTTAACAATTCGGATCTTCGCTTCTCTATTCTTTCCCATATATGCTGATCTCCGGGGAAAGCTCTTGAAAAAATATCCCTGTAAAACATCATCTTCAGTTCAGGCTTCCAAGAGATATCTTTAGCCAGGCGTTTCCGCCTGGCTTCTTCCCTTAGAAGGATTCTTTCTATCTGCAATGATCTGTTATTGTTGTTCATCGGTGCGGAGTATTATCTGACCTTTGACAAATTCTACTTTTACTTTCTTTCCCATCTCAAAGCCAAGATGGGAAAGCCATTTCCCGTTAAGCCGAATTTCAGGAACAATACATTCGCTAAAGCGATTCCTTCTAAACTGAAATCCTATTTTCAGTTCTTTGCATTCTGCAACCTTGTTGCTTTCTGCTGTTATTTCATTTGTAATCAATTGATTGGCGTTTAATATTATGGTATGAAGATAGATAAAAGTATATTTTAAAGCAACTAAAAAGAATATAATATTATGCCAATTTGGTAATTTAAAATGATTCTAAATAAAATATTTGTTAAGGAAATTTTATAAGAGAGGGAGAGAAATTTATTAGAGATTTTCTAAAATATAGAATTGAAAAAGTAAGGAAGCTTTTAACTTCCTTACTTAATAAGCTGAACAATTTTTTTTAGTAAAAGGGAAACACCAAAGCTTGCCACAGCGCCAACCGCCGCGAGTATTGCAGTCTTCACTATATCCCCTGCATCGACATTTGCAAAGATGCTGAGTAATGTTCCGCCTATAGTTCCAAAGATTGTTCCGTTATTATTCTGATGATGATTCATTGTCTTTTTTTATTTTATCATTTTCAACAGCAGTCTGACTGACTGCGGTCATTACACCACCTGCAAGGGTTAAATATCCTGCTACACTTATTAAAGCAGCTGGAAGGGCTACAGGAGCTGCAAGTAAAGAGCCGCCTACTGCAGCAAGGCTTAAACCTACAGTTCGGAGAATGCGAAAGAATTTTGGAGTTGGGGCTTTCGCCCTTTTAATTATATTCATGATTTATGTGATTTAAAGTTTAACAGAAATTTTAAGATACACAGCTTCGCCTTTGTCAAGGGCAGGAAAAACAAGGTCGTTCAGCTTCTTTACCGCCTCGCGGGAAAAACTACCAATGCCCGGTCTTTCGAGTTTGGTAACAGGTGCAATACAGCCACGCAATTGTTTCAAAGCATTGTTGGCAGAGTGAATCAAGATCCATTGCCTGTTGGATACTTTTTGTATCATCAAATGCCATTGATACTTTTCTACAAATCTCTTCTGCAGTCTGTACGTTCCTTCAGGGATGCAGGAAATATTTCTCTGATTGTTGAACCAGGGAAGTTCTATGGTATGGCAGACAAGTTGTCCGCCACACCATAATTCCCCATTGGTCCCATCAGGGAAATAGGTTCTAAACAACTGGAGCTCCATTATTCACCTCCACAATAGCTAGTGCATTATATGCACCGTTCTTCAAAGAATAAAGCTGACCATTTACCTCTTGGAAAAACTCAATCTGCAATAAATAAATATTTGTTCCGGTTCCGGCAGGCGCTCCGCCTTGTGGTATTAAAGCAATACCAGTCGACACTCCATCAATAGCCAAACTAATTGATGGACTAAAATTCACCGCTGAAATTCCACTTGCAAAATCTACATTCGCGAATGCGCTTCGCAAAGAAACATGAGTTGCGCCAACAGGAGCTACTATGTCATTGATAGGAACAAGGCCGGCAATACCAATTTCACCGGTAGCAGTATCAAGCGTATAGGGCTTAAATAAAATACTGCCGAGGATGGCTTTGATATTAAAATTGAACCCATTTAATAAGCCATTTCCCTCTGGCGTGGAAATTCCTACTCCAACATTTCTCTCTCCTCTTGCGCTGACAGAATCTTGTTTAAGGATATCCATCATGAGCTTCGTAAGTCTTGAAGTAACTCTGCTGTCGGATGCTGTCATCATCATAATTCTTATTGCATCCCGTAAAATTTTCCCTGATGTTCCTGCATTTCCAAACTCCTGTCCGTTTTCACGGGTTCTGATAAATGCAGGATCATTCGCAATCCTTTCGCCATCCACGCCGCCTTTTTCACGAACCAAGTGTCCGTCTTGTGATTTATAAAAGGTCATACCTCCGATAGTACCTTTTATTTTTAAAATTCCATTTTGTCTTGCCATTTGATTTTATAATTTAAAGTTGAACATTGATTAACAGCCTTTGCAATACCGCATGCGGTTGTGATGTTTATATTTCCTGTATAGCCAGGGAGGGCAGACTTTGGATTTACCACACCTCCAAAGTCCTGCTCCCTCGCTACAGGCTAAAGTCATGCAATCTTTAAGTATTGTATCCTTAGAATAATTGGCATAATGCCAAGCCCATCCATTCCGAATTATAAGACTATCAAGTCTTACATTTTCTATGCGCACATTCACTAACATCCTCCCATACAAATCTTTTTTGATGTCAGACAGCATAACCATTTTTCCAAGTACCAATTTGCTTAGGCTGTCCCTGGAACTCATCCCAAAGTTTTGCTTTAGCTCAGGAGCATCAATATTGGAAATGCGGCAATCGATAGTTTGACCTTTCCAGAGAGCTACAAAAGTGTCTCCGTCCTTTACTCGTATTACGCGGGCTTTGATCTGACAAAAACTATTCAGAGAGAATAGCATGAGAATAATTAACAGTGTTGTTTTCATAATTTTTTATTTTTTTTATGCAACTTTACAGGAGTAGAGATTGATAAAAAAATCATGCTGTCCGAAAAGGAATGATAGTACCGAAAAGGATATGTATTTACCCGAAGGACGTGCAGAACATAACAGGAAGAAAAGAGAAAACAGCCCGCAGGCTGCTCAATAAAATCAAAAACAAATTGGGTAAGTCAAAGGAAGGTTTCATCACTGTTCAGGAGTTCTGCCAGTTCACAGGGATCCCCGAGGATGAAGTAACAGGGTTCTTGATTGATTAAGTACGGATGTAGTAAAGAAGCTTCTTAGATGAAGGCGGAGAAAGGTAAAAGTTGTTACAGCTAATCAATCCAAACACGAAAATTTCACTTACAAAAAGCTCTCCTTACACTTAATAAAATTTGCAATTATTTATATCAGTTTGATTGAACATGAACCTTGTTTTTTGTACCTTTATAAAATCAATTAGTTCTTTCAATCTACTGCAAAATCAATCAAAGAATAAGTTACTTATTCGGTTACCTATTTAAAAACTTAAATGTAACTCATTGATTCTAACTCGTTAAATTTTGTAAATACAGACCCTCAAGGTCTTGAAGACCTTGAGGGTTTATTAATGCACCCTTGCAGGTTAAAAAAATCGCTAATATTTTCTGTGGACAGTTGACTGTCGACCGTGGACTATTTAAACGCCTGTATTCCCGTAATATCAGCTCCGGTAATTAACAGGTGAATATCATGTGTCCCTTCGTAGGTCACTACTGATTCTAAATTTGCCATATGACGCATGATCGGATATTCTCCGGTGATTCCCATCGCGCCCAATATTTGTCTTGCTTCTCTTGCTATCTGTAAAGCAATTGCCACATTATTTCTTTTGGCCATAGATATATGCACAGAAGTAGCTTTGTGTTCATTTTTCAGCACGCCGAGTCTCCACACCAGGAGCTGCGCCTTGGTGATTTCAGTAAGCATCTCCGCTAATTTTTTTTGTGTAAGCTGAAAAGAAGCAATTGGTTTCCCGAATTGAATTCTTTCCAGGGAATATCTTCTCGCAGTATCATAGCAATCCATCGCTGCGCCCAATGCACCCCAGGCGATTCCATACCTTGCGGAGTCAAGGCATTTTAACGGGCCGCTTAGTCCGTCTGCTTTCGGTAAAAGATTTTCCTTAGGAACTTTTACATTGTCAAATACAAGTTCTCCTGTGATACTTGCACGCAATGACCACTTATGTTTTGTCTCAGGCGCAGTGAATCCTTTCATTCCTTTTTCTACGATCAATCCTTTGATTCTTCCTTCTTCATTCTTCGCCCATACCACTGCAATGTCTGCTTTGGGAGAATTGGTGATCCACATTTTTGCGCCGTTCAATAAGTAGTGATCACCTTTGTCTTTAATGTTTGTTACCATGGCAGCAGGGTTAGATCCATGGTCAGGTTCTGTCAATCCGAAGCAGCCAAGCATTTCTCCGCTTGCCAGTTTTGGAAGATATTTTTTCTTCTGCTCTTCACTGCCATATTCATTGATAGGAAACATCACAAGAGATCCCTGTACAGATGCTGTAGATCTCATTCCCGA
Organism: Cytophagaceae bacterium; assembly: GCA_019746425.1. Taxonomy (GTDB): domain Bacteria; phylum Bacteroidota; class Bacteroidia; order Cytophagales; family Cytophagaceae; genus JAIERY01. The sequence goes on from JAIERY010000308.1 coordinate 4,659, forward strand.
ATCCCCTCTTTCAATTTCCTGCATCATCAATCCATAGGAAATATAATCCAATCCTCCTCCGCCATAAGCTGTAGGAATCGTCGGGCCGAATGCTCCGATCTCACCAAATTTTTTTACAATTTCCTCGGGAAAATGTGCCTTTTGGGAACAATCTTCTATGATCGGACTAATTTCTTTTTTGACAAAATCTCTCATTGTTTTACGAATGAGTTTTTGTTCTTCCGTAAGCAGATCATCAATTAAATAATAATCAGGAGATTCGAATTGATCAGTAGGCATTTTATTTTGTTTTAGGTAAATTTAATGTTAAAATTACAACTAATTATATCAAATATTGTTGAATTCGCTAATGGATAAGCCAGATTTTGATCCGAAAGTAATAAATAACCTGAAACTACTTGCTGAAAAGTATGCTGCGGATGGTCAGGATCTGAACGTGCATCTGGAAGGATTGCTCCATACTTCCTATACCAAATACTGGGATTATATACATCTTGATACACTGTTGAGTTTGCAAAAACCCAAAACAGAACATGCCGATGAGATGATCTTCATTGTATATCATCAGATCACAGAATTGTATTTCAAGATGGTGTTGCATGAATTGAAGCAACTGAAAGAAAGCGAAAAAGTGGATGCGGACTTTTTCATTAAAAAAGTCAACCGGGTGAACTGGTATTTCGGTCAGCTGATCGAATCGTTTGATATTATCTCTGTTGGTCTTGAGCAGGATCAGTTTTTGAAATTCAGAAGTGCCTTGCATCCTGCCAGCGGTTTTCAATCTGTGCAATACCGCCTGGTGGAAATTGCCTCTACAGATTTCATTAACCTGGTGAGTCCAGCCAGCAAAGATAAATTTGAGGACGAATATGCGACTATTGAGGAAATGTATGAAGAGATCTATTGGAAGAAAGGCGCTATAGACACTCATACCGGTAAAAAGACTTTAACGTTAAGACTCTTCGAAGAAAAATATACGAATCTTTTAATAAGAATGGCCAATGAATATAAATTCAAAAATTTATATTCAGTATATAAACGACTTCCTTCTGATGTGCAGAAAGATGCGCAGCTTATTGCCTCTATGAAAAAGTTTGATACGCTGGTAAATATTAACTGGCCTCTGGCTCACTACAAATATGCTGTGAGGTATCTTCATAAAGGCCCGCAGGATGTTGCTTCTACCGGAGGGACAAACTGGCAAAAATATTTACCTCCGAGATTTCAAAAGCAGATATTCTTCCCGAGTTTGTATGCCCTGGAAGAGATTGAAAACTGGGGCAAGAGCTGGGTAGAGACTGAGGTGTTGAATAAGCGGCCAGCCATGAGTTAAAATAATACTTTAATTTTTTTCTTTTTAATTAATTTAAAGGTTAGGATAGATCATAATATTTTTAACCTTGTTCCCTTGTGCTGAGATTTATTACCATACTGATCTTTGCTTTTTTTGTTGCTCTCACCAGCGCGCCTGCGCAGCATGTAAGAGTAAACACATGGTATGATAATGACAAAAAAATCTACCTTAAAGAATCCTATTTCGTATTCAAAAAAAATCCTTCCGTAAGAGATAGTCTGTATATTTTATACTACCACAATGGAAATGTCCAGGCCAGAGGAAATTATCAGAAAAATAAAGGCGTTGGTTTGTGGGAATATTTTTTTGAGAATGGAAATATTAAAATGAAGGGAGAATTAAAGGACAATGAAGCTGTGGGTATATGGATTTATTATTATGAGAATGGCGGAATAAATATGGAGGGGGAAGTGAAGAAAGGGCAAAAAGTAGGTGAATGGAAATTGTATTATGAGAATGGAAATATAAAAAGCATCGGTGTATATGAGAATTCCAAAAAGGAAGGAGTATGGAGATATTTTTATGAAGACGGCACTTATAAGGCAATGGCTACTTTTAAGAATGATGAAGGAGAATACAAAGAATATTACCCTTCAGGTAATCTGAAAAGTGAAGGAAAGATCCTCAATGCACAAAGTAATGGCTTATGGAAATATTATTATGAAGAAGGACAGCTTAAGGCAGAAGGAGAAGAAAAAAACGGATTGAAAGAAGGCCATTGGAAATATTATTATCCTAATGGAAAGCTTGCCAGCGAAGGAAGCTTTGTGCATGGCAAAGAAGTAGGCACCTGGAAATATTATCACGAAAATGGTAATGTAAGCGCAGAAGGAGATACCAAAGATGGACAGAAAGACGGATACTGGAAGTTATATTATAAAGACGGCACTTTCAAAGGCGAAGGCACTTTCAAAGAAGGAGATGGTCCTTATAAGGAATACTACGAAAGTGGGAAACTGAAGATCGAAGGAGGTATCAAGAAAGGTAAGAATGATGGAGAGTGGAAATATTATTATGAATCGGGTGCCGTAGAAGGAAAATGTTTTTTCACAGACGGCAAAGGATATTATACAGGATATTATGAGAATGGCAATATAAAAATGGAAGGAAAAATTGAGGATGGTAATAAGGTAGGTATATGGAAACTGTATGACGAAAAAGGGCAACTGGTGGGATATTATAAAACCTATTATGAAAATGAAGTTCCTGTATTCCAGAAAGTGGAAGATGTTCCGCAGGATACACTCAAAGCAGACTCTACAAAGCCCACGGATAAAGTCAGCAAGCACCTTCCCAAAAAGCGTTCAAGACATTATGTAGCCAAAGTGAATGAGTACAAAGATTTTATTGTTGGCGCGCAACCTTTTGGCTTACTAAGAAACCATTTTACGGTTTCCCTGGAATATTACTTTCAGGAAAGGCTTGGTTTTGAAGCTGGACTTACCCTTCATAGAAATCCTTTTTTCAAATCCTTTGAGGGTCTTCCCCATAATGCGGTATACAGGAAAGGTTATGGAGCATTCATCCGGCAGAAATTGTATCAGAAAGATAAAGATAATGGGATGTTTTACTGGGCACAGGAGGTGCGATTCACTTCTATAGATTATTATGTAAATACTTCTGACAGTACAGGTACTTCTTTATGGCACTCTAAGGAAAATCTATATGAGTTTTCTTTTCTGTTTGGCGACAGATTGTTAAAGGATGCACGCAAGAAGGGCTGGACAATAGATATTTTCGGAGGAATGGGAATTGGGTACAGGGACATTACAAGAAATTATAAAAAAGACCCGGAAAAAGATGCCTTGTTTATCGGTCTGAAAACAAGAAATCTTTCTTTGCCTTTGCGTTTTGGAATAAGCATAGGATATTTGTTTTGATGGTTGGAGAAGTTAAAGGTTATAAAGTTGTAAGGTTGATTTTTAATAATTTTCTATATTTTTTTTCGCTCTCTTTTTTCTTCACCATCAAAATATTTTAACTTCGATTCATTAAAGGATAAAAACCTTTCATTATGATCAAACAGATTGAAATTGCTGTTTCGCCGGAAATAGCTGCCAATGAAGAATTACTCCATGTGGAAATTTTAAAGAAAGCAGGAGTAAGCGCCGGTGAAAAAATATCCATCAGGCAAATCCGCCGCTCTATCGATGCCAGATCCAGGTATGTGAAGATCAATATCCTCGCCGAAGTGTACGTGAATGAATCTCCTTCCGAATGGATATCCTATAAAAAAGATTATGTCAATGTATCACAGGCTAAACAGGTAATCATTGTAGGATCCGGTCCTGCTGGGTTATTTGCCGCTCTGAAGTGCATAGAGTTGGGTTATAAACCTGTTGTACTGGAACGCGGGAAGGATGTGCAGGCAAGAAGGCGTGATCTTGCAGCTATCAATAAAGACCATTATGTAAATCCTGATTCAAATTATTGTTTCGGGGAGGGAGGAGCCGGGACTTATTCAGATGGTAAATTATATACTCGTTCTAAAAAAAGAGGTGATGTGAGAAAGGTGCTGGAAATTCTGGTTGCACATGGAGCCACGGAAGATATCCTTATCGATGCTCATCCTCATATCGGAACTAATAAACTCCCCAAACTCATTGCTGAAATCCGGAATACCATAACGGAAGCAGGCGGAGAAATTCATTTCAACACCAGGGTTACAGATTTTATTTTGTCAGGGCAGGAGATGAAAGGAGTTGTAAGCCAGCAGGGAGATAAGTTTGAGGGCATAGGAGTGATACTGGCAACAGGGCATTCTGCAAGAGATATTTTTTATCTGTTGCATCAAAAAAATATTCTTATCGAGGAAAAGCCTTTTGCTCTGGGCGTCAGGATCGAGCATCAGCAATCATTGATTGATTCTATTCAATACCACTGTGATACCAGAAGTGAGTTTCTTCCCGCATCTTCTTATGCGCTGGTAGAGCAGATCAATTATAAAGGAATTGCAAGAGGAGTATTTTCATTTTGCATGTGTCCGGGTGGCTTTATAGTTCCATCCGCCACTTCCCAGGAAGAAGTAGTAGTGAACGGAATGTCGCCTTCCAGGAGAGATTCGGAATTTGCCAACTCAGGGATAGTAGTGGCTATAGACAAAGAAGATTTGAATGCCTATAAAAAGTATGGTCCTTTTGCAGGCCTGGAACTGCAGAAGCAAACAGAGCATCAGGCCTGGCTGCTGGGAGGAAAAACCCAGGTTGCCCCCGCTCAGAGGATGGGTGATTTTGTCAATCGTAAGCTGTCTTCAGACTTATTGAATACTTCTTATCAGCCGGGACTGAATTCAGTAATGATGGATGAAGTCTTGCCGGAAAATATCTCTTTCAGGTTAAGAGAAGCTTTTAAAGTTTTCGGTAAAAAAATGAAGGGTTATTTTACCAATGATGCCCAAATCATTGGAGTGGAAAGCAGGACATCTTCCCCGGTGTTAATTCCAAGGGACCGGGAAAAATTGGAACATATACAGATCAAAAAACTGTTTCCTAGTGGAGAAGGCGCCGGGTATGCAGGAGGGATAGTTTCGGCGGCAATGGACGGTGAAAAATGCGCAGAAAAATTGATTCAGTATTATGGGTAATGGAATAAGGCCTTTCTTCTTTCAGTTGAAACTTTTATATTTAAATTACTGAAAAATAGGTTTTCAACAGCAGGTCAGACAGACTGACAGCAAGGAAAACTATTAAAACGGATATGAAAAAAACAGTTGTGCTGGGAGCTACTCCCGACCCTTCAAGGTTTGCCTATAAAGCGGCAAAAATGTTGCTGGAATATGGTCATGAAATTGTTCCGGTGGGCATCAAAAAAGGAGAATTATTTGGTCATACAATTATCAATGATCACCCACCGATTGAAGACGTCGACACTGTTACCTTGTATGTTGGTCCGAAAAATCAGGAAAGCCTTCTGGACTACATCATCGATCTTAAACCTAAAAGAATCATATTCAATCCGGGTACTGAAAATGATGAATTGATCAGAATGGCGAAAAGCAATAATATCGAGCCTGTAATCGGCTGCACTTTGGTGATGCTTTCGGTAGGAACGTACTAAAAGTCCACGGTTTAGAGTCCACGGTCAACTGTATTTTTGTGCACTGTTCACTGTGGACAGATAACTCAAAAAACGTCCCTCAGATTAGTCCTAAAAACCTCTGTTTCTCCTCTGAAAATTCCCTTAAAAATCCTATATCTTTTCGATCAAAAAGCTGTGATTTTCTGAGAAAAAAAAGTATTTTTACCAATACCTAAATTTTTAAAAATGAGTGAAGCAGCACAAACGAAAAAGGCCGAATATTCAGCAGATAATATACAGGTTTTAGAAGGCTTGGAAGCGGTAAGAAAACGCCCTGCGATGTACATCGGGGATATCGGTGTAAAAGGTCTTCATCATCTTGTATGGGAAGTGGTTGACAACTCTATTGATGAAGCGCTTGCGGGTTATTGTACCGATATAGATGTATTCATCAATACTGACAATTCAATAACAGTTTCTGATAACGGAAGAGGTATTCCGACAGGAATTCATACCAAAGAAAATCGCTCTGCCCTCGAAGTGGTAATGACAGTGCTGCATGCTGGAGGAAAATTCGATAAAGATACTTATAAGGTTTCCGGAGGTCTGCATGGCGTGGGGGTATCCTGTGTAAATGCACTTTCAACTGTTCTTAAGGTTACTGTAGAGAGAGAAGGAAAAGTTTTCGAGCAGGAATATCATAGAGGTGTTCCTCAATACGCAGTAAGGGTAGTAGGTGAGAGCTCACGTACAGGCACCAAAGTACATTTCCTTCCGGATGATACCGTATTCACGGTTAAAGAATACAAATACGAAACCATTGCTACCCGTCTGAGAGAACTTGCCTTTCTAAACAAAGGGATAAGGATAAATTTGAAAGACCTTAGAGAACTGGATGAAAAAGGAGAAGCCAAGACCGAATCTTTTCATTCTAACGGCGGGTTAAAAGAATTTGTCGAGTACCTGGATTCTACCAGGGAAAAACTAATTCCTATTCCTTTACATATGGAAAGCGATAAGGGGCCGATTCCTGTAGAGGTGGCCATGATTTACAATACTTCTTTCAATGAGAATGTATTTTCCTATGTAAACAACATCAATACCATCGAAGGTGGTACGCACGTAGCAGGCTTCAGAAGAGCCCTGACCAGAACTTTAAAAGCTTACGCAGATAAATCAGGGATGCTGGAAAAGTTGAAGATCGATATTACCGGAGATGATTTCAGGGAAGGATTGACAGCCATTATATCTGTAAAAGTAGCAGAGCCACAGTTTGAAGGGCAGACCAAAACCAAATTGGGTAACTCCGATGTAATGGGCGCTGTCGATACTGTGGTAGGAGAAATGCTTAACAACTACCTTGAAGAGCATCCTAAAGAAGCCAAACTTATAGTTTCCAAAGTTATTCTTGCAGCGCAGGCGCGCCATGCCGCCCGCAAAGCAAGGGAAATGGTACAGAGAAAAAACGTACTTTCAGGAACAGGCTTGCCGGGAAAACTTGCCGACTGTTCTGACAGCGATCCGGGATCATGCGAGTTGTATCTGGTGGAGGGTGATTCTGCAGGAGGATCAGCAAAGCAGGGAAGAGACAGAAGATATCAGGCGATTCTTCCTTTAAGAGGAAAAATATTAAACGTAGAAAAAGCACAGGAACATAGAATTTACGAAAACGAAGAGATCAAAAATATGATCACTGCGCTGGGCGTAAGTTTCGGTACCTCAGAAGATGAGAAAGCCTTGAACCTGGACAAACTTCGTTATCATAAGATCATCATTATGACCGATGCCGACGTGGATGGTAGTCACATTCGTACTCTTATCCTTACTTTCTTTTTCCGTTACATGCGAAAGCTGATTGATATGGGTTATGTGTACATTGCGCTCCCTCCGCTTTACCTCGTGAAAAAAGGTAAGGAAGAAAGATATTCATGGAATGAAGAGCAGAGAGACATGGCAGTAAAAGAACTTGCCAAAGACGGGAAAACAGATTCAGTAGGTGTTCAGCGATATAAAGGTCTTGGAGAGATGAATCCGGAGCAGTTATGGAAAACCACCATGGACCCTTCAACCCGAAGTCTTAAAAAGGTAAGTATAGAATCTGCTGCAGAGGCAGACCACCTTTTCTCTATGCTCATGGGCGATGAAGTGGCTCCCAGAAGAGACTTCATTGAGAAGAATGCCAAGTATGCCAAACTTGATATATAGTTGACAATTGACAGCGACAGTTTACATAAGCTTTATTTTGTCAATTGTGTATTGTCAACTGTCAACTTCTTCAATAGAAGATTTTTAAACAAAATTAAACACAAAAGTGTCTTATAAATAGAGACAGGAGGTAGAGGGGTGATCGTAAGAGTTACAGCTTGGAATGTTAAATTTTTCTAAACTGTAACTTTTTACTTTTAAAAAAGTATATATATTGTAAGGTTCTCCATAGAACCTTTTTTCATTAAGTACCCAATGATTTTTTCATGTTAAAGCAGAAGATCTTTACGATTACCAAGCCAAGTAATTATATCAGCCGTGATCTGAGCTGGATTAAGTTTAACTTTCGTGTTCTGGATCAGTCAAAGAACAAGGATCGGAATATTTTTGAGCGGTTAAAATTTCTTGCCATTACTTCTTCCAACCTCGATGAGTTTTTCCAGATACGCGTGGGTAGTTTATACAATTACATCGACTATGGAAAAGAGAGGGTAGATTACTCCGGCCTGAGAGAGAGGCCATTCAGAATAAAATTATTAAAAGAGGTACAGGAGTTTTGCAGAGAACAAAATCAGCTTTTTGCCCAGGAACTGGTACCAGCTTTTCATGAGAATGGCTTCCTGATTGCCAAATCTATCGATTGGCTTACCGATGAGGAAAAAGAAAAAGCGGATCATTACTTCCGCAATACCATCTACCCGATGCTTACTCCCATGATGTATGACAGTTACCATTCATTTCCTATTCTGATGAATAAGCTGCTGATACTAGGAGTGGTAAGCCGGAATCTGGAAGGCAAGAGTCAGCAAAGAATTTCATTTGTTCAGGTACCTTCTAACCTCCCAAGATTTTTTGAGCTGGAAAGAGAGGATCATATTGTCTTTGTGCCTCTGGAAGAAATCATAAGGTGGAGAATCGATAAGTTATTCAGGAATGTAGAAATTGTTTCGGTTAATCTGTTCCGCATCACCAGAAACGGGGATTTTTCCCTGGAAGAAAGTGATGATATGGAGGAAAGATATATCGATGAGATAAAAAGAAAATTGAAGACCCGCCGTACAGGAAGGGTGGTCCGTGTAGAAATAGAACCGGGATATTCAGATTACATGATGAAGATTTTAGTGGAGAGATGGGATGTGGATGAATATAATATATTTGTCAACGAGCATTTAATTGATTACACATCTCTCTGGCAAATTATAAAACACCCTGAATTTAAGGGTGAAACAGCTCCTCCTCCGATGCCGGTGAAACCGATATGCATTACAAGCAATGAAGAGGTAAACCTGTTTGAATATCTAAAGACTAAAGATCTGTTGCTGCATCATCCTTACAACAGCGTTCAGCCGGTAGTAGAGTTAATTGAAAAAGCAGCGGAAGACCCTAATGTGCTTGCGATCAAAGTGACTATCTACAGGGTAGCCAAAGAGTCTAGATTTACCAATGCACTGTTAAAAGCAGCCGAGAACGGAAAATATGTTTCCGTCTTATTTGAAGTGAAAGCGAGATTTGATGAAGAGAATAACATTAAGGAAGCACAGCGATTACAAAAGGCAGGTTGTTTTGTGATCTATGGAATCGGGAACTTAAAAACACATACCAAGCTTTTGATGATCGTAAGAAAGGATGATGATAAAGTTACCAGGTATGTGCATATGTCAAGTGGAAATTACAATGAAGAAACAGCAAGGCTGTATACAGATATTGGTTTGCTAACGACCAATGAAGAATATGCTCATGATGTTAATGAATTTTTCAATGTAATTACCGGACATTCTCTTCCTTCAAGTTATCAGCGATTGATTACAGCTCCCGGAGATATGAGAAGACAGATCATCGAACTGATTAACAAAGAGGCAGAAAATGCCAGACAAGGAAGGTCAAGTGGCATAGTGATAAAAGTTAATTCCTTACAGGACAAAGAAACAATTGACGCTTTATACAGCGCTTCTCAGGCAGGTGTGCAGGTAAAATTGATCATAAGGGGAATGTGTTGTCTTAAACCGGGTAAACCAGGTCTCAGTGAAAATATATTTGTAAAGTCTATCGTCGGAGAATTTCTGGAACATGCGAGACTTTACTATTTTCATAACAACGGAGAGCCTATAGTGTATGGAGGAAGCGCCGATATGATGGTAAGGAGTTTTGAAAGAAGAATAGAATCCTTATTTCAGATAATCGATCCATTGCTGAAACAGCAATCCATCGCTATACTTGAATATAATCTCAGGGACAATGTAAACTCTTACATTCTGCATGAAGACGAAGTATATAGAAAGTCTGTTCCCAATGGACATGCTCCTTTCAATGTGCACAGAGAATTTTATAAAATGACTAAAGACGGGATAGGGGAGATTAAATTATTTTGACAGTTTACTTCTGAAACTTATTGGTATTTACAAACACCGCTTTGGTAGCAGCATTGGTATGTTTCTGATAAAGCATTTGTATCAGACCATCTTTTAAACCAAGTTCAGGTACGAGCATTTCTTTGGCTCCTGCATATTTCATCACCTCGATATAGATATCCGATGCAGGAACGATAACGTCGGCACGGTCAGGGTTAAGCATAAGCTCATTAATTCTTTCTTCCAGGCTAAGCTTTGCAATATCTTTCCGAACTTCCTCGATCTTTTTTAAAGGAATGGTTGGTCTGCTGTCCCTTGATCTGGAAAGGTGAGCCAGTTCATAGATCTTTCCTATGTTACCACCTGTACCTATGGCCTGGATGTTTCCATATTCGGGTTTTACATTTTCTTTCACCCAGTTCTCCATATGCTTCCATTCTTCCGGTGAGTCCAATCCCCCTAATCTTCTTACTGAACCGATTTTAAATGAGTTGGCTGCAAGTTTTTCTTTATTTACAAATACGTTGAGCTCAGTGCTACCGCCACCCACATCGATATGGATGTAGCTTTTCTCATCCAGTTCATTATGAAGTACAGTATTGATCAGCTCTGCTTCTTTTTCTCCGTCAATAATATCAATTTTTATCTCCAGTTGCTCCTGTACCTTTTTAACAATATCCCGGCCGTTCTTTGACTCTCTCATGGCCGATGTCGCGCAGATGCAATAGTCGTCCACCTCATATAGCTCAATGAGCATTTTGAAAGTATGAATAAGCTTTATGAATTTTGCTTCTTTTTCTTTGCTGATCTCATTGTTGCGGAATACGTCCTGGCCTAATCTCAGCGGAAACCTTACGTACTCAAGCTTTTTAAAGCTTATTACTCCCTTATATTCCAGTACTTTGCTGATCTGGAACCTGATCGCGTTGGATCCTATATCTACTGCGGCAAATTTCAATTTTGATAGCGTTTAGAGGCTTAAAAATACTTGAAGTTTTTGAATAAAAGTAATATACAGCAGGGAGATATTATTGAAAATAAAAAAGAATACTACATGCTCACTGTCAGTGCCCTAAAGAATTTTTAGCTTATTTTTGTTTTATACACGGATATAAACTTTCTTTGTATTACTTATCCGGAAAGACTGAGGGATTGGGCCCTGAGACGTCTTAGCAACCCTGGCTGGCAGGGTGCTACTTCCCACTCCGAAAGGAGAAAGATAAGGTAAGTCCTCACTCCATGAGCCTTTCTGAATAAGTAATCAAAATTTTCTTAATATCCTCTAACAGAAAGGAGTCAAATGACCTCAATTAATGACATTTTAAAAGAACGTATTCTGGTCTTGGACGGCGCTATGGGCACCATGATCCAGAAGTATAAGCTGCAGGAAGAGGATTTCAGAAACGATAAGCTGAAAGATCATTCTCATACCCTTAAGGGTAATAACGATCTTTTGTGTGTAACAAGACCTGATATCATCAAGGAAATTCATGCAAAATATTTTGAAGCCGGAGCGGATATCGCGGAGACCAATACCTTCGGCGCAAATTCAGTAGCGCAGGAAGATTATAAGCTCCAGCATATGGTGTATGAAATAAATTACCAGGGAACAAAAATTGCCAGAGAGGCAGCGGATGAGTTTACCAAAAAACAGCCGCATAAACCTCGCTTTGTAGCCGGATCCATGGGGCCGACTACTAAAATCGCTTCTATCTCTCCGGATGTAAATGATCCAGGCTTCAGAGCCATAACATTTGATCAGCTGGTAGTAGCTTTTAAAGAGCAGGCAAAAGGTCTGATGGATGGCGGAGCAGATATGCTGCTCATCGAAACCATC
>JAIERY010000024.1 GCA_019746425.1 Cytophagaceae bacterium
CTATTGGCTAATGCTAGGCACTACTACCCGCATTCGGGACTTGCACCCTATAGAAAATAAACGTGCCTGACGCACAAAAAAAAGACACAGCACCGCCGCGTCTTTCTCTCTAATTAACATCAATCAAAAAAATTCTTAAACCAATTTTTTTGCCATCAGGTACTCTGCTATCTGAACCGCATTGGTAGCAGCGCCTTTTCTCAGGTTATCTGCCACGATCCACATGTTCAAAGTTTTTGGCTGAGACTCATCTCTTCTTAATCTTCCTACAAAAACTTCATCTCTGTGATGAGAATTCATTGGCATAGGGTATTTTAAATTCTTCACATCATCTTCTACAATAATCCCGGGAGAAGAGGACAATGTTTTCTTCACATCTTCCAGTTCAAACTCTTTATCAAACTCTACGTTCACCGACTCAGAGTGTCCACCCATTACAGGAATTCTCACCGTGGTAGATGTAACCTGAATATTATTGTCTCCCATGATCTTCTTGGTCTCATTCACCATTTTCATCTCTTCCTTAGTATAGCCGTTATCAAGAAACACATCGATGTGAGGAATCACGTTCAGATCTATCTTATAAGCGTAAGCCATAGGGCCCTCTACACCTTTTCTCTCGTTCATCAGCTGGTCAACGGCTTTTTTTCCTGTACCGGTCACTGACTGATAAGTAGAAACCACTACTCTTTTTACTTTATATTTTTTATGCAAAGGAGCCAGGGCAACCACCATCTGTATGGTAGAGCAGTTTGGATTTGCAATGATCTTATCATCTTTGGTCAATACGTCTGCATTCACTTCAGGGACCACCAGCTTTTTAGTAGGATCCATTCTCCATGCAGAAGAATTATCAATGACCGTAGTGCCCGCCGCAGCAAACTTTGGAGCCCATTCAGTAGAAGTGCTTCCGCCTGCTGAAAATATAGCAATTGCAGGCTTCATCTTCACTGCATCTTCCATACTCACTACCTTAAATTCTTTACCCTTAAATTTTACCGGTTTCCCTACTGATTTTTCGGAAGCAACGGGAATTAATTCTGTAACAGGGAAATTTCTTTCCTCTAACACTTTAAGCATCTCGGTACCTACTAGTCCGGTAGCGCCTACAACTGCAACTTTCATGATTATTGTTGTTTATTTATATACTATAATTTTTGTGAGGCTAGAGGTTGGATGTTAGAAGTTAGACCCACATTTACTTTTCTAACCTTCCAACATCCAACTTCCAATCTCTATTTTGGCTTGCAAAGGTAATTAATTTATAGAAAAAAATTCCTATAGGATTGAAAAATCCTGATAATCAATTATTATTGTAGCGTGAAAACCAGCTATGTAGTATTTTTTCTACTTTTCACGACTTTTTCATTCGGCCAGCTAACAGAAAACTTCAACGACGGAAATTTTATTTCCAATCCTGAATGGCTCGGCGATACTGCATTTTATAAAATAAATGCTTCTAAAGAATTACAAAGTCGTGGCCCCTCTTCCGGAGGCATTATTTCTATTTGTACTCCCAATAACCGCCTGGTCAATACCGAATGGAATTTTTATGTAAGGATGAGCTTTTCACCTTCCACTACCAATTACTGTAAATTTTACCTGGCCAGCGATCAGCAGGATCTGGAAGGCAGCCTCAATGGGTATTATATAAAAGTCGGCGGTGAATCGGGCACAGCAGATGGGATCGATCTTTACAGGCAGAGCGGGCTGACAAGCACTAAAATCATTGATGGCATTGCAGGCCATGCAGGAAAATCGGGCAATACCATCAGAATAAAAGTAATAAGGGATGCTAAAGGCAACTGGCAATTATATAGTGATATCACAGGAGGTATAAATTTTTTACCTGAAGGCGGTACAACGGATACCGCTTTCTCTTATTCTTCTTTCTGCGGAATTGCCTGCATACACTCTTCTACCAGAAAGGATCAGTTCTTTTTTGATGATATTATTATTAAAGAAGCGCCCCTTTCTGTCATAAATATTGTTTCTGAGAATGACTCTGTACTCGTAGTCCACTTTAATAAAGAGGTAACACTCCCTTCCGCAGAGAATATCAGCAATTATTTTATCAGCACGATAGGTAATCCTGCCGCAGCCCTGTTGATTCCTGGAGAGCCGGAGAAAGTTAAATTATGGTTAAATCAGAAATTACAAAGCGGACATTCTTACAGCCTGATATTAAATAATATTCAGGATACTTCGGGAACATCAATCACATCCGGATCTGCTTACGATTTTATATATAAAAGATCGTTGGATTACGCCGGGATACTCATCACTGAAATTTTCTGCGACCCATCGCCAGCCATCGGATTGCCTATGGAAGAATATGTGGAACTATACAATAATACGGCAGACACTATAGATTTAAACGGATTCAGCTTAAATGATCCTTCACAAAGCGCTATTTTACCTTTCATAAAACTCAACCCTTTCTCATATCTGATTCTTACTTCTTCCAGCGCCCAAAACGAATTTTTATCCTATGGAAATGTAGTGGGATTAAGCAATTTTCCCTCTCTTAATAATTCAGGGGATGATTTATATTTTAAAGACAATCATGGAAAAATTATTTTTCATATAAATTATACAGATGACTGGTACCAGGATAAAAATAAAATAGAAGGAGGATGGAGCCTCGAGATGATCAATCCCTCTCAATATTGTGGCGAAGCGTCCAACTGGTCTGCTTCTGCAGACTTATCCGGAGGAAGTCCCGGCAGACAAAACTCCATATTTTCTGCAATACCCGACACGCTGGGACCAGAATTGATTTCAGTAGAATTAACCGACTCACTTCACCTGAACCTTGTTTTCGATGAAAACATGGATACCTCCAACCATACTATAATACTGGGTGGCCTGATAAACGCTGACACGGTTATATTTACTGATTCTAAAAAAATTCAGGTTTTGTTTTCCGCACCATTGGAAGAAAATTCTGTGTATGAATTTACATTGGAAAATGCAACCGATTGCAAAGGCAATCCGATTACTAAAAAACCATTTTCGATTGTACGTCCTGCCCCGGCAAATCTTTCAGATCTTATCATCAATGAAATATTATTCAACCCCAGATCGGGCGGTGTGGATTTTGTAGAAATTTACAACCGTACCGATAAATATATAGACCTTAAAAACTGGAAGCTCTCAAACAGGGAAAATGATACCTTAAATGATATTACAGAAATCATGAATACTTCTTTGATAATTCCTCCTTATCAATACCTGGCCTTCACCGAAGATGCGGCCATTCTGGAATTACATTATTTTATTCCCTATCCGCACAGAATCCTATCTATTAATTCTCTGCCTTCCTTTCCCGATGAAAAAGGAACTGTACTGCTCTTAAATAGTCAAAATGAAATTGCGGACAGGTTTGATTATAATGAAGACATGCATTATCCCTTATTAGACAATAAGGAAGGCGTATCTCTGGAAAGAATTTCCCCTTATATAACAACGAATATTCCTGATAACTGGCATTCTGCAGCAAGCACTGCCGGCTTTGCGACCCCGGGATATGAAAATTCACAAAACACAGATAGGTCAGGCAATAAACAAATCAATATAGAACCTGCAGTTTTCACTCCTGACCAGGACGGAAATAATGATATGGCGTTCATAAATTATATGTTTGATAGAGGAGGAAATTTATGCAATGTGAAAATATTTGATGTACAGGGAAGATCCATCCGGAATCTTATAAAGAATGAATTAATCGGACAGGAAGGTTTTTTTCAATGGGACGGTACTGATGATAACGGGAGGAAATTAAATACCGGATATTATATCGTGGTACTGGAAATATTTGATTCAGCAGGGAAGTCTCAATCTTATAAACTGCCTGTAGTCTTAGCCAGCCATTTCAGCAAATAAGCTTCTAAACCATTACCTCATAAAAGAGGTTATTTATATGGATACCAAAAGGAATATTTTATGAAATGCGTGGTGAATGATATTATCAAAGCCTGTATAAACAGGAAAAAGCAAGCAGAAGTAATTCACCGTTACCTGCGTTTAAAACACCATATAAATATTGATTCAAAATCTGTAACCGGCCGGATCGATGCCATTAAAATGAACTATAATTTTTGATCGGGCAGAGATCAAAGGTCTCTCTATCAGTACTTTATTTAATTTTTCTGATTTAGTAACCTGCATCGCCGATTAGCTTTCGGATATTCTCTCCATCCAGTTTTTCTTTATCATAAGTCACTACCCCCATACTGTTTTTATAAGTTACATTCTGACTTACCACACCTTCCAGGTCTTTTAGTTTTCTGCCGATTGCCTGGGCACAGCCATCACAAACCATTCCTGAAATAGCAATCGTATCGGTTTTCAGGTCAGCAGATACGGCGTCATTTTTTATATCTGAACTACAACCTATAAAAACCGTTATAGAAGAAAGAAAAAATGTGTATAACTTTTACAAACATATCAGTCTTAAATAAAAAAGCATAATTAACTTATACAAGGTAAACTTTTTCATTTTAAATATTGTAATCTTATATAAATTGAAAGAAGATTCATGAACCTGAAATAGATAATAATTATTTTTTATGCTACATTTGTAAAAATTTTTTTTTACTAAAACTGTTACTTATATGAGCAAGAAGAAAGCCAAAAAACCAGCAAAAAAAGCTAAAAAAGCTGCATCAAAAGGCAAATCCAAAGCTAAAGCAAAAAGCAAAGTAAAATCTTCTGCTAAGCCTAAGGCAAAAGCTAAAAAAGCTGCAAAAGCCAAGGCGAAAGCTAAATCTAAAAAAGTTGCAAAAGCTAAGGCAAAACCGGTAAAAGCTAAGTCTAAGCCAAAAGCTAAGGCAAAAGCGACTTCCAAACCTAAGGCAAAATCAACTCCTAAGCCTGTTCAGCAGAAACCTCCGGTTTCTAAACCTGAAAATCTTCCGGTAGTGGATGCTCCCCTCCCAGAATCTCCTGAGGTGAGTGTTGAAGGCGGACAGGAAGATGCGAATCAGGAAGAATCTCCTGAAGAAGGCCCGGGTAGTTCATATATTAGCAAGGGAGCTTTCCATAACGCTGCGAAAGAGTATAATCCTTTTTTGCATACAAATATAAATAAACCAACGCCAATGAAACCTAAAGCAAATCCAGACGAAAGAACAAGGTATTCCGAAGAAGAATTGAAAGAGTTTGAAGTGCTGATAGCAGACAAACTGGAAGCAGCAAAAAAGGAATTGACTTACATTAAAGAGGTTCTGAGCAGAAAGCATGACCCTGGAACTGATACTACAGCAGGCACGCTTAAACTACTGGAAGATGGCGCAGATACTGCCGAAAAGGAAAACTTTACGCAGTTAGCTGCACGTCAACAGAAGTTTATTCAACAGTTGGAAAACGCCATGGCCCGTATTAAAAACGGTACTTATGGCGTTTGTGTGGAAACAGGAAAACTTATCCCTAAAGAAAGATTAAGAGCTGTACCACATACCCAACATTCAATTGAAGCAAAACTTAATAGGAAGGATTAATGAATTTCTTACAGAACCATATCGAGAGTTTGATATTTTGCTCCAATGAGCCAATTAAAGCAGAGGAGATCAGGCAATGTCTCAATGAAATGTTTGAAGCTGAAATTCCCGGAGAGGATATTCAGACAGCCATTGAGGCATTGCTTACTAAATATGAAAATGAGGATTTCCCTTTCCAGATATTTAAAATTGCAAGCGGCTATCAGTTTTTAACAAAACCAGCTTATCAATCCAGCATCAGCATTCTGTTAAAACAGAAATCTAAAAAAAGACTATCCACTTCTGCCCTTGAGACAATAGCCATTATCGCTTACAAGCAGCCTATTTCCAAAGGCCAGATTGAACAAATAAGAGGAGTAAATTGCGACTATGCAATCCAAAAGCTCCTCGAAAAAGAATTAATAGAAATCAAAGGTAAATCCGAAGGAGTAGGAAGACCGATACTTTACGGCACCAGTCAGAAATTCCTGGAATATTTTGGCATCAACGACATGAAAGATTTGCCTACTCCGAAAGATTTCGCCAGAGAAGAAAATGAAATAGGAGAACTTAATGAGAAAGATCTTGACATAGATATGGACTCATTCGCCTCTGCAGAAATTCCAACAGAAAATTCAAATCCAACTGACTCTAATAACGATACTCCTTCAGATTCTTTAGACTCAGATTCAGACAACATCAATGAGTAAGAACATGAAGGGAAGATCTTCCGGAAGACCTGATAGGTTCTCCGGAAAAAAATCTCCCAATAAAGACTTTAAATCCGGAGATAAAAAATTCTCCGGTTCAAGAAACAGAAACAATGCTTCTGATGAAGACAAGGGAAGACCGCGTTCCTTTGATAAAAAGAAACCTTTCTCATCAAAAGAAAAAAATGGCTCCTCAGGATATAAAGGCAAAAAAAGCTTTTCTTCCGACCCCAGAAACAAACGGGATGACTTCTCATCCGGTTCCAAAGGAAAATCTTTTCGATCCTTTGACGATAAAAAATCCTTTAGTGACAAAAAATTTAAAAAAACCTATTCAGAAGATAAAAGAAACAACCCTCGTCCATTTGACAAAAAGAAATCATTAGGCGATAAAGACAATAAAAAATTTTCTGAAAATAAAAAATTCTCCCGCAATAAAGACAAACGGGAAGATTTTTCTACAGACAAGAAACACAAATCTTCCGGCACAAGAACATATAAGCAATACGCTTCGGAAGGAAAGAAAAGATTTTCCGAAAAAAATAAAAAAGACAATTATCCTTCCGATCAAAAGCGCAGGTCATCACGCTCATTTGATAATAAAAAAGACAAAGATTTTTCTTCAGACAGAGAAGGCAAAAAATTCTCAGATTCCTCGGACTTTAAAAAGAAAGGAAAGTTTTCAGACTCCCTGGATGAGAAAAAACCTTTCGGGAAAAAACCTGTAAAGTCATATGATTTTACAGCCGATAAACTTCAGACTCCTCCCAGCTATAATATAAAAAGACCCGAGGGGGCTAAGAAAGAAGCTCCTAAAGCAGAAGGGAAAATCAGGCTTAATAAATTCATTGCAAATGCCGGAATATGCTCAAGACGGGAGGCCGACAGATTGATAGAACTGGGCGAAGTAACTGTGAATGGCGAAAGAATTACCGAGCTTGGATATAAGGTTGACAGAAAGGATGTAGTAAAATATCAGAACCAGGTCATCAAACCTGAAAAACTTATTTATGTCCTGTTGAATAAACCAAAAGACTTTATCACTACTACCGACGACCCCCAGGAAAGAAGAACCGTTATGTCCCTGGTAAAAAACGCCTGCACCGAAAGAATTTATCCCGTAGGAAGATTAGACAGAAATACCACCGGCTTATTACTTTTAACTAATGACGGCGAACTTGCAGATAAACTAACTCACCCTTCCAATAATATTAAAAAAGTTTATCAGGCAGACCTTGATAAACCGTTAAGCGAAGAAGACTATGAAAAAATAGTGAATGGTCTTGAGCTTGAAGATGGTCCTGTAAAAGTGGATGCCCTGGCAATAGTATCTCCCGATGCACAAAGCATTGGCATTGAAATTCATGAAGGAAGAAACAGAATAGTAAGAAGAATTTTTGAATCCCTGGGATACCAGGTAGTAAAACTTGACAGAGTATTATATGCAGGCCTTACCAAAAAAGATCTGTCCCGCGGCAAGTGGCGATACCTTTCCGAAAAAGAAATAGTAAGACTGAAATTCTTTATATAAAAAAAAGCTGAAAGACTAAGTCTTCAGCTTTTGTATTCTTGGAATAGTTTCATTAACTACACGTACCTCAGGCGTTGTATATCCATACAGTTTTTCAAAGATTTTAAAATCCTTCTGAATATCAATCTTAAGATCCTTTATCAAACCCTCACGGATATCATACACCCAGCCATGAACCTGCGGGGACTCTCTCTGATCCCATGCTTTTTGAACTGTTGCAGTCATGCAAACATGATACACCTGTTCACGCACATTAAGTTCAACCAGCCTCCTGTGCTTTTCTTCTTCGTCTTTAATTGCCTCAAGCTCCTGAAAATGCACTCTGTACACATCCTTAATATTTGTAAGCCATTTATCAATCAATCCATGATCATATTGATCTATCGCCGCCTTCACTCCTCCGCATCCATAATGTCCGCATACTATAATATGTTCTACTTTCAGCACTTCAACTGAATATTGGAGTACAGACATAAGATTCATATCGGTATGCACTACAAGGTTGGCAATATTTCTATGCACAAACATTTCTCCGGGATCTGCGCCTGTCAAGGCTTCTGCCGTTACCCTGGAATCAGAACAACCGATGAACAGATATTTTGGCGATTGCCCCTGAGATAATTTCTGAAAATATTGCGGATCATCTTTTATTTTATCCTTCACCCAATTCCGGTTATTTATAAATAACTGCTCATAATCCTGCTGCAGGTAATTAGGCACTTTCTTATGTTTGTAAGCCTCATAAATTGTTTTCAGCCCAATCAATTCAAGATTGATATTTTTTTCCTGTGCTGTATTTTTAAAATCTTCAAAGAGATCTATAATATCATCGTCAATATAGCGTGATTTGCTGCCATCGATAATCACCTCTGAGCTCTCAGGAATTCTTTGAAGTCCTTCAGCAATCTGAGCCTTATTCAAAAATGAAACTTCTTCTGAGAGAACAATTTTAATTTTATTCCCTGAGTCATCGTCTTCCCGGTGAAAAATAAAGGGGTTCAGAATATTTCTTCGGAGAATAAATAAAGCTGCTACTCCCATTCCTATGCCTATGCCCTGTAGCAAATCAGTAAATACTATTGCGAAAATAGTCACTATAAAAGGTATAAATTGCTCCCACCCTTGCGCATATAGGTTTTTAAATAAAGTAACATTGGTCAGCTTATAACCTAACACCAGAAGTATAGCGGCAAGACAACAAAGCGGAATATTGTTAATTGCTTTTGGAAAAATAAATAAAGCGAGCAATAATAACATCCCGTGAAATAATGCCGATGACTTTGTTTTCGCGCCGGCGCCGGCATTTGCAGCTCCTCTTACTATTACTGCCGTTAAAGGTAAGCCTCCAAGAAGAGAGGAAACAATATTGCCAATACCCTGTGCTTTCAACTCCCGGTTGGTAGGAGTCTTTCTTTTAAGAGGATCCAGCTTATCGACAGCATTTATACTTAATAGAGTTTCAAGACTCGCTACTATAGCCAGAGTAAGGGCCACAGAAAAAATCTTGGGATTAGTGATCTCTGAAAATGCAGGAGAATAAAGCGTGCTCCTGAATTCATCAAAGTCTGAAATGGAAGGAATACCTACCAGGTGTTCTTCAGTTAAAACAAACAAAGGGAAATATTGATGAAACATCTCATTCATCAATACCCCTGCTATTACAGCTATCAGTGGAGCTGGAATGAATTTTAACTTTTCAGGAATAACCTTTGACCAGAACAGCATAATTAAAATACATACTGTGCTGATGATGGCAGCGCCGACACCGCCTCTTTCAATTTTCTCTACGGCTTTTATCAACTCAGAAAATGTATTCTGATTATCCCACTGCATAAAGTTAAAATCACCTATATAATCTATGTCATATCCGATTACGTGTGGGATTTGCTTCAGTATAAGAATAATCCCTATCGCAGCAAGCATTCCTTTAATTACAGGGGAAGGAAAATAATTTGCGATAATACCTGCTTTTGCAAAGCCAAGCAATATCTGTATAATCCCGGCAATAAATACTGCCAGTAAAAATGCCTCAAAAGATCCAAGGTCTTCTATGGCATTAATTACAATTACCGTGAGGCCGGCAGCAGGGCCGCTGACACTTATGTTAGAGCCGCTTATTAATGAAACAATAATTCCTCCTACTATACCGGCAATTAATCCGGAAAGCAGAGGCGCTTCAGAAGCCATAGCAATCCCTAAACAAAGAGGTAACGCTACCAGGAACACTACTACCCCTGCGGGTAAGTCATTTTTTAAAATTTGTATAAGCGAAATATTATCTGTACCAGATTTTAAATTTTTCATAAATCATTTAAATGTGAAATGGTTGAATAAAACAGTGCTTCAACTAATCGTGATGAGAAGCAGAGAATACAAACTAATATTTGGCACTTATAAATTTGGGAGGAGGCGTAGGCTGATCAGCCACAGCAGATAATAAATGTACGTTGAGGAAATTTGAATTTAAATTTTTGGAAACACTTCTTGCTGAAAATACTTCCGGGTTAAACAGGTATACCTCTTTATCTTTTTCCTTTTCCTTTTCGGGAGAATTATTTTCTCCTTTATCTTCCTCCGATGATTTCTCCATCAGGTCCAGGTAACAAACATCTCCCCCATACATATCCCCATCGAGCACAGACCGAAGACTTAACACAAAAGGAGTCATCAGGCTGAAAATCAGGAAAAACAATAAAAGATTTTTTTTAAACATGTGCCTATCGCTTCAAATCTAATTCCTAATACGTGTTACAACGATGAAAAGTTAAAAATAATTTACAGGAGGGAAAATAAAAAATAAAGCCCTGTTTTTGTAAAAAAGGATATTTATGAATTTCAGCAGGTAAGAAGAGTTATAATAGGGGGAAAAGAACAAGAGCGTGAGTAATGAGCAAGAGAATATTATCGCTTGCTCATTACTCACGCTCTTGCTGTTATTGTGGTGATGAATGGAATCGAACCATCGACACAAGGATTTTCAGTCCTTTGCTCTACCAACTGAGCTACATCACCATCCATTTAAGGGAGGCAAAGATATTTATTTTTTATATTTCTAACAAAATTATTAATATTAAACTTATTAATATCTCTTTATGAAATACTTCCCTCAAATCATATTTCTGGCCCTGCTCCTGATTGCATCATCCTTTATCTTCAAAAGCATCCGCAGAATTCGAAGAAATATTCTGCTTGGCCACAGGGAAGACAGGAGTGACAATACAGGAAAAAGGCTGAAAACCATGCTATTGGTAGCATTAGGACAAAAGAAAATGTTTAAAAAACCTCTGCCCGCCTTGCTTCATCTATTTGTATACCTGGGTTTCATTATAGTCAATATAGAAATACTGGAAATCGTGCTGGATGGTCTTTTTGGCACTCATAGACTGTTCGTACCGGTTACAGGCAATTTCTACCCTTTTCTCATTAATGTCTTCGAATTCTTCGCAGTTTCCGTCATCATCACCTGTGCCATATTTCTGATAAGAAGAAATATACTTAAGGTAAAAAGATTCCATGCACAGGAAATGACTTCATGGCCAAGGTTGGATGCCAACATCATCCTTTCCATTGAAATATTTCTCATGCTTTGCTTCCTGTCCATGAATGCGGCCGACTATGTACTTCAAACACGTGGAGCCGAACATTATATATCTACCGGCAGCTTTTTCTTCAGTGGTTTATTAATAAATCTCTTCCAGGGATTCAATGATAAACAACTGGTCTTCATAGAAAGATTCTGCTGGTGGTCACATATTATTGGAGTATTTGCCTTTGCCAATTATGTATTTTATAATTCTAAACACCTGCATATCTTCATTTCTTTTCCTAATACTTTTTTCAGCAAACTGGAACCTGCAGGCAAATTCACCAATATGCCGGAGGTTACCAAAGAAGTGAAGCTCATGCTTAACCTGCCTGTAGAAGGACCAACTGATAGCAATGCACCAATAGGCCGCTTCGGAGCAAAAGATGTCACCGATCTCACCTGGAAAAATTTAATGGAAGCATACAGCTGCACCGAATGCGGAAGATGTACAGCCCAATGTCCTGCAAATATTACAGGTAAAAAATTGTCGCCGAGAAAAATAATGATGGATACAAGAGACCGAGTGGAAGAAGTCGGACAAAACCTGGACAAGCATGGCAAGGACTTCAATGATAATAAAGCTTTACTGGGAGACTACATTACCGTAGAGGAGATCATGGCATGCACCACCTGCAATGCCTGTGTGGAAGCGTGTCCCGTAAATATAGATCCTCTGAATATCATTCTTCAATTAAGACGATACAAAATTATGGAAGAATCCCAGGCTCCTGCCTCATGGAACATGATGTTTTCGAATATTGAAAACAACTTTGCACCATGGAAATTTTCTCCGGCAGACAGATTTAAATGGATAGAGAAATTAAATCAGTGATAAAATCCCAAAATACAAATTCCAAAATACAAAAGCGTTCTTTGGGATTTGAGTTTTGGAGTTTTGGAATTTAACAATAAAAAACTATGACTTACCAAGCACCAACACTAGCTGACCTCACTGCTCAGGGAAAGCAACCTGAAGTCCTTTTCTGGGTAGGATGTGCCGGCTCCTTCGATGAAAGAGCCAAATCCATCACGGTAGCATTTATAAAAATTCTCAATAAGCTTAATATCAATTTTGCTGTGCTCGGTCCGGAAGAAGCCT
The DNA here is from genome assembly GCA_019746425.1 of Cytophagaceae bacterium. Classification (GTDB taxonomy): domain Bacteria; phylum Bacteroidota; class Bacteroidia; order Cytophagales; family Cytophagaceae; genus JAIERY01. The sequence goes on from JAIERY010000024.1 coordinate 12,407, forward strand.
GCTCAGGAGAGCCTGCGAAGAGAGCGGGAAATGAATTCCTTTTCCAGATGCAGGCCATTTCCAATATTCAGATTTTAAATGGATATCAGATTAAAAAAATTGTTACGGCCTGTCCGCATTGTTTTAATACCATCAAAAATGAGTACCCTGAATTAGGTGGTTATTATGAAGTAATTCATCATTCCGTATTTCTTCAGCAATTAATTGATGAGGGGAAAATAAAAATGAGAGAAGGAGGAGAGTTTAAAGGAAAGAAAATTACTTATCATGACTCTTGTTATTTAGGCAGGGCAAATAATATTTATGAAGCGCCGCGAAAAGTACTGGAAGTACTCGATGCTCAACTTGTAGAAATGAAAAGATGCCGCACCACAGGCCTTTGCTGCGGGGCTGGAGGCGCCCAAATGTTTAAGGAACCAGAACCAGGATCTAAAGACATCAATGTGGAAAGAACAGAAGAAGCATTATCTACCGAAGCAAAAGTGATAGCCAGTGCATGTCCCTTTTGCATGACTATGCTTTCTGACGGAGTGAAGAATAAAGAAAAAGAGAACGAAGTAAAAGTTTATGACTTAGCGGAACTAATTGCAAAAAATGAGGGTCTATAAAAAATGTACATAGATATACAAAAAATGCCCTCTTCCTCCAGGGTCTGGATTTACCAGGCTTCTGAAGCATTGAATGAAACCGCTAAAAATACTTTAGCTGCTAAAATAAGGGATTTCATAGAGCATTGGGATAGCCATGGTACACCTGTTAAAGCTTCTTGGACACTAAATCATGATCGCTTTCTGATTATTGCTGTCGATGACCAGTCCAATGATCCAAGCGGCTGCTCCATTGATAAATCGGTCAAATTTTTAAAGGAATTTGAAGCTGAAACAGCTATATCATTTTTAGAAAGATCTTCCTTAGCTGTTTTTGAAGAGAATCAGGTAAAAACTTATGAAATAAAAGACCTTAAGAATACGGTACAACAAGGCAAAATTACCCCTAAAACATTAATTTTTAATAATTTAGCCCCCACTTTAGCAGATCTAAGTGAAAACTGGTGCATTCCTGCTGAAAAAACCTGGTTGTCGAGGTTTTTTAATAATTAAAAAAAGAATAATCATATGTTAATAAAAAAGAGGGTTTTTAGAAAGATTCTCTTAAATTTGCCTGCTATTGCAATAATTTAGGTATTTTTAGCGCTTTAATTTTACTCTGATCCAATGAATTACTTAACGCAGAGTAGAAATAAAATTGACACCGAAACCCTTACAAGGAATTGAATAAAATGAAAAAAATTAGTTTCCTACTTTTCCTTTCCCTGATCATCCTTTCAGGATGCATGAACAAAGCACAGAAGGCTTATTTAAAAGGAGAAAAAAAATTCAAGCAAGGCGAATATGAATTTGCAATACAGCACTTTCAGGATGCTATTACGAAAGGCTATGACAATAAAACTATACCCAACTACTACATAGCAGAATCTTACAGGCTTTCCAACAGAATTCAACAGGCAGAGCCATTCTATAAAGCAGCCATAGAGAATAAAACAACACAGGAAGAAGCTTATTTTTATTACGGTTATGCGCAAAAAGCCATAGGGAACTATGAAGGAGCAGAGGAGACTTTTAAAAATTATGTGAACATTGGAAACAACTTCGACTTCATCAACAGAGCTAAAAATGAAATTCAGAACCTGAAAGTTTTGAATGGTATTGTAAATAAAAAATCTTACTATACCATTTCAAAAATTGATCACCTGAATAGTAAAGAAGAAGAATACGCTCCCCTTTATTATAAAGACAAATTGTATTTCACTTCTTCAAGAGGCGCTGAAAAAATGCACGCTGCAACCGGAACCGGATTTACAGATCTTTATGAGTTCATATTTGATGGTGTAGAAAAACATTCGGGACAAGCTAAAGAGCTTCCTGAAGAGATAAACACATTAGATGCACATGAAGCATCCATTGTATTCAGCAAAGATGGCAACACTGCATATTTCGCCAGAGGAAATACCGGAAGCCGCAAAGGATCGCAGGATGTTGATATTTACATGACAACACTTGGCCCTGATGGCAAATGGACAGCGCCTGTAAAACTTCCATTCAACGATGACAATGCATGGGATTCTTCTCCTGCCCTATCCTTAGATGGTAAAACTTTATACTTTGCTTCTAACCGTGAAGGTTCCGGAGCAAACGGAGGTACTGACATCTACAGAGTATCCAGAAATGCTGATGGCACATGGGGTGATCCTGTAAATATGGGAAGCCCTATCAATACAAGAGGAAATGAAATGTATCCATATGTTTCACCACATGGAGATTTCTATTTCTCCTCTGATGGACATCCTTCTCTGGGCAAGCTTGATCTTTTCATGCTTAAAAAAGATGATAACAAAAAAGTGTTTGTTGAAAATCTTGGAAAGCCGATGAACACAAGTTTCGATGATTTTGCAATCGCTTTCAGAGACACCATATTCGGATATCTTTCTTCAGACAGACCAGATGGTGAAGGAGGAGATGATATTTATGAATTCAAAGATGAATCAAGAATAAAGATTGTTAAATACTGGTTGGACCTCACTGTATATTTCACAGAAAAGAAATCGCCAGGACAGGAATTTTTATTACCCGGTGCAGTAGTAAAAGTAGTAAACCAGAAGGGGGATACTATAGGCACTATCACTTCTGATGACAAAGGAAAAGCAAGAATGGAAGTTGAGCCTGAAACCAATTACATGCTTATCGGTTCCAAGCCTGGACATTTTACAGAAGAGATGGAATTCTCAACCGTTGGCAAAAAAGTAAACATCAATAAATTACCTCCTGGCGAAACCAATATTGAAATACCGGCAAAAATGGTATTACCGAAAAAAGAGAAAATCATTTTCGTTGTTGACAATATCTATTATGACTTTAACAAAGCCAATATCAGACCAGATGCTGCCATTGAGCTTTTCAAAATTGTAGAATTCCTGAGAATCAACCCGGATATCTCGATCGAACTTAGCTCACATACTGACAACAGGGGATCTGCAGAATACAATAGAAAACTCGCACAGCGAAGAGCTGACTCTGCGGTAGCATTTATCGTATCCAAAGGAATACCTAAAGAAAGAATTGTTGCGAAAGGCTACGGAGAAGACAGACCTCTTGAAATAATTGATTCAACAGGCAAGAAAACCATTTATACAGAAGCTTACATTAATAAACTGGCAACTAAAGAAGAGCAGGAAGTTGCACACCAGAAGAACAGAAGAACAGAGATGAAGATTACCAATATCAAAAATCCTGATATAGAAATCAGAAGAAGAGATGAAGAAGGAGGGGGATTTATATTGGAAAAAGAAGATCAATAAGCACTGATACTAAAATGCAAGTCCTCTATTAAAGGGTGTAGAGGCATAGGTAATTCATAGTATGCTTTTAAAATCCCAAATTTCAAAAAATAAATCCCAAAACACGAATCCCAGGATCAACTCATTTGTGTTTTGGGATTTATTTTTTTGGATTTAACTCATTAATTAATAATGTTATTTATTTCTACAGTATGGATGATAAATACATGCAAAGAGGGGTAAGTTCCTCCAAAGAAGATGTACACCATGCCATTAAAAATCTTAGCAAAGGTCTTTATCCAAATGCCTTTTGCAAGATCATTCCTGACATTCTGGGTGGCGATCCGGAGTATTGCAATATAATGCACGCAGACGGCGCCGGCACTAAATCTTCGCTGGCATATATTTACTGGAAAGAAACCGGAGATATGTCTGTTTGGAAAGGAATTGCGCAGGATGCCGTGATCATGAATACTGACGATTTGCTTTGTGTAGGAGCGCTGGATAAAATTATTTTATCCTCCACTATCGGCAGAAATAAAAATTTAATTCCCGGTGAAGTAATCGCTGCTATTATTAATGGCACTGAAGAAGTATTGGAAATGCTTAGATCTCATGGGGTAGAAATTTATAGTACAGGCGGTGAAACAGCAGATGTAGGCGACCTGGTAAGAACCATTATCGTTGATAGTACAGTCACAGCCAGAATTAAAAGATCGGAAGTCATTACAAATGATATTAAGCCCGGAAATGTAATTGTAGGTTTC
>JAIERY010000088.1 GCA_019746425.1 Cytophagaceae bacterium
ATGCGGGATAAATCGCCTTGATTTTTATTGTAATGCCCTTTTTTCACTATTTTTAATTTTAGTCGGATGACAGTAAATAATTATCCTGTCTTCATTTTTTCTTACCGGATTATCAAGGATTTTTACAAAACCATAACCAAGGTCAATGGAATTATCCCATGCAATTTTTTCTCTTTTATAATTGAGGAAGGAGCTGAACAAGCCAGTTACTGAAAATGAATTGTCTCCCCCGGCTGACCAGTTAGAAAAACTTACCTGATTCATATTGACAGAAAACATTCCTCCTCTCTTCCAATAGGTAGTATCCTGAGCATTTGCGGTAATAATAAAGGTAAAAATAAAACTAGCGCTAGTAAAAATCTTTTTCATATATGTAAAAACCGAATTAATTTTCCTCTATAACCAAAAAAAATCCGTAAGGTTTAAAACCTTACGGATGTAGAACTTATTCATAAAAAAGGGCGGAATTTCTTCCGACCCCTTTATTATTATGAACATTACGCTAATTACTTTTTACTGCCATCGACTTCTTCATAGTCTACATCAGTTACATTTTCAGATTTACCCTGACCATTCCCTCCCTGCGCCCCATCTGTCGGACCACCTTGCTGTGAACCCTGAGTAGCATTATACATTTCCTGAGAAGCCGCCTGCCATGCGGTATTTAAAGCTGCCATTGCACTATCGATTGCATTCACATCTTTTGCTTCATGAGCTTTTTTAAGATCTCCCAGGGCCGCCTCAATAGCAGATTTATTATTAGGAGAAAGCTTATCACCATATTCCTTCAATTGCTTCTCGGTTTGGAAAATCATGGAATCGGCTCCATTGATTTTTTCCACCTTCTCTTTTTCCTCTTTATCTTTTTCCTCGTTGGCTTTAGCTTCTGCTTTCATTTTTTCAATTTCAGCATCGCTTAAACCTGAAGAAGCTTCGATTCTGATTTTCTTTTCTTTCCCTGTTCCCTGATCTTTGGCAGATACATGAAGAATTCCGTTGGCATCGATGTCGAAAGTCACTTCAATTTTTGGAATGCCTCTTGGCGCCGGTGGGATATCTTCCAGATGAAATCTACCAATGGTTCTGTTATCCTTGGCCATAGGTCGCTCTCCCTGCAGCACATGTATCTCAACAGTTGGTTGATTATCTGATGCCGTAGAGAACACCTCTGATTTTTTAGTAGGAATAGTAGTATTTGATTCTATAAGCTTTGTAAACACACCGCCCATTGTCTCTATTCCCAATGAAAGAGGAGTCACATCAAGAAGTAGCACATCTTTTACTTCTCCTGTTAAAACACCACCTTGGATTGCAGCACCCACAGCTACTACTTCATCGGGGTTTACTCCTTTGGAAGGCTTCTTACCGAAAAATTTTTCAACTTCTTCCTGAATTTTTGGAATCCTGGTTGAACCTCCCACCAGTATCACTTCATCGATTTTTTCAATACCTAGTCCTGCATCTTTCAATGCCTGCTTACAAGGTTCCAATGTTCTTTTTACAAGACTGTCTGTCAACTGCTCAAACTTAGCTCTTGTCAATGTTTTTACCAGGTGTTTTGGAATTCCATCCACCGGCATAATATAAGGCAGGTTAATTTCTGTCTGTGTTGAACTTGACAATTCTATCTTGGCTTTCTCTGCGGCTTCTTTCAATCTTTGAAGCGCCATAGGATCTTTTCTCAGATCAAGACCTTCGTCTTTTTTGAATTCATCTGCCAGCCATGAAATAATCACCTGATCAAAATCATCCCCACCTAAGTGAGTATCGCCGTTGGTAGATTTTACTTCAAAGACTCCTTCTCCTAATTCCAGTATAGATATATCAAAAGTTCCGCCTCCAAGGTCAAAAACTGCGATGGTCATATCCTTATGTCTTTTATCCAAACCATAAGCCAAAGCAGCAGCGGTAGGCTCATTGATAATACGCTTTACCTCAAGTCCGGCAATCTGACCAGCTTCTTTGGTTGCCTGTCTTTGTGCGTCATTAAAATATGCCGGAACTGTAATTACGGCCTCTTTTACTTCGTGCCCCAGGTAATCCTCTGCAGTAGCTTTCATCTTCTGAAGGATCATGGCAGAAATTTCCTGAGGAGTATAATGTCTGTCTCCGATTTTTACCCTGATCGTATCGTTGCTCCCTTTTTCAACTGTATAAGAAACGTGCTGCAACTCGCTTGTAACCTCTGAGTATTTTCTGCCCATAAATCTCTTTATAGACATAAGTGTATTAGTCGGGTTGGTAATTGCCTGACGCTTTGCAGGGTCACCAACTTTTCTTTCCCCGTTAGGAAGAAAGGCAACAATAGAAGGAGTTGTTCTTCTTCCCTCAGAGTTTGGAATTACAACAGGCTCATTCCCTTCCATCACTGCAACGCAGGAGTTTGTTGTTCCAAGGTCAATACCAATAATTTTTCCCATAATATTCCTTTAAATATTTTATCGTTATACTTCTGTCTTTTCTATTAATTTATAACAATGCTTATGCCAAGAGGTTCGTTTGCCAAAAATGGTGACAGATTGGCAGCAATAAGCAAAAATCAGCTTATTTATTAAAAAAAATCAATTCTTTTTAAGGGCAGACTGGCGGTTCAGATAGTTAAAAATCAGACTTATGTCATGTATTTTTTCAGTATCCATTTTATTCAGGAGGATCAATAAGTTGGACAAAGGAAGCTCCCATTTTTTAATAGAATTGCTACCAGGGCCGCTGCTGTCCATATTATATTTCCCATTAATATACCCTTCTAATTCTCTAAATAAACTATCCTGAGAGGCCTTGCTTTTAGGATAAATGTTTACTTCAATTTTTGAGACTGAAAAGTCAGCATCTAATAAGTAACGCACTTCTGCATTTTCCAGTGGAGCGTAGTTAATCATATATTCAATATAATTGCTCCCCTCCTCTTGGATATCTGATGTGTCCTCTGTTTTTTTCACTTTATTTGCATCATCGCCAAGACTTATTCCCCGGAAATCTCCATCTATGTTCTTTACAAGAATTTTTAATTTGTTGCTATAGCTTTGTAAGTTTAAAGCTGTGTCTGTTTTAGCTGTATCCTGGTTAGCAACAGCGGTGTTTTCAGTTTCATTAGACGATTGTTCGCAGGAAACCAAAAATGTCATCAAACAAAAAAATATTAATGCAATTCTCATATCCGTGTATCAGTATTTTAATCCATCAACCTGTTTGAATATATAAGGTTAGATATTTCACAAAAAATCTTAGCTACTTTATTTCTTTTTTCAAATCAGGATTATCTTTTATTGCCAGTTGTCCGCATGCTGCATCTATATCTTTCCCCCTGCTCTTCCTTACATTTACTACCAACTCCTTCGATTCAAGGTAATTTTTAAAAACTTCTAATTTATTCTCTTCTGCATTTAAAAAGTTTGCTTCTGATATAGGATTATATTCTATAATATTAATTTTAACGGGTACCCCTACCGCCCTGGTAAAAGCGTAAAGCTCCTTAGCATCCTGAATCTCGTCATTGAAATTATAAAATAAAATATATTCAAACGTGATCTTATTTTTTGTCTTATTATAAAAGTACTTTAAAGAATCTTTCAAGGCTTCCAGTGTATTGGTTTCATTGATAGGCATGATCTCATTTCGCTTTTTATCATTAGCCGCATGAAGCGACAAAGCAAGATTAAACTTCACCTGATCATCACCCAGTTTTTTAATCATTTTTGCAATGCCGGCAGTAGAAAGAGTTATTCTTTTGGGAGACATATGCAGCCCTTGTGGAGATGAAATGTAATTTATTCCCTCCAGCACATTGCTGTAATTCAACAATGGCTCACCCATTCCCATGAAAACAATATTGGTAAGTGGTGCCTGGTAATGTTCTTCCGCAAGCCTTCTGATTAATACTACCTGATCGTAAATCTCACCCGGATCTAAGTTTCTTTTTCTTTCCATATACCCTGTAGCACAAAATTTACAGGTAAGAGAACAGCCTACCTGTGAAGAAACACAGGCGGTCATCCTGTCGTCTGCAGGAATTAAAACCCCTTCAATTATATTCTGATCAAATAATTTAAAGGTGCATTTTATTGTCTTGTCAGAACTGACCTGTTTTTTATCGATCTGAATGCTATTGATAGAAAAATGTTCACTCAATATCGCTCTCAGACTGGATGACAGATTAGTCATTTCTTCAAAAGACTGAGCTGATTTTTTCCATAGCCACTCATATACCTGCTTTGCCCGAAAAGAGGGTTCGCCTTTGGCCTTGAAAAAATCTATTATTTCCTCAAGATTCAGCTTCCTGATATCTTTTTTAACCCCGGCTTTTGTAACCATATCGCAATTTACTAATTATCCACCTTTCTATACTTTGAATCCTGATATTTACCTTTTTAAGTCCTTCTCCCAAGGTTCTTACATATAAACATTTTTATATATAATTAAATTTTCCTAATTTTAAAGCCTTAACTTTAACTTCTTCATTATGAGAGCCATTTCCCTATTCACGCTAAGTTTATTTTTTATTTTCTACCATGGTTTTTCTCAGGTTGACTTAGGCTTTTATTACCTACCGCAAAAGACTACCATTTCTAATAGCATCAGCGATAAAGATGATGATATCTACCAAAACAAAACTACTTTTGCCGGTGGTGGCGGTATAAGCTTTACTTACTGGATTAATAAGCAAATAGGTCTGCAGACCGGATTAATGTATATCTCCCATAATCAGAAATTTGTATCAAAACTTTTTGTAAGAGACAGCATGGGAGGCCCTGGCAGCACAAAAGAAGTAAAAGGCAAGAAGCGATTGGATTATTTAAAAGTTCCACTCCTTTTAACCTATAAATATAATGTAAGCAGAAAATTTGGAGTCTTCATGTTTGCCGGGCCACAATTTGCTTACCTTTTAAAGGGTGATGGCGCTATTATTATCTATCAGCAATATGATGACGGACAATCAGATTTTTATGACCTTCCTCCTTCCAGCAGTGATTATTACAATAAATTCCTGATCGATGTAGCCTTAGGTGGAACTTTAAATTTCAGGCTTTCTTCAGAATTAAGTGTTAACACGGGACTAAGATTTGACTGGAGCATAAGTGATGTTGAAAATAAAGATGCCACGACTGCATATGGTTCTGAAGAGAGACCTACTTACCTTTTTGGTGATGCCGACAGAAAGAAAGCACATAACAGTAGCATAGGAATATTACTGGGTATAACTTATACATTCTGTGGTAAAAATTCCCTGATCTCTCCCGGCGGAAAATAGTAAAATATTCTTGACCTAAAATAAAAAAGCCCGGATTTGTGATCCGGGCTTTTTTATTTTAGGTCATTATGTCTTTCAATATGTCAAACTTTCCGAAAAAAAACTTATAGCAGCACTTGGTTAAATGTTTGTTGTAACTTTTTTATAAAATAGAATAAAGATATGAACTTCGATAATTATACAATAAAGTCACAGGAAGCCATTCAAAAAGCAACTCAGATTGCTGGCGCTAATGAACAGCAGGCTATTGAGACGGGACATATATTAAAAGCAATACTGGAATCAGAAGAAAGTCTTATATCGTTTTTATTTAAAAAGTTAAACATCAATAAAAATATTCTTCACACTAAACTCAATGAATACGTTTCGCAATATCCCAAAGTAAAGGGAGGTAATCCTTACCTTTCTAATGATGCCATGCAGGCACTCAATAAAGCTACTTCTCATTTAAAAGAATTTGGCGATGAATTTGTCGCTATAGAACACATGTTGCTTGGCATGTTATCAGGAAAAGATAAAGTTGCTTCCCTGATGAAAGATGTAGGCTTCAATGAAAAACATCTGAAAGCAGCTATCAAAGAATTAAGAGGAAATTCTAAAGTAACAGACCAGCATGCAGAAGGCAAATACCGTTCACTGGAAAAATATTCTAAAAATTTAAATGAGCTTGCCAAAGCAGGGAAGATTGATCCTGTAATCGGCAGGGATGAGGAAATAAGGAGAGTGCTTCAGATTCTTTCAAGAAGAACAAAAAACAATCCCATATTATTAGGAGAGCCCGGCGTTGGAAAAACAGCAATTGTAGAAGGACTTGCACAAAGGATCGTGCAAGGCGATGTGCCTGAAAATTTAAAAACAAAAAGAATAGTGTCTCTCGACATGGGACTATTGGTTGCCGGCGCAAAATACAAAGGGGAATTTGAAGAAAGGCTCAAGTCAGTAATCAAAGAGGTTACAGATTCTGATGGGGAAATAATTTTATTTATTGATGAAATACACACGCTGATCGGTGCTGGAGGCGGAGGAGAAGGCGCCATGGATGCAGCCAATTTATTAAAGCCTGCTCTTGCAAGAGGAGAGCTACATGCCATTGGAGCTACTACTCTTAAAGAATACCAGAAATACATTGAAAAAGACAAAGCGCTGGAAAGAAGATTCCAGGCGGTGATGGTGGATGAACCCGATGCGCAGGATGCTATTTCAATTCTCAGAGGAATTAAAGACAAATATGAATTGCACCATGGGGTAAGAATTAAAGATGAAGCTATCATTGCAGCAGTAGAATTATCTCAGCGATATATTTCCGATCGTTTTTTACCCGACAAAGCAATTGACTTGATGGATGAAGCTGCATCGAAATTAAGAATTGAAATTGATTCACTGCCCGAAGAACTGGATGAGGTACAAAGAAAAATCATGCAACTGGAAATTGAAAGGGAGGCAATCAAAAGAGAAAATGATAAAGAAAAAGAAGAACGTCTTTCCAGAGAAATTGCCGATCTGTCTGAAAAAAGAAACGAATTGAAGGCAACATGGCAAAGCGAAAAAAATATTATTGAAGGAATTCAGAAAGAAAAGGAAAATATTGAAAAATTCAGATTGGAAGCTGAACAGGCTGAACGTGCAGGAGATTATGGGAAAGTTGCCGAATTGCGTTATGGAAAGATTAAAGAAAGTGAAGGTAAATTAGAATCACTGAAAAAGCAGTTAAGCGAAGTACAGGATAAAGGATCAATGCTTAAAGAGGAGGTTACTTCAGAAGACATCGCGGAAGTGGTTGCAAAATGGACCGGCATACCTGTCTCCAAAATGCTTCAGAGCGAAAGAGAAAAATTATTGCACCTGGAAGAAGAGCTCGGCAAGCGTGTAGCGGGCCAGGAGGAAGCGATTCAGGCAATTGCTGATGCGGTAAGAAGAAGCCGTGCCGGCTTGCAGGATCCAAAGCGGCCTATCGGTTCTTTTATTTTTCTGGGAACTACTGGGGTAGGGAAAACGGAATTGGCAAAAGCACTGGCAGAGTTTCTCTTCAACGATGAAAACTCTATGGTGAGAATTGATATGTCTGAATATCAGGAAAGACATGCCGTAAGCCGCTTAATAGGCGCTCCTCCCGGATATGTAGGATATGACGAAGGTGGACAACTTACAGAAGCTGTAAGAAGAAAACCTTATTCGGTTATCCTTTTAGATGAAATTGAAAAAGCGCATCCTGATGTGTTCAACATTTTATTGCAAGTACTAGATGATGGAAGGCTAACTGATAATAAAGGTCGCTTAGCCAACTTCAAAAATACCATCATCATAATGACTTCCAATATAGGAGCCTATCTCATTCAGGAAAACTTTGCCGACATCAGTGAAATCAACAAGGATGAAATTGTTGAAAAAACAAAAAATGAAGTTGTTGACTTGCTGAGAAAAACAATCCGGCCGGAATTTCTGAACAGAGTGGATGAAATAATTATGTTCCAGCCGCTTTCTAAAAATGAAATAAGAAAAATTGTGGATATACAATTCAGAATTATCAAACAAAGACTTGAAGAAAGCGGAATACAGATAGAAGCATCAGATGATGTGTTGGATTATATAGGAGAGCTGGGCTTTGACCCGCAATTCGGAGCAAGGCCGCTAAAGAGGGTTTTACAACGAATGATCTTAAACGAGCTTTCAAAAGAAATCCTGTCAGGAAAAATAAAAAAAGACACTCTAATAGGAATTACATTGAATGATAAGCACGAAATTCAATTTATGAACCTTGATACAGTGAAGATTTCGCATTAAAATAAAAAATCCCTTAAAGGCGTAGGTTTTGAATCTACGCCTTTTTATTTTGTCGTTAATTCAACTTATAATTTCTGTTTTCGTTTAATATTATAAGTGAATTAAACCTTTAAAAAAGAATAGACAATGTATAGTTTCTATGATTTTTTTAAACTTGGTTTAACTAATCTCGCCCAACTGGACGTTTTTGGCCACATTCTTTTTATCATTGCCCTTTGCGGCATTTATACGGTACATACATGGAAACCTGTCTTTGGCTATGTGCTTACTTTCATACTGGGATACCTTATCACTTTTCTTCTCAACACTTTTGATTACATTTCTCTTCCTGATGGAGTATTGACTTATACCATCCCTTTTACAATATTAATCACAGCGATCACCAACTTTAATCATAAGAAAAAACCATTTATCAATAAATATCCTTCACAGACCTATCGCTACTATCTGGGCTTTGCAGGAGGATTAATTCACGGATTTTCTTTCCCTAAAATTTTTAAAATTTATTTATTGTCTCCTGATGACCTCGTATTTCAGATTGTAGCATTTAATCTGGGAGTAGTTACAGGACTTGCGATCATAGTACTTCTGTTATTGATCGTAAACTTCTTTATCACTTTTGTGATCAGGGTAAATATCAGAGAATGGAATTTGTTATTGTCAGGCGCCTGTGCAGGAATTGCTTTATATATAATAGCCAATCTAATGGCTAATTAATCTTCATCATCTTCATAATAATAATCCGAAGCTTTATTTTTTAACTCTCCTTTTTTAACCGACTGAATAAACTTGGACCATGCAAAAGGATTTAAAAAATTAATCGTAGGATACATCATTCTGTTTTCAGTTTTCACAACCTGCTGCTGCATGTAATACTTATGATTCATGCTTCCATCCTGATCTACATTGTAAAGCATTCTCTTCATGACCTGTTCATTCAGGTTTTTATGCATATTGTCGAGATCTTGTTCAGGCAGTTTTAAGGCAAGAAAAGCTTCTTTAAATAATTTTTCGGTGGGATATGGAAATATCTCTACTACAGGAAGCAAAAGTGTGTCCTCCATTAATTGTATTATGACAGAAAGCTTATCTTCTTCCTGAACCGGCACTACAAAGTGCTTTTCTTTATACCCCAGAGATTTGATAACCACACTGTCTCCGGAAAGCACCGGGAAAGAGAAATATCCTACGCTGCTGGTGATAGCCCCCCTGCCTGCCTTGGGAACATATACACTTACTCCCGGAACTCCATAGGAACTATCCCCGGCGACAACCAGGCCTGATAACTGTATGACTCTTTTGAAGGGATCATGTCTTTTTAAGCTATCACTTTGGGCAAAGGAGTGAAATGACAAGCCCCAGTAGGTTAAAAGAAGGATATATATGCCGAATCTTTTCAAAATTGATTATTGAATAACAAAGATACTAAAAATTTTCCCCGCTTTGGATAACCGGACCAAATATTGTATATTTGCACATGCGAATATAAGACTATGGCTTTATTAAAAATCAAAAACCTTAAAATAAAGAAAGCTTCAGAAATCTTTAAAGCTTTTAGTGACGAATCCAGAATCCGAATTTTACATTTGATTTATAAAAATGATGAAATGTGCATTTCAGACCTGGAGTTAATTCTCGACTTCACACAGACAAAAACGTCAAGACACCTGATATATTTGAAAAATTCCGAGATACTTGATTATAGAAAGAATGATCAATGGGTATATTATTATATAAACACCGCTTACTATGATATCGTAGCACAAATGTTTTCTTTTCTGGAAAATGATACTACCTTAATAAATGATCTGGAAGAATACATGACGCTTTATTCCAACAATGAACTGGCAATAAGAAAACTTCATAATAAGCTCAATAAGTACAAACTGCCTGAGCTTGATAAATATAAATTATAGGAAATAAAACTAATTAACGATTGCCACAACATCATGAAATATAAAAAACACGTATTCATTTGTACCAATGAAAGAACAGATGGCCGCAAGTGCTGCGGAGAAGCTAAAGGAATGGAACTGGTAAATGCTTTTAAGGAATTGGTAAAGAAACACAAACTCAATACTGAAATAAGAGCTCAAAGAGCCGGATGTTTTGATGTATGCAACTTTGGCCCTGCAGTTGTTGTTTATCCTGAAGGGATTTTCTATGGCAATGTTCAGCCTGAAGACGTGCAGGAAATCTTTAATGAGCACCTTATGAACGATAGGCAGGTAGAAAGATTGAAACTTAAATTTTAATGAAAGATTACACACATATATTTTTTGATCTGGATCATACTCTCTGGGATTTTGAAAAAAATTGCAGTGAAACGCTTTCCGATCTTTTCAGAGAATTTCAACTCTCAAAATTCGGAATAGTGCAGGATGACTTTATCAGAACATATAAGTCTGTAAACTATCAGATGTGGGATGACTACAACAGAGGTAGACTAAACAAAGAACAAATAAGAAGTCTGCGCTTTCCATTTACGTTTGAACAGATGGGATTGAAGAGAGAAGATGTACCCGCCAACCTTAACGAAGAATTCCTGCGGATATGCCCAGCAAAAGGTCATGTTGTGCCGTTTGCGCATGAAGTATTGGACTACCTGAGTAAAAGATATTTTTTACATATCATAACAAATGGATTTAAAGAAACACAGCATATAAAAATTTCAACCTCTGATATCGGTAAATATTTTCAGGAAGTAATACATTCTGAAATATGTGGCTGGAAAAAACCTGATAAAGCAATATTTGAATACGCCATAGGGAAGATCAATTCTTCGTGTGAAGAATGCATTATGATAGGCGATGACCTGTTTACGGACATTCTCGGGGCGCGCAATGCAGGCATGGATCATGTATTTTTTAACAGATACCATCAGCAGCACAATCAACCTGTGATGCACGAGATAAATTGTCTACGCGATTTAAAAAATCTATTATAATATGAAATCTGATTTTTTACCTCAGAATGAACCTGTTTTACATTACGAGTCAGGATCAAAAGAAAGAGAAGTATTAAACAAAGCTTTACAGGAAGCGCGTTCAAAAATATTGGACATACCAATGTTCATTGGCAAAGAACAAATTAGAACAAATAATAAAAAACCTTTATCTCCTCCTCACGACCATAAACACATTCTTGGTTATTATCATGAAGGAGATAAATCTCACGTAGAAAAAGCCATTACTGCTGCCCTTGAAGCCCAGAAAACCTGGACATTATCTTCTCCGGAGGAAAGGACAAAAATTTTTCTTAAAGCAGCCGACCTGATTGCAGGTCCTTACAGGGCGAAGATTAATGCAGCCACCATGCTTGGCCAGTCAAAAAATGCATATCAGGCTGAAATTGATTCGGCTTGTGAAATGATTGACTTTCTCCGCTTCAATGTAAAATTCATGAAGGAAATTTATTCCATTCAGCCTGGTTCACATGAAGGTGTAATAAACACCATGGAATATCGTCCGCTGGAAGGATTTATATTTGCACTGACTCCATTCAACTTTACAGCCATTGCGGGTAACCTTCCTACAGCTCCTGCCCTTATGGGTAATACTATTGTCTGGAAGCCGGCACATACTCAAATATATTCCGCATACATATTGATGGAAATTTTCCGTGAGGCAGGCTTGCCTGATGGGGTGATTAATTTAATTTATACAGATGGGCCGGTAACAGGAGAAGTGATATTTAATCACAGAGATTTTGCCGGCCTGCATTTTACCGGAAGCACTAAAGTGTTCAACGAGATCTGGAAAACCATAGGAGCAAATATTCATAAATATAAAACATACCCGAGAATAGTAGGGGAAACAGGAGGAAAAGATTTTGTAGTGGCTCATGAAAGCGCTGATGTAAAAGCATTGGCAACAGCTTTGATAAGGGGAGCATTCGAATACCAGGGGCAAAAATGCTCCGCTGCCTCCAGGGCTTATATTCCCAAATCCATCTGGGAAGAAACAAAAAAGTTAATGCTGGAAGATTTGGAGTCTATTAAAATGGGATCTGTAGAAGACTTTACAAATTTTATTAATGCTGTAATTGATGAAAGATCTTTTGATAAGATAGCCCGATACATTGAAGAAGCCAGGAAAGATAAGGATGTAGAAATAATAGCAGGAGGAAAATATGACAAATCCAAAGGGTATTTTATCGAACCGACTATTATATTAACAAAAGATCCTTACTACATTACCATGTGTGAGGAAATATTTGGCCCCGTGCTTACGATCTTTGTATATGATTCTTCTTTTGAAGAAATACTTCAAATAGTAGATAAGAGTTCACCTTATGCTTTAACGGGAGCAGTATTTGCAAAAGATAAGAATGCTGTTTCGCTTGCTAAAGAAAAACTAATCCATGCTGCGGGGAATTTTTATATCAATGACAAACCCACAGGAGCTGTGGTAAATCAGCAGCCATTCGGAGGGGCAAGAGCATCTGGAACAAACGACAAAGCAGGTTCTGTTTTTAATTTAATAAGATGGACTTCACCGAGGGTAATTAAGGAAAACTTAAATCCACCAACGGATTACAGATATCCTTTTATGAAGTAGGGTGTAAGGTATAAAGGATGAAAAATATTCACTTTGTATTTAAATAGAGCTTCGCTGCTTCATACCTCCTACTTCATACTTCCTCTTAAATCAACTCTACCAAACTCTCTAATCCCATTCCTCTGGATCCTTTAATCAATATCTGATAATTCTGAAACTTATTCTCTTTTAAAAACTTTTCCAGTTCTGATTTCTCTTTAAAATAAAGTGCATGATGACAAAAGTCTTTTGCATACTTCATTTCCTTACCGCAGAATATTGTCTTCTCAATATTGAGGCCACTTATTAATTTGCCTAATGTCTCATGCTCTTTTCTGCTCTCTACGCCAAGTTCGAACATATCCCCGAGAATCATCATCTTTTTTTCCTTCTTAATCAGCACAAAATTTTCTACGGCAGCTTTCATAGATGATGGATTGGCATTATAAGCATCCAGGATAATTTCATTGGTATCTCTTTTTATCAATTGAGATCTGTTATTGCTAGGCACATAGGAAGCCACAGCCTGATTTGCATCCTTAGCCGGCACATCAAAAAATTTACCGATACAAAGTGCTGTCGCAATGTTTTCAAAATTATATTTCCCAATCAACTGGCTTGTTACTATCTCACCGTTTTCTGCTTTAAACCTGACAAAAGGTGAGGCATCAAGAAACTGGCAATGGTAATAATCATTTTCTTCAGGATATAAAACCGGGGCAGGAAATTTTGAAATACTTTTAAGTACTTCATTTTTAGAATTGATAAATGCTATTCTATTTTCAGCAAGAAGGTATTCATATAATTCACCCTTGGCTTTTTTAACTCCTTCGGTCCCGCCAAATCCTTCCAGGTGAGCTTTTCCGATGTTGGTAATAAGGCCATGCGTGGGCTCGGCAATCCTGCAATATGACTCTATTTCTTTTTGATGGTTAGCCCCCATCTCTACAATAGCAAGCTCTACATCTTTAGAAATAGAAAGCAAAGTAAGAGGAACTCCAATATGATTGTTGAGATTTCCTTTCGTCGCATAGGTTTTATATTTCTTACTCAACACCTCATTGATCAACTCTTTAGTAGTGGTTTTCCCATTTGATCCTGTAATAGCAATCACTGGAATATTTAATGTCCTGCGGTGGAGATTTGCCAGCTCCTGTAAGGTTTTTAAGACATCTTTTACCAGAATATACTGCTCATCCAGCTGATAAAGCTGTTCATCTACCACAGCATATTTTGCACCTTTTGAAATCGCATCTTTCGCAAATTCATTTCCGTTGAAATTTGCTCCTTTCAAGGCAAAGAAAATACTTCCTTCTTTAATTTGCCGGGCATCCGTTGTAACACCGGTGCTTTTCAGGAAGAGCTGATACATTTCTTTTATATCCATACTGAGAAATATTAAAAATAATATTCTAATTTAATGAAATAAACATACTTATTTTTAATGAAAAGTCTTATTTATATTCAGATTATTGAGAAAATAAACTTTACCTATAATCATCACTCCATAACTGAAATTAAAGCCTTATATCCCGATCTTGAAGTCTTTGATATTGATAACTTCTCCGAACCTTCCATAATTCAACATGCCATTGATTTATTGTCAGGCTCAGAAAAAGCCTTAATATTTATTGAAGCAACTGCCAATATAAATCCCAACAAGATATATCTGCTGGCAGAACATATAATCAAGCATAAAGAAAAATACATAGTTATATTAAAAGGACAGAATGATCTTATCCAAAAAATATTCCGTTTGCTGGAAAAAAAATTCTTTAATAATCCTGATACCGGAAATCTTCAAACAATCCTTCAGGAACATTTTTAGAATCTTGCAGTCAATCCAACACTGGCTACACCAAACAGTCCGGGTCCTGCCTCCGCAAATAATGCCATACGATAATTCAGAAAATAACGGGCACCGGCTACAACACCCCAGGCAATGCCAGGTTTACTTTTAATATCTGCACCATTCGTTCTGGAAAAAGTATTAACGGCATATCCCAAAAAACCCGAAAAATATATATCAACGTCCTCTGAATATAAATCTGCCTTTAATCCTTTCTCTGCAAAAGGTGTTACATGTGCCGTTCCCCGTAAACCAAATGCAGTATAATGAGCTTTATAAACAAAATCATCCGTGGGGTCTGATACATCACTGCCGGTATAACGATATAACCTGGAATAGTACCCTAAAAATGGTCCGACACTAAATGTATTGCTGAGCCCATATTCTCCTGAAACATAGAAGGGCAATGGTTTTCCTGCCCTTTCAGCACCGCTGTAATTAACCGTACGATACGCCCCTAAAGAAAGTCCGCCGCTAACAAAAACATCTCTTCTTTGAAAAGCATCCTGCGCTGTTCCATAAAAAGAAAATATTACCATACTGACAAGTAGAATATATCTCATAAATCCTCACACTTTACTAAATAACCTCAGGGAAAATCGGATTGTTTTTAGAATTTATAATATAGGTTGCCTAATGGCCGGAAAGCCCATAATATGAGAATTACAAGGTATTATTTGAGGTGAATTTCTTCCTGTTTTCCTACAATACCTCCTATATAAGTGTTATTGGCAGGCTCAAAATAGAGTATATCAAACTCAATGGGAATAATAAAATTTTCCTGGTAATCCAGCACACCCCACAAGTTATTTTTCTTTACCATTACATAACCAGTACCCAACTCTTCAATTACATCATATTTAATAGCAAGAATCTCTTTTCCATTTTCATCGGCAAGACCATACTTGCCTCCATAACTTAAAAGAAATTTCCCGTACCTCGTTTTTTCGATTTTATCAAGATCATTTTTGTGCAGTTTCTTTCCTTCTTTGTTGATAATATTCCATTTGCCATTCTCTTTTACTAAAGCTATTCCTCTTTTAAAAGGACTTACTTCTTCATAATAAGGCTGCACCTTTAAGGTTTCTCTATAGTCTAGGAATCCCCATTTATCACGAATGATAACATTCACCATACTATCCGACATATCTCCAGCCTCCGGGTATTGAGCAGAAATATATATATCGCCATGTTTGTCAATAAATCCATATTTACCACGCAACAGTATTTTTGAAAATCCTCCTTTAAACCCAAATATCCTTTCATACCTGTTGCTCAACTTAAAAATTATTGTTCCGTTATTATCTATAATTCCATACTTAAAATCTTTTTCTACAATAAAAATACCTTGTTCCGAGGGGTTTGAAACTTTATCATATACAGGAGGAATTATTTCTCTGCCATCGGCATCTATAATACCGGATTTATCATTCAGGAAAACTCTGATGTATTTATTATTTACAGATTCATAAGCACTATATTTTTCTTTAGGAATAACCATACTGGCCTTGCCTTTGTCAATCTTTATTAAACCCACTTTATAAAAGTCATAATCACCAGGACTAATTACATATTCCCCCTTTTTATCAATAATAGCATACAGATCTTTTTTAATTACAGAATAGGGAATACTAACCTTTGCCACACCTTTTTCAAAATTTTCTACAAATGAATAACGAAAAATAATTTCTGTATTTCCGTTCTCATCAATATATCCCCATGTACCATCTTCTCGTTGAGCAGCTATCAAACCTTCAGAATAAGAATTAAGCTTTGCATATTTGGGCTTAATTAAAATATTTCCTTTATGGTCATATAACCCCCACTTTTCCTGCAGACCA
Organism: Cytophagaceae bacterium; assembly: GCA_019746425.1. Lineage (GTDB taxonomy): Bacteria > Bacteroidota > Bacteroidia > Cytophagales > Cytophagaceae > JAIERY01. The sequence continues at coordinate 16,258 of JAIERY010000088.1, forward strand.
TTTTCTGTATGCGCTATTGTTTTTACTCTTATGAATAACTCATCAATTAAAACATCATCATACTCAAAAGGAATAATAACTTTTGCCTGAGAATTTATTACTCCGTAATTATCTTTTTTTACTTTAGATAAACCATACCTGTAGTTACTGATTTCTTCATACGCCGTACCCACAATAATATTACCCTTAGCATCTACTATTCCTTTTTTCCCGATCATGGAAAAACGATACAAACCTTCTCCTATATATCGCAAACTATCAAACTGCAAATTGGCAATTATTTCATTATTGTTATTCTTTACAGTCCAGCTTGTCAGCTTCCACACATAATACTTGCGTTCAGATGAAGTTTGAATCCCCCGGTAATTGCATGGCAGCAAAACTTCCCCCTTATCATTGATAATACCCCACTTTCCATCTTTTTGTACAATGATTTTATTCTTACCGGTATATCTGAAATTCTGATACAACTGTTCACTTATCTTTTCACCATTATGATTA
>JAIERY010000393.1 GCA_019746425.1 Cytophagaceae bacterium
AAATGCGGGATAAATCACCTTGATTTTTATTGTAATGCCCTTTTTTCACTATTTTTAATTTTAGTCGGATGACAGTACAATAATACCCTAAACTTTAGTAAAATATTTAAACATATTGCGTTAATATATAGATATGGGAAACAAGATAATATTTGTGTTGCTTGGCGCAATATTTTTAGCTCAGTGCAGTAAGGTTCCTGTAACAGGAAGAAGTCAACCGGATATCGTTCCCAATGGGGAAATGCTTGCTCTTGCTGACGCAAGCTATAAAGATTTCCTGTCTCAGCATAAAACATCTTCAGATGCAACTAAGACAGCCGAAGTAAAAAGAGTAGGCCAGAACATTGCCGGTGCGGTGGAAAAGTATATGTCAGATAATGGGCGGAAAAAGGAGCTGAAAGGATATAGCTGGAAGTTTAACCTGGTGGATAGTAAAGAGCAGAATGCCTGGTGTATGCCTGGCGGAAAGGTAGTGGTATACTCTGGTATATTGCCGGTAGCACAAAATGAAACAGGGCTGGCAGTAGTAATGGGACACGAAATTGCTCATGCTATTGCCAAGCATGGTAATGAGAGAATGAGCCAGCAGCTGGTAACTCAGCTTGGAGGCGTTGCCTTACAGGTAGCTTTGAAGGATAAACCTGCGCAGACACAGTCATTGTTCTATGCCGCATATGGAGCAGGAACAACTGTAGGTGTATTGCTTCCATACAGCAGGCTTCAGGAGTCTGAAGCAGACAGGTTAGGACTGATCTTTATGGCCATGGCCGATTATGATCCGAGAGAGGCTATAGAATTCTGGAAGCGAATGGATGCAAGCGGAGGAGGGGGTACACCTGAGTTTCTTTCTACACACCCTGCGCATGAGACCAGGATTAAAGATATAGAAAAACATTTGCCTGAAGCTTTGAAGTACTACAACAATAGTAAGATCAGCAAAAAATAGCTTTATTTAGCTATTACTAGTATTTTAGCAGCCCCTGAGAACGGGGCTGTTTTTTTGATGCTGCTTGTGAAGAAAAAAATAAAAAACCTCATTCAGGCTTTTATACAGGCTGAGCAGTCAAGCGGTATTATTTTAATCGCTTGTACCATTTTATCTCTCGTTCTCGCAAATTCCCCAATCGGTGATCAATGGCATAATCTGTGGCATTTCAAATTCGGTCCGGAAGATATAGGTTTAAGTAAAAGCTTTGGTCATTGGATTAACGATGGCTTGATGACCATTTTCTTTTTATTGGTAGGGCTTGAGATTAAAAGGGAAATCATTGAAGGGGAATTATCTTCTTTTAAAAAATCTTCTTTACCAATCATGGCAGCGATAGGCGGTATGATTGTTCCCGCTATTATTTATACCGCGTTTAATTGGGGGAGGCCAACTTCATCCGGATGGGGAATACCTATGGCAACTGATATTGCATTTGCGCTGGGAGTGCTCGCCATTATCGGAAAAGGAATTCCATTTTCATTGAAGGTAATGCTTACTGCCCTGGCAATAGTGGATGACCTGGGAGCTATTATCGTGATAGCACTTTTTTACACTGCTGATCTTAATTTATATTTTCTTTTTTCTGCCTTAGGTGTTTTTATATTATTAATGACTTTAAATCTTTTAGGTGTTCGCTATCTGACTTTATATATTTTTTTGGGAGTATTCCTTTGGTACTTCACCTTAAAGTCGGGAATTCATGCTACCATTTCAGGGGTACTATTGGCTATGACAATTCCTCTGGGAAAAGGACAGATGGATTCGGTGGGAGAAAAACTGCAACATATATTGACTAAGCCAGTGAGCTTCATTATTATGCCTTTGTTTGCTTTATCCAATACAGGATTTGTGTTAAGCTCTTCATTTACTGATATACTTCAATCAAGCTTAAGCATGGGAATTATTCTGGGATTGTTTTTAGGAAAGCCCTTAGGCATAGTAGGATTTTCCTGGCTTGCTGTAAAAATGAAAATTTCTTCCATGCCTGCTAATGCATCATGGCGGCAACTTACCGGAATTGGGTTTCTGGGAGGGATTGGATTTACAATGTCTATTTTTATTGCTTTGCTGGCTTTTGAAAGCACTAATAGCTTTGAGACTTATTCAAAAGTATCTATTTTAATTGCTTCTTTAATTTCAGGTATTGCAGGATATTTTATTCTCAGAAGATTCAGAGAATAAGAAGTGTTGCCGCAATAAGATAATTATTTCTTCTGATTAAATCCTCTTAGTTTAATTTCGGTAAGTTTCTTCTTGGTGTTCAGGGCAAAATCACCTTTCATCATCCAGTCGTAATAGGAGGGATCTCTCTGCAGCACTTCGGCTACTTTCATGTTTTTATATTTCCCGAAGTTGAATATTTCTTCCCCATTATTGTTGAATGAAATTCTTCCTGCAAGGTCTGCAAATTGTGAAGCAGTAAGATTATGCAGCACATTCATATCATTATGAATCGGAACAATCTGTTTCCCTGTTGCATCTTTTATTTCACAATCTTTATACCGTTCAATCTGTGCTTTCAGAACTTCGTAAGTAGCAAATACATCTGCTTCTGCGCTGTGAGCGCCTTCCAAGTCTTTTCCGCAATAAAATTTATAGGCAGCGGTAAGTGTTCTTGGCTCCATCATATGGAAGATCTTCTGTGCGTCTATCAACTTACGGTTAGAAATATCAAAATCAATTTCACATCTTAGAAATTCTTCTACCAGTAAAGGCACATCAAATTTGATGATGTTAAAACCTCCCAGGTCACAGCCTTCTAAAAACTGCTCCAGGTTATGAGCAAGGCTTTTAAAAGTAGGTTTATCTTTTACATCTTCATCATAAATTCCATGTATCAGGCTGGATTCTATCGGAATAGGAATGGTAGGATTTATCCTTGTAGATTTTGAGATGATTTCGCCATTAGGCATTACTTTAATAATCGCCAGTTCGACGATACGATCACTATTGATATTAATTCCTGTGGTTTCAAGATCGAAGAACGCCAGAGGTTTGCGCAGGTTGAGAGACATTTTAAATAAATGGTGAATTATGAATGTTAAATTTTGAATGAAGTTTGTAGTCCGATGCAGGAAGCCATGATAATATTTGTTTTACTTTAACCCCTCTGACCTCTTACTTCTTATTAATATACCAATAAATTACAAATAAAGCAATCCCTCAGCACTCACCACTCACCACTCACCACTTTCATTGTTTTCCTACAATGCTTTTTGCCAGGTCTTTCACGTTCATCCCTCCGAAATTTCCTGAGCTCATTAACAACAGGTTTCTTTTCTTCCACTGCCTGTTTAAAATAAAGTCTTTCAGTTTTTGTATTTCAGTAAACACCTGGAGCTTTGGATGACCAAAAGCAGTTTTAACCTCGTCTGCAGAAATAGGAGGTAGCTTTTTGTTTTCTAAAGTCTTAGGGTCAAAAAAGACCACAGGTTCATCGGCGGATTTAAATGTATCTCTGTATTGGGTAAGGAATTCTTTATTCAGACTGCTGAAGGTATGAAGCTCAAGGATTGCCACCAGCTCTCTTGAAGGGAATTGCTTTTTCATGGCATTGGTCGTGGCCTTCAATTTGGTGGGTGCATGCGCAAAGTCTTTGTAAATATTGACAGATTCATTTTTGCTGATCAGTTCCAGTCTGTCCGCTGCGCCTTTGAAGCTTTGTATGGCTTCATAAAACATATCTTCGCTTACTCCGAGTTTCAGGCAAATGGCCTTGGCGCCGCTGATGTTTCTCATATTATGCTTGCCAAAAACTGCTACAGGTACTTTTACAAAACCATTGATCAGATAAGTCTGGCCATTGTCTATTTCGTGTTTGTGGGCAGAGTATTCTATACCTAATACATCCTCACGTTCTTTGCGGCAGATTACCGTCGCGAGATCATCCTTTTCGCTGAATACAAGAATACCACCCTTTGGTGTCTGATCTGCAAACAGCTCAAACTGTTTTACATACTCATCAAAAGTCGGGAAAACATTTACGTGATCCCAGGCTACGCCGCTTATAAGACCTATGTGGTGATGGTAATGTAAAAACTTGGGTGTTTTATCAAGGGCAGAAGTAGGATACTCATCGCCCTCTATTATTATAACAGGAGCATCTTCTGTAAGCTTAACCATATGATCAAACCCTTCCAGTTGTGCACCTACCAGGTAATCAAACTTTTTATTGAAAAACTTCAGCACGTGAAGCACCATAGAAGTAATGGATGTTTTGCCATGACTTCCTGCTACTACCACTCTTTGTTTATCTATGGATTGCTGGAATATATATTCAGGGTAAGAATAGATTTTAAGCCCAAGCTCCTTTGCCTTAGCCAGTTCCGGGTTATCTATTCTGGCATGCATGCCCAAAATTACGGCATCCAGATCTTTAGTGATCTTCTCAGGAAACCATCCTGTTTTCGGAGGCATTAAACCGGCTTGCTGCAGCCTGCTTCTGGAGGGATCATAAATCTCATCATCAGAACCTGTAACCTTATAGCCTCTTTGGTCTAAAGTCAAAGCCAGGTTATGCATTACTGCACCACCAATTGCTATAAAATGAACCTTTTGTTTTATTTTCTCCATTTTTAAAATCCCCTGCAAAATTAAAACAATTATTATCAGCTACAAATATAAAACAATGCTAATGTTAATAACCCCGTTAATAAGGCTGGCATAAATAATTAACTTCCTTTAATGGCTTGTAGCGGCTGATTTTTTTAAATTTGTTACATGGAATCTAACCCTCCCGCTAAGAAGAATTTTTTTAAAACCAAGAGTCCTGCAACTGGCATTTTCCATGGATTAGGAAAGATCCCTCCACAGGCATTAGACCTGGAACAGGCAGTTTTAGGTGCATTGATGATTGAAAAGGATGCCCTTACTGTCGTATTGGAAATTCTTAAACCCGAAAGCTTTTACCACGAAAAACATCAGAAGATTTTTCAGGCTGTCCTTGAGCTGTTTGATAAGCTCGAGCCTATAGATATTTTAACTGTCACGCAAAAGTTAAGAAGTAAAGGTGAACTGGAGTATGTAGGAGGGGCCTATTATATTACTGAACTGACTACCCGCATCAACTCTTCTGCTAACATTGAAACTCACGCTCGTATCATTTCTGAACAGGCAATAAAAAGAGAATTAATAAGTATTGCTTCTTCCATTGAAAGAGAAGCTTTCGAAGATACTTCCGATGCTTTTGAATTATTAGATAAAACGGAGCAATCACTTTATCAGGTCTCAGAAACCAATATCCGCAGAAATTATGCTGATATGCGTTCGATTTTACGTACCGCATTAGAAGAACTTCAGAATAGAAAAAATCACGAAAATAAACTCACAGGCGTTCCTTCTGGCTTTACAGATCTGGACAGAATTACTTCAGGCTGGCAGAAGAATGACCTTGTAATTATAGCCGCACGTCCAGGTATGGGTAAGACCGCATTCGTGGTTTCAGCTATGAGGAATGCAGCAGTAGATCATAAAAAACCTGTGGCTATATTTTCTCTTGAAATGTCTTCTGTTCAATTGGTAAACAGATTGATTTCTGCGGAAGCAGAACTGGACAGTGAAAAGATTAAGAAAGGAAACCTTGAAGAATATGAGTGGACACAGCTTAATCATAAAATCAGAAATCTTGAAACAGCTCCAATCTTTATAGATGATACTCCTGCACTTTCGATAAGAGAGTTAAGGACAAAATGCCGCAGGCTGAAAACCAAGCACGATATACAATTAATCATTATCGATTATCTTCAGCTGATGTCGGGTGAAGGCAACATGAAAGGCAATACAGGAAACAGAGAGCAGGAGATCGCTTCAATTTCCCGTGCCTTAAAAGGACTCGCTAAAGAATTGGGTGTACCCGTGATTGCTCTTTCGCAGTTAAGCAGAGCCGTTGAAACAAGAGGAGGAGATAAGCGTCCGCAACTTGCCGACCTCAGGGAATCGGGAGCAATCGAACAGGATGCCGATATGGTAATGTTCCTGTACAGACCGGAATACTACGGTATAACTGAAGATGAAATGGGTAGTCCTACGAATGGCGTAGGAGAAGTGATTATCGCCAAGCACAGAAACGGTAGCCTTGATACTGTCAGACTCAGATTCATTGGCAAGTTCACCAAGTTCTGCGACCTGGAGCGAAGCTCCTTCGGTTCGATCGACGATACCACACCAACGTATTTTGATGCAGGGTCTACCAAAACTATAAGCAGCAGAATAAATGATTTCAAAACACCAGACAGCGGACCTGATGGGGATGACGATGTAGTACCTTTTTAAACACCCTTTAACTAACCTAATAAATAAAAGCCCTGAAAATTTTTCAGGGCTTTTTGCGTATTTAAACCTGGGCAGTTTTTGTATTTCAAAATATTAATTACTTGTTCAGTATTAATACGGATGATTGATAATTCTCTTATGAAACTAATTTTTTTTTGATGCGGTTAAGGGGAAAGATTGATGAATTAAAAGGAGGAGTGAATTATGAAATATTTGATGGCGTTGGCAGTCTCAATCGCAGTGGGAGCGGGAGCAATGGCGCAGGATTATAATGACAATGTGAATAAGCGTACGTCGGGGAAATCTCGTCCCCAGCAATTTTCCAGGAATACCAGTATGAGTCCGGGTACTACAATAGACAGATCCAATGATAATTTACCTAGAGAAAGATTTGAAAGCGGTTCTGTATATTATATAGAAAACCCTGACCCTAATGAAGGTTTAGGAAGTGGAAGTGCGCTGCCGCAACAGCTAGGGACGTCTTCTGACAGAGAAGTTTTCACTGAGGGAAAAACCAAAGTTAAAACGGAAGATTTTACCTCTAAAACCAAAATCAAGGATGGAGAATTTGAGTCCTCGACTAAGGTAGGAGATAAGAAAACAGAAGTTAAAGTGAAGGGAATCGAAACTCAGTTGAGTCCGTCTGCAGAAGCAATGCAGGAAAGCACTGCAGGAGCAGGAACCGAAAGTACGGGAAAATTTAATTTAGGTAAGAAATGTGCGCTGCACAGTACGCTCGAAGGTCGTAAAGGTCATTTCAAAGTCAGAAAAGACGAAGACAACATGAAGCTGAGAGTTGAAAGAGAGAAAGACGGCGAGGAAAAAATTCTTTATGACAGCGATACGGAGTATTACAGATATGAGAGAAACGAAAAAGGTGAAACTCAGTCAGTGTATGGTTCTGTAAGCGATAATGAAGCGATTCAGATATTTGAAAATCCCGACGGTTCAGCAGATGTGATCTATGAAGGACATTTCAATAGTCTTGATGAAGCAAGAAGTCTTCAGGATGGATTAGAAATGGAAGGAATGCAGTCAGTATGCAATGAATAATAATATTTCATAAAAAAGGCATCTTTAACCAGATGCCTTTTTTATTTATAAATTTTTTTCTGATCTAATGTCTTCCTGTAACGTTGTGCATTTATTTTATGTTCTGCAAAAGTAGGAGCAAAAAGATGACAGCCGGAATTGTCTCCTTTGGCACAGAAGTACAAATACTCGTGCTCTTCGTAATTCAATACTGCGTCTATCACATGGGGAGGAGGGAAATGAATAGGACCCGGCGGAAGCCCTTTCTTTTGATAAGTATTGTATTCAGGATAGATTAATTTTTTGCTTTTATAAACCCTTCGCGCATAAATATTTCCACTGGCAAATAATAAAGTCGGATCAGATTCCAGCTTCATATTTCTTTCCAGTCGATTTAAATATACTCCTGCGATGGTAGGCATCTCCTGAGTATTTTTAGTTTCGGAATAAACGATGGATGCAAGCACAGTAGCTTCTTCAGGACTGAGATCCATATCAGTTGCTTTATCCAGCCTATCATCATTCCAGAACTTTAAAAATTCTGAATATATTATTTCGACAACTTCTTTTTCTTTTGCGCTGTTGGGAATATAATATTCACCCGGAATAAAAATAGCATATACAGATTCTTTGTCCAGGCCGTTCAGGTTTTCCAGAAAGCTGCTGTCTCTTAATACAATTTTTAATTTTTCTGCGCTGAGATTTAACTCCCGGCTGATAGCGCTTAATAAAGTACTTCTTTGTCTTACAGAAGGAATTGAAATTTCTGTGCAGGGAATTGGTTTAGCGGTTTTAAAATAATTAATGATCTGGTAATTGTTCCAGCCTTCTTTTATTTCATAAAGCCCTTTTTTGGGCGGTTTCTCCATTTTCATCCATTCGCACATTACTTTAAAGGATAATCCGTTCCCGATAATATTTTCTTCTCTTAAAAAATCTCCTAATTCATCAGGACTAAGTTTTGCGGGTATGAATACATAATATTTCTCTGTTTTAATATTTACGTTGGACCTGATCAAAACAAAATAACCTATTATTCCTATGAAAATCAGGAGGAGAATGCCAATGACTTTAAAATTTTCCGGAATTTTTAAAAAGGCTCCTCCTTTAGTTTTTTTCGGGGCAGCCTTCCTGGTTTTTTTGCTCAAGGTTCAAATAGGAAAGGAAATAAGAAATACGCTTATTTTTATATAAAGATAGGAAGTAAATTGCTATTTTGGGAGGATTTTTATGAAATGAATTGATGTTAAAAACAAAAAAGAAAAGAATATGGCAATAGCTGAGATGCATACTGACAAAGGAGTAATGAAAATTAAATTTTATGATAAAGATGCTCCTAATACGGTGAAGAATTTTATTAAACTATCTAAGATGGGATTTTATGATGGAGTGACTTTTCACAGAGTGATCCCTAACTTCGTTATTCAGGGTGGAGATCCTTCCGGCACTGGCGGCGGAGGCCCCGGGTACACTATCAAATGCGAGCTGGATGGAGAAAATCAATACCATGACAAAGGAGTATTGTCTATGGCCCATGCAGGAAGAAATACCGGTGGATCCCAGTTTTTCATTTGCCATAACAGAGAGAATACAAAACACTTGGACAGAAACCATACCTGCTTTGGGAAAGTATTTGAAGGGCTGGATGTGATTGATAAAATCAAACAGGGAGATAAAATTCAAAAGGTGGTGATTGCAGAAGAATAATCTTTGCATTTTTTGAAATGCAACCCGCAAAGTTTTACAAACCCTGCGGGTTTGTTTATGCTAAACAATTTAAAAACCTGACCGGTTATTTTCATAAGGAGGTAATCAACCATGGGATGGACAAGAGTAGTTTGGAATTTGGCTTTAGCTACAAACATTTATTTATTTACTTTCTCCATATCTTTTTCCAGTGATATTCCATCTTTTACATTTAAAACGCTGGATAGTATTCCTTTTGCCACTTATCAATTAGCAGATAAAAATCTTCCATTGCTGGTGGTGCATGTGGATCCGGGATGTACTTATAGCCAGGATCAGACTTATCTTATCAAACAAAATATCAATACTTTCGAAAATGTGTTGATTGTTTTTGTAGTCTCTTCAGAGTTTTCAAAGGCAAAACTTTTTGCTGAAAATTATGACCTGACTAAACTTAAAAATGTATTGGTGCTGGTAGACGAAAATGATTCTTTGAAAAAGTGGAGCGGGGCAGAGGAGTATGGTATACCTGCTGTTTTTGTTTATGATAATGCGTATACCAAAGTAGAATCATTTAGAGGCCTTACATCTTTGGAAGATTTAAAATCGACGCTGAATAAAATCAGTCTTCAGAGCGCTGAATAAATTTTATGACCAGCTCATGCTGATCCCCATCCCGGTCTTCTGTTTTAAAAATCAAGCGCGGATTGTCTTCATTTAAGTTTTTTTCAATGCTTACAATGGCAATAGTCTTGAGCTTTTTCTGAATCTCTTCCTGCAGCTGCTGGATAACTTGTGCAAATTCAAGTTCAATGTGACTTGGGTTGTATACAGAAGTTTTCATAGATTTTATTATTAGACGTGCTGATAATAAAACCTGTCGAAAAGGACAATTGTTCAGCTACTGTGTCGACTTTAAAATTCCAGGCAACTCCCGGAAAATCTTTGACCAACTGCCTGTAAATGTATGGATCTTCCTGTCCGCTGTCACCAATAAGTATGAAAGGCAGGTTAGGATAAAAAGATAGGATCTTTTCTATCCGATAATATTTATGTGCCAGTGTCCCTGAGACAACACCGAAAATTTATCAGTGCTATAATCCTTTAACATCAGAGGGCCTGTTGGATATGATGCGTTTGAAGAAATTCAATTAATAGATCATATAAATCAAGTGACATGACAATTTCATTACACGCCATTTGGACGAACTATTTAAAATACGATGGTGTTTAGAATCTGTCCATTAACCTACCCAAAAATAGTTTTAAATAAAAAAGATAAAATTTTGAAAATAGTAAGGAACTTCATCATTGTATTTGTTTTCGTCGTGCATATTGTCTTATTGTCTTTTACATTCTCTTCAGATAAGAGCCTTACCCGGCAAAATAGTTTAATTGCCAGTGAGGATAATAGCTCCGGCCAGCCAACTAAGGATAGCGTAGAAGTACAATTTGAAAACCACGTAAAATGTCTTTACAATCAATGTGGCTTGAGTGAATCAGATCTTTCTTTTGATGTTTTTAAGAGCGGGTTGATAGGGTACTATAATTTAAGAGGAAATGGATCTTTGGCTTCCAGGAAAATAATTTCCTTAATTGATTTCCAAAAAACTTCTACAGAAAAAAGATTATGGATCATTGATCTTGATAAGAAAAAAGTATTATATCATTCACTGGTAGCTCATGGAAAAAATACCGGGGTGAATGCGGCCATTAAATTTTCAGATCAACCGAATTCGCTGATGAGCAGTCTTGGATTTTATGTTACTGAAAACACATACCAGGGAAAACATGGATTGTCGCTGGTGCTGGAAGGAATGGATCAGGGTTTCAATTCCAATGCAAAAGAAAGATGTGTAGTGATTCATAGCGCGGAATATGTAAGCGAGTCCTTTATTAAATGTAACGGAAGATTGGGCAGGAGCCACGGATGTCCTGCTTTGCCGGTGGATTCCCATAGGGAAATTATTAATCTTATCAAAGGCGGCACTTTACTCTATATTCATTATCCAATCAAAAATTACAAATCGCAATATTTAAATAAGGAAAATGCACTCAAAGAATATTTGAAAGAGACCGTCAATAAAAGTTGAAAAAACTTTATTCGCTCTCATAATTTTTACGTATAATCAAGATAAAATCAGAAAGGAAAAAATAATGAATGATTCAGATTACGATGGTTTCAGAGAAAGATTAAAAGATCATCACTGGCCAAGTTTCTTTATGTTCAAGTTTGTGGTGCCTATGTCCAAGAAAGAAGAAATATTTAATATATTCTCTTCGCCATCCATAAGTACCCGTCCTTCCAAGACAGGAAAATATGTAGGAATCACTTCCCATGTATTTGTTACTTCAGAAGAAGATGTTATTAATATTTATAAGCAGGCGGCGAAGGTCGACGGAGTGATATTATTATAAAAAAAGGCTCCTTTTGTGAGCCTTTTTAATTTTACTTTCCTTCGGAAAACGGTACCATTGACAACAAGGACAGTAGATCTTTGCTTACCAGTTTTGTAATCTCCTCTTTTGGTCTTCCTAATTTTGTTTCAAGTCTTGCTATCAGCATTTCTTCTTTAGACCAGTTAACCTCGTTATTTTTTCTTGAGATATTTTTAACTGATTTGTTTATATGTGCATGAATACTCCAGAGAGCCTTCCTGATGTGATTTCTTTTCATATTATTAGTATTTAAGGTTGATTCTATGCTATAAACAGAAGTGTGTTTTCTTTGTTCTAACTTACATATTATTTTTGTTTATAATAAAACCCACATATTTTATATGATATTGAAAATTAGAATTTTAAATATTTATCAATTTATAAATGTTGATAAATTATGTCAAAATTAAGTATTTATTACAACTAAATCTGGCTTAAAATATTGCAGGGTCCAAGGTTATTTATGCCTGAACCCTTTTATATTTGGCCTTAAATCAGAATAGAATGAATTTTAAAATTATAATCAGGGCGCAGGTTTTTAATAAAGAAACCAGGCAGCCATGGTCTTCTGACGGCTCAGTAGTGAAGCTTTATGATCAGGATTTGATGGAAGATGATTTTTTAGGGGAATGTAAAATAGGAGAGTATGGCCAGGTTGAAATTAGTTTCAACTCAAGCGACTTTAAATCAATGGATTCTCCCGGTGAAAAATATCCTGATATATATTTATGCATCTACAAGTATGGGAAGCTCTTATTCAAAAGTGAAGTCCGCAAAAACCTGAACTTTGAAAAAGAGGCTGAATTAAAAGAAGGAGTATATTATCTCAACCTGGGGGTTTTTAATATTTGATATGGTAGTTCATAAAAATATAAGAGTAAGCGGCAAGGTACAGGGCGTTTGTTTCAGGGCTTCTACGCAGAAAAAAGCTGTGGAGACAGGCATAAAAGGAATAGTTAAGAATGAAAAAGACGGATCAGTTTACATTGAGGCTGAAGGTACAGAAGAGCAACTGAAGTCTTTTATTGAATGGTGTAATAAAGGACCTGTTGGAGCACGGGTGGATAAACTGGACACTACTGAAGGGGAACTTAAAGACTATAAGAGTTTTGAAATAATCAGATAATAGGTTCCGTGTTTTCAATTAATATTTTTAAAGCCTTCAAGCTCTTCAGAACCAAGCTTTTTGAGAATATGTTCTCCTATTATAAACAGGAGGAAATATGGAATTGATCCGAAAAACAAGCACCTGGAGGGTAGAGCATCAGGAATCTAAAATTTTAGCCGGACTTAGAATAGTGCTGGGGCTGATTCTGCTTTTTCAAGGCATTCATTTCATTCAGAATACAGGCGAGGTTCAAAGCATGTTATCCAATACAAGATTTGAATTTGGCGCTATGACAATGGCGCATCTGATTGCCTTATTTCACCTGGCAGGTGGAGTGATGGTAGCGAGTGGTTTTTTAACCCGTCTGGCCTTATTATTTCAGCTGCCTATATTGATAGGGGCAGTTTTATTTAGCCATACAGCAAGAGGGGTATATACCGTATATTCAGAATTCTGGTTTGCTTTGGTTGTTCTTTTATTAATGTGCTTTTTCCTTTATTATGGTTCCGGAGTTTATTCCCTGGACACTGTTCTTAGAAGAAAAAGGTTTTATGAATAAAAAAAATTGAGGATCTTCACATCTTGTTGTACAATAGATGTGAAGATCTTTAGTTTTAAATATATTAATCCTCAGCATTTGAAATACCTCATATCATTTATTTTAATACTCTGCTTCTCTGTCTCGTATTCTCAATCGAGGAAAGATTCATTGGCTCTGGTATATTATCAGAATGCCCGGCAATCTATTCAGGAGAATAAGTTCGACGAAGGAAGCAACTGGCTTAGAAAGATGTTTGCTCTTAAAACAGTGCTTCCGGATGAGGCAGCCTACTACTACGGTGTAACTTTGGTGGAGAGACAGAAGTATGTAAAAGGCAAAGAAGCCCTGCAGAAATATCTTGCGCTCACTTCCGATACCGGACGCTTTTCCAATGAAGCCAGATCCTTAATAAGCAGAGCAGAGGGATTCATTTGCAGGAAGTGTAATAATACTGGTTTTGAAGAAGTAGGGGACAGCTGCATGTATTGCGGTGGGGCAGGGAAGTTATTGGAGGATTGCAATGTGTGCCATAAAAAAGGAATAGAGGTATGCACCAGCTGCCTGGGCCGCGGCATACGAGTAGTGGATACCGGTCTTGGCAAATCTTATCACGATTGCAGTAAATGTGATGGAAAAGGAATAGTGGAATGTCACGCTTGTAAAGGCCTGAAAAAGAAAGAGGTATTCTGTGACAATTGCGGCGGAATCGGAATATTCAAGAAGAAGATTCCATGTAATCACTAATTGTTAAAAACCTTATTGCCTGCTATGGGTTTTTTTTAAAAGGCCCTTATGGCAATCACAAGAAATACCAGTCAGGAAGCAGTATTTACCGCAAGCAGTATCAGGTCAGAGGAGTATCCATTGCTGATTATCCTGGCTTTACTTCAGTTTACACACATAGTAGATTTTTTGATAATACTTCCGCTGGGACCTCAGCTGATGAGGTTGCTATCTATCTCTCCCCAGCAATTTGCCATATTGATATCTTCTTATTCCTTTGGAGCAGCGGTGTTCGGAATAGGCGCTTCATTTCTCATTGATAAATTTGACCGTAAGCATGTGCTGCTGGTATTGCTTACTTTGTTTACCATTGGTTTAATGATCTGTTCCATGGCAACAGATTATTATTCACTTCTGATAGGAAGAATTTTTACCGGTGCATTTGGTGGGAATCTCGGCGCGATGATCCTTGCAGTTGTTGCAGATAGCATTCCGCGTTCAAGATGCGGAACCGCTACAGGTTTTGTGTTATCGACATTTCCTATCGCTTCTATTGTAGGCGTGCCAGTAGGTTTGTATATGGCATCACAGACTACCTGGCAGGTTCCTTATAATATTCTTGCCATTTTCACTTTAATATTTTCCCTTATTGCTCTTTTTTTCCTTCCGCCGATGAAGGTACATTTAAAAAATAATGAGACCAAAGAAAAAGGAAAAAGCCTTTTTGCGGCATACAAAGAATCTTCTTTGATAAGCGGATTGATATTTATGTTCCTGCTTATTATGGGAGGATTTACCGTCACATCTTTCATGAGTCCGTACCTGGTTTCTAATTTACATTTTTCAGAAAAAGAATTGAGTTACGTATACCTGATCGGTGGGGTGGCCGCCTTCTGCACCAGCCATCTTGCGGGTAAAATGATTGATAAGTTCGGAGAAAGAAAAATTTTTGTGATATCTGCATTGGTAAGCATATTTGCCATGATAGCGCTTACTTCAATAGCCGGCGCTTCCAAGGCCCTGGTATTCATTATAACCACACTCTTTTTTACCATTCTCAATTGCAGGTTTATTTCAGCGATGTCGATGATCAACTCAAGCGTTGATTCCTGTAAGAGAGGAAGCTTTATGGAGTTAAGTTCTTCCGTGCAGCAGATTTCCTGTGGTATTGCCGCAGTGGTTTCTGGTTTTCTGATCACTTCTACGGTCACCGGGGAATTAAATAATTATAATCTTATCGGAATAATCGCCGCAGTCTCGACATTTTTTTCTATTTTTCTATCCTATAAGATCAAGCGATACGATTAATTAAATGAAGGATGCCGAGCGAGTATTTATCGGAGCAATGTTTGTAGGAGAGAAGACAGGTGCGCAAATTGAAAATTTCTGGATGGTAGGAATTTTTTCTGTTGTTATGACCATTGTCTGTATCGGAGTTTGTACCCTTATCAAAAAAGGAGATCACTGAGAAAGCATCTGGAGGTTGGCCAGGCAATAGTTTTTCTTTGCTTCATATTCTTCTGCGCCGATCTCTACCCATAGGTTTTCTTTATTTTCCATCATATCGCTGATGAATATTCTGTCTGTAAAAATTTTCACTTCGAAGTTTCGCAGGATAAAAGATTTACCTATGATGTTTAATTCTTCAAAGCCATTAGTGGAAACGATTTTGAAATAAGTGCGTTCGTGCGAATATTTGCGGTAAAGAGGGAAAATCATAAAAAGGCTTATCGGGAATAGGAATAATTTTCTATCTTTAAATTTAATTGTTATTTTTTAATAAGAATGGATGATCAGGAAAAAGTACGCTTAGATTCATTAAAAGGGAAAAAAGACGTGCAAAGAGCTCTCAGAGAAAGCCGCAGAAAAAAAAGAGGATTCAGAATAGTTGCCACTACCAAGGATAAAATTTCCATAGGGATTTTCATTCTTATTCTCGTAGGACTGGCCATCTGCCGCTATATTCTTAAAATAGGCACCTTCCTCAATCTTGATTTTGTAAATAATTTTTTACCCACGCAGGTACAGCTTTCCGACAAGATTGTCGGCGGCGCGATGGAGCTTTCAGAAAAGCTGGTAGGTGGCGCTATGACCGTGATGTTTGTGCTTACATTTTTTAAGTTTATCCAGGTTTTTGTAATCAATGGCATAGAAGATATAGCCACCAGGTACAATCTCAAAAGAGTGATGAACCTGCTGATGGGTATTATTCTTTTTTTTATTGTCATATCTATTCTTTTTGCCAACTGGTACACTGCAGTTGTTTCCCTCGGATTGATCTCTTTGATTTTAGGATTTGCCTTACAGATCCCGCTTACCAGTTTCATCGCCTGGATACATATTATCATTACCCGTCCGTTTAAAGTAGGAGACAGGATCAAGATCGGTGATGCCGTTGGCGACGTAATAGACCTTGGTTACCTTGAGACGACTCTCTGGGAAAGTGCAGGAGAGAGTTTATCCAATTCATTCCCTACAGGGAGGATTATAAAATTCCCCAACTCACATGTGCTGAGCAATGCGGTGTATAATTATTCATGGCCCTTATTCCCTTACATCTGGGATGATGTGAGATTTTATGTAGGGCTCAATTCTGATATAGAAACCGTGACCACCCTCATGAGAAACATGGCCGAGAAAGAGATGGGACCTGAGTTGTCTGAAAGGATACACCTGTATCACGAGATTCTGAAAGAAACTCCTGTTGATGAAAAGCAGATTGTAGAAAAGCCTGAGGTGACTTTTCGTATTCATGAAAATGTATGGATAGAAGTAAGGGTAAGGTACCTTGTAGAGCCGCAGCAGGCTGCCAATCTTAAAAACGCCCTCGTGCAAAAACTACTTATAGAATTTAAAAAGCATCCAGAAAAAATCTTTATGCCTTTTGGCAACGAACGTTAATATTTCAGAATGGCCAGATCTTTTGCTATCGGTGATATACATGGCTGTTCGGATACCTTTTCCGCGCTCCTCGACAATGTCCTCCAGGTAAAGAAAGAAGACAAACTCTTTTTGCTAGTGTAATAATTTGTTAATTTACGAACTAATATTATCTTTGCCAAAAAGATCTATATGGCAAGACCATCGCT
>JAIERY010000387.1 GCA_019746425.1 Cytophagaceae bacterium
GCATACTAAATGTACAATTGTACTTTATGCAATTTAATCTATAAGTTTTCTTTATTATATTTATAGCAGCTGAATCAATTTCTTCATACAGTCATACAAAATATAATTATTTAGAATTTGATGAATTAGGGAATTGGTTAAATGCAAGAAATAAGTCATTATAATGCAATAGATACAATTACAGAAGCCAGAACTATTGAATATTATTGATAATCCCATGTCCGAAATCAAGCCAGGTTCATTCGTAAAAATCAAAGGCCAGGAAACTGTCGCAGAGGTTGTATCTGTAAAAGGCAATGATGTCGAGATAATTGTAGGCATCATGAAAATACAGACCAAAAAGCATAAGCTCGAACTGGCCAAAGCTTCGGAAATAGAAACTCCTTCACAAAAGAAATCAGAGAATTTAATTCAGTCTTCCGGTATTGATACCAAATCAAAGCTCATGAACTTCAAATTTGAGCTGGATGTGAGGGGTAAGATGAAAGAAGAAGTGATCACGGAGCTTACTTCCTGGGTGGATGATGCCTTATTACTGGGAATACCGGAAGCCAAAATAGTGCATGGCCGAGGCAATGGAATTCTGAAAGATACTGTGCGAAGCTTTTTGAAAAAATATAAAGAGGTAGATAAAGTGGAAGATGGTCCTGAGTTTGCAGGCGGTAATTTTGTGACGGTAGTTAAATTTAAAGTCTGAAAGCGCAGTATGAAGATTCATAAAATAGAGTATAAAAATACAAACTCCTTCCCATCTCTTCTTCTGGATTACCTTTCTCAAAAATCAGATCTGAAAGAATTTTATGATCTGTTTCCCCAGATTGAAAACTTTCCTAAAAAAATTGCTGCATTAAATTTTGATAATGCAAAGAGAAATGTTTTACATACAACTTTAAATCAGCAATACTCAGGTTTTGATCTTAAGGTAAAAGTAAAGGAGAATATATCTCTGGTTACCCAGCCACATACATTTACTATTACTACCGGCCATCAGCTGAATCTTTTTACTGGCCCTTTGTATTTTATATACAAGATCATTACCGTGATCAATGCATGTAAAGTGTTAAAAGAAAAATATCCTCGGTATAATTTTGTTCCAGTATACTGGATGGCCAGCGAAGACCATGATTTCCAGGAGATCAATCATTTTAATCTTTTTAATAAGAAATACACATGGGAAACAGATCAGCAAGGAGCAGTAGGAAGATTTTCTACAGCAGGGCTGGAAAAAATATTTGAAGAAACGCCTGAAGAACTTCCTTTATTTAAAAAGGCATACCTCGGACAAAAAAATTTAAGCGCTGCTACAAGATACCTGGTGAATGAATTGTTCGGGGAAGACGGCTTGATAATCCTTGATGCGGATGACAGAGCATTGAAATCACAGTTTGCGGATATTGTAAAAGACGAATTGCTGAATCAGGTAGCGCATAAAAAAATTACAGAAACAGCTAAGAAGTTAGAAGGTAAAGGATACGATGCGCAAATAAATCCACGTGAAATTAATTTATTTTATCTGGATAAAAATTCAAGGGAGCGGATTGTTGCTAACGGAGGCGAATATAAACTGTCAGGCAGTGAAGTAGAGTTTTCTGAAAAAGAACTTCTGCATTTAATAGATACCAGTCCTGAAATATTTAGTCCGAATGTAGCGCTTCGTCCTTTGTATCAGCAGGCGATACTTCCCAATATTGCTTATTGCGGCGGTCCTGCTGAAATAAATTATTGGCTTCAGCTCAAAACTACTTTCGACCATTATAAAATTCCTTTTCCGATTCTTCTACCCCGGGTTTCGGCTTTAGTAGTAAGCAGAAATATTTTTGATAAAATAAATAAGCTCAATATTTCTTTGGAGGATCTTTTCTTAAAAGAAGAATTGATCAAAGATAAATTGATCTCTTCTGTATCAGGGGAAATTTACAGGCTTGAGGAAGAAGAAATAAGGTTGAAAGAAATATTTGACCAGATAAGAGATAAAGCAAAATCCATAGATGCTTCGTTGGAAGGCTTTATAGAAGGAGAGAAGCAAAGACTGGTCAAACAACTGGAAGGAGTTGAAAAAAAACTAAAAAAAGCATCTGAAGCTAAAAATGAAGTGCTTATTTCACAGGCGAGTGGAATCAAGGCAAAGTTATTCCCTAATGGAAATTTGCAGGAACGTACCGACAATTTTCTGAATTTTTACATCAACAATTCCAATTTTTTAAGCAATCTGAAGCAATCTTTTGACCCTTTCGATTTCAGATTTAATGTATTGATACAGGAATGAAAAAGGCAGCGTTAAGGAAGGAGTATATAAATAAACGCGAGAATCTTTCAGGATCTCAGATAGAGAATTTTTCATCTGCCATTGCAGCCTTGGTATTTGACAAAATAAATTTCAGCAAGATTTCTTCTGTGCATATTTTTCTTCCCATAAAAAATAAAAAAGAAATTGACACCTGGCATATCATTAACAGGCTCCGTATTGATTTCCCTCATATTGATATAGTAATTCCTAAAATAGTGTCAGATTCTGTTTTTGAAAACTACCTGCTTACCCCTGAAACGGAATTGAAAGAAAGTAAGCTTGGAATTCCCGAGCCGGTGCGTGCTGAAACATATGCTGCAGATAAAATTGACCTGATCTTTGTGCCATTACTGGCGGCCGATAAAAAAGGACACAGGGTAGGCTACGGTAAAGGTTTTTATGACAGGTTTCTCGTTCAATGCAGGCGTGATGCTATCAAAACAGGCCTTTCATTTTTTGATCCTGCAGATGCCATTGAAGATATTAATGAAAATGATATTGCCTTGAACAGTATCATTACTCCGGAAAAAATATATAGTTTTTCAGGTCTGTAATTCTAAAATCGGTAAATAATGATCATAAAAAAAGAGCGCAGATATCTACGCTCTTTTTTATGATTTAATATCAGAGTCTTACTTGCCCTTCTCAATTCCTTTAGCCTTATCCCACTTCTTGATTGCTACAAGGAATACTTCGTCAGACATATTTATAATCGGATAGAATCCTTTGTTTCCATATAAGCTTCTCGCGATATAAGCTTTCATATTGATTCTCAAAAACTCTTTTGATTTCTGGTAATCGCTTTCTTTAAATTTCACACCTGATTTGTTCCCTAGCTCTATCAGATCCTGGATCATTTGTTCTGTTACTTTAAAGTTTTTCTGAAATTCCTCAATTGTCATCTTTTTTAGAGTTTCTTTATTGTTGGAGTAATAGTCCAGTGTATATTCTCTTATTACATTTTTATTGAAAAGATCTATCAGGTACTGAGTGTATGCTGTTGTATCTCTTGGTACGAATATATCCGGCATTACGCCTCCGCCGCCATATACAGTTCTTCCTTTGGTAGTTTTAAATT
The DNA here is from genome assembly GCA_019746425.1 of Cytophagaceae bacterium. GTDB lineage: Bacteria > Bacteroidota > Bacteroidia > Cytophagales > Cytophagaceae > JAIERY01. The sequence continues at coordinate 3,366 of JAIERY010000387.1, forward strand.
TCAGAGAATCTGCAAATTTAATACTGTCCTGGTGGAAAAATTCTCCATGCTGATATCTCTTCATCAGTTCTCCTCCATATTCTTCAGCGCTGTTAGGATCATAAGGTTTCTGAATGCTTCTGCCGCTTGGTGTATAGTATCTTGAAATGGTCAATCTCAATTCAGATCCATCTGTAAGATTGATTGGTAACTGAACCAATCCCTTTCCAAAACTTCTTCTTCCAATCAGTAAAGCCCTGTCATTGTCCTGCAGCGCTCCTGAAACAATCTCAGAAGCCGAGGCGCTTCCTTCATTGATCAGCACGATCAAGGGGCCCTTTTCAAAATCACCTTTGAACTCGGCAAAATACCTGGAATCGTATTTCGCTTCTTTCCCGTCAGTGTATACTATTAATTTTTTTCCTGATAAGAATTCATCTGCCATTTTGGTAGCGCGGTCGAGGTATCCTCCCGGATTATCTCTTAAATCAAGGATCATTCGCTGCATGCCCAGAGCATTTAATTCAGTAAGCGCCTGTTTAAATTCTACATAAGTATTGGCAGCAAACCTGCTTACTTTAATGTAGCCTGTCACTGAGTCAATCATGTAACTCACATCCACAGAGTAAGTAGGGATTTTATCTCTTGTGATTACAAAGTCCAGAAGGTTTTTAGCGCCTTTTCTTTTGATGCTGACTTTTACTTTTGTTCCTTTTGGTCCTCGTAATAATTTAAACACATCCGAATTTCCGATATGTGTTCCTGCCACTACCTTGTCGTCTACTTTTACGATTTTATCTCCTGCCATCAGGCCGACTTCTTCAGAAGGTCCGCCGCTTATCGGGGTCACTACATAGATGGTATCTTTGATGATGTTGAATTCGATGCCGATTCCTTCAAAGTCACCTTCCAGAACCGACCTGGCAATTTCAATATCTTTTTTAGGAATATAGGCCGTATGCGGATCGAGCTTTTCCAGCATTTTTGTAATAGAAAAATCCACAAGCTCATCCATATTTACAGTGTCTACATACTCTGTTTCAATGAGCGTTAATATTTGTCCATATTTTCTGACGCTGTCCATTACATTGGCATTACGCGCATTGTTAGACATAATTGCTCCGATAAAAATGCCGCAGACCAGGGCAAGAGCTAAAAAAATAGGAAGCCTGACTGAAAATTTTGAATTACGAATCTTGTTCACAGCTTAAAATTTTAGGTTTAAACACTTATTCCATAACCTCTGGAATTCAACAAAGTTATAAGGATTTATCATTAAAAATATTTGAAATTTCTTCAAAAGCGAAGAATTATTACATTATTTAACGAGCTCCTTATTTTCAAATATATAATCTGTTTATAAAGAATTTCTCTGTTTTACAGGATAAAATGATGTTTAAGAGCGTAACAATGTATGTGGATTGCTCATAATTTGCTGAAGTCTGACATGGGACTTTCCCAAAGGGGTTTGTAGTTTTTGAACAACTTGTGGATTTTTTGAGTAATTAAAAGCAATACGAGAAAGCTTATAATTTTTATATTTACATTTTACCTAAAAAACTTTCGCCTTGGGAAAGGTTTGGTCTAATATCGTCTTCTTACTGATTTGCGTTTTTTCAAGGATTATCTCCACCATATATTATATTGAAGATCCGGAAAGCTTAAGGTTTGCATTGTGCGTGTATGATCAATATGACCTTGCCCATTTCCAGCCTGATTTTCCCGGATATCCTATCTTTTGTTTTATAGCCAAAATACTTTACATACTCTTCGGAAGTTTTTCCCTGGCATTTTCAATTATTGGGGGGCTGAGTGTTTACTTCATTGTTATATACATTCAAAAACTATTAGACATTCCTTTGATTTCTCTCGAAGGTGTGCTGGTGGCAATCCTGATTTTTTTTAATCCGATCATCTGGTTAATGAGTAATCAATATATGCCGGATCTTGCAGGTACTGCAGTGATGATTGCTGCAGTGTATTACCTGATCAACGATGATTATAAAAACAGGCATGCAATTGTGGGTTGGTTCCTTGGTGGAATCCTTGCAGGCATACGACTGTCTTATTTGCCTTTATTGATACTTCCATGTGTTTATGCTTTTTATAATAAGAAAAAGGTAATTCAGCCTCTGGCCTTTCTATCATTTGGAATTTTATTCTGGCTGGTGCCTATGATTATGGACACGGGTTGGAATGAATTGGTATCGATTGGCGAGAAACATACTTTCGGACATCTGTATGATTTTGGCAATACTGTTTTTACAGATAATAATTATTGGCGAAGGTTTGAGAGATTAATTCAAAGCATCTGGGCCGATGGGCTCGGTGGATACTGGGCCGATCGTAATCCCGCTTTGCTGTTTAATTCTTCTGGTATACTCATTTGCTGCTTTTTCGGATGCCTTATACTTCTGAGTTTCGGTTTCCCTCGTTCAAAAGTACTTATCATGACTGGCAGCCTGGCTTTATATACACTGTGGATTTATCTTTTTGAAAATATTATTTACAACAGCAGGTATATATTGCCCCTTATTCCTTTTATAGTAGTGCTCGTAGCCTATGGCATTATTTATTTTCTAGTAAACTATAATGTAATGTATGTGAAAGTATTGATGCTGGTCTTTATACTTTGTAATGTATTCGTAACTATAGTACTTGCGGTGCAGCACACATATCCTACAGCCATTGCCCAGGTAAAAGATTATATCGTTCAGGAAAAGGATCTCGATGAGGAGATCACCATAGTTTCAATTCCTTTGGTAAACGAATACCTTTTTTCACAAAAGGTAAAAGCCAATTATATTTCGGTGCATCAGGACTCGGTCTCTTATTACCGGGAAAGACTGAATAACGTAACTTCCGGAAGAGTTTTGCTTATAGGCAATTTCCCTATGTTGATCAATAGAAAACCCATACATAAAGATATATTTAAGCATAACCCTTACGTCAACCGCATCTGGCCGGAAGTATATATTTATGAATATTATTTTCAAACCAACAATTAATATTTACGGAAATATATCTCATGATATAAAAAAATGTGGACAAAATTTCAGGGTCTGCTCCATAAAAATTAATATATTTACATTCATGGATAATATAAGACAAAAGCGTATTGATCAGATAATTCATGAAAATTATGTCAATGCTTCAGCCTTATTTTTTTTCGGAATAAGCTTTTATAATTATTCTGAAAAAACATTGGAGCAGGTTTGCCAGGAAAAAAGTTTGGATGTCAATACTGTTATCCGTAAGCTGGAATCCAGCAATGCTTCACAAGATTCCGATGAGATCTCTTTAAATAAATATCCACTTGATCTCATTATTGAATACCTCAAGCATACCCACCATATTTTCGTCAAGCATAAGCTTCCCTACATTACAAAGTTAATATCCCAGCTTGATAATGGGAAAATAGACAAGTCGGCTAAAGATCTGAAGTTCATTTTTCCTTTTTTCGTAGAGGATTTTATAAAGCATATTTATGAAGAGGAAGATACACTCTTTACTTATATTCTTACGCTGCATAATTCTCTCCATAAAAAATATAATGTCTCTAAATTATATTTTTCCATGGAGAAACATTCAGTGAGAGAATACGCATTAAAGCACAGTACAGATGATGATGAAATGGAAGGCATCAGAAAGCTGACCAATAATTACTCCGTTGAAAATATTAACGATCTTCATTTAAAAGTAATTTACCTGGAATTAAAATCGTTTGAGGAAAATCTCCGAACTCACGCAAGAATTGAAAATGAGATACTTTTCCCTAAAGCTCTTGCCCTGGAAAATGAGGTAAATATGCTTTTCAAAAACAGAATCAGTTCCAATTAATGTCCAGGATCGTCGCAATTGATTATGGCACCAAAAGGGTTGGCCTCGCGGTTACAGATCCTCTTAAAATCATAGCTACTCCTCTGGAAACAGTGCATTCCTCAAAAGTTATTTCCTTCCTCAAAAATTATGATTCCAAAGAAGGAATAGAATGCTTTGTAATCGGCATGCCTGTAACCATGAATAATGAAGAATCCTCTAACGCAAAATTTGTAAAATCTTTCATCAACGAACTGAAGAAAAATTTTCCTGAGAAGAAAATAACCACCATTGATGAAAGATTTACCTCCTCTATTGCTCAGGATACCCTGATTAGAGGAGGAATGAAGAAGAAAGATAGAAGAAATAAGGAAAACGTAGACAAAGTCAGCGCTACCCTTATTCTTCAGACGTATCTGGAGCAGAGGTATTAAATGCTTTGAAAAATTTTTCGTATGTCAATGGTTTTTCGAGCAGATTCACATTATACTTTTCTCTTTGTTCCAGCACTTCCGATGAATGAAGTGTATAAAGAAAAATTTTAGTAGCATCAGTGTTTAGGCCTGCTTCGTTAACTCTTTCGAGAAACTCAAATCCGTTCATTACCGGCAAATGTGTCCCTACTAAAATAAGCTCGGGCTTAACGGCACGGGTTTTCAGATAATGAATACCATCTTTACCATGGCGGCAAAAAATGAAATTGTCACAGATATTTGTCCGCTTAAAAAAATACCTGGTCATGTAATTACTTACAGGATCATCATCGATGATCATTACGGATTGAAATTTTATCATAGCTGCTTGAATTAGTTTGATCAATAACCAAAATAGGCGTATTATTCTTGTTTTGTGTATAAGTTTTAATTTTGTGGATAAATAGTGAAAATTTGTTTTGTAAGACATTTTTATTGGCTTACTAAAATTTGTCACCTTTTGTAGCAGATTATCACCAGATCTTAACAGATTAACTTTTTGTTATATTTGCCTAAGCTTTAATTATAATGATTTACCCAATTGTTGCCTATGGCGATCCGGTTCTTAAAAAACCCGCCAAAAATGTAGAAAAGGATATCAAAGATCTTCCAAAACTGATAGAAGATATGTTTGAAACCATGTATGAAGCCAGTGGTGTAGGTCTTGCCGCACCTCAGATCGGATTAGGACTTCGTATGTTTATAGTGGATGCAACATCTTTCTCAAATGATAATGAAGAATTCAAAAAAGTATTTATCAACCCGGAAATACTGAGCGAAGAAGGAGAAGAGTGGCCCTATGAGGAAGGATGCCTGAGTATACCGGGTATCAGGGCGGAAGTAATGCGGTCCCCCAGACTTAAAATAAAATATTTCGATGAAAACTGGGTGCCTCATACTGAAGAATATGAGGGAATGAAGGCGAGGGTCATTCAGCATGAGTATGATCATATTGAAGGAGTGCTTTTTATCGAACACTTATCCGCTTTAAAGAAAAGGCTTTTACAGGCAAAGCTTTCCAATATCAGCAAAGGTAAAGTAGATGTGGATTACAGAATGAAGTTTCCTGTTAAAAAATAATTATTGCATACATCACATGGAATCAAAACTTCCTCACGTAGATACCACGATATTCACTGTGATGTCAAGACTCGCAAATGAGCACAAAGCAATTAACCTTGCCCAGGGTTTTCCCGATTTCTGCTGTTCTGAAGAATTGGTATCTCTTGTAAACCATTATATGCAATGCGGGCATAATCAATATGCACCTATGCCTGGCATTATGCCTTTGAGAGAAAGAATCGCCGAAAAAGTTTATGAGCTATATAAAGCTTCTTACAGTCCGGAAACAGAGATTACTGTAACGTGCGGTGCAACGGAAGCATGCTATGCCGCAATTACTGCCCTGGTGAGGCCAGGTGATGAGGTGATTATTTTTGAACCTGCTTTTGATTGCTATGCACCGGTTATTGAGCTTAATGGAGGAAAGCCGGTATACATCGAATTAAAATATCCTGAATTTAAGATTGACTGGGAAGAAGTTCAGAAAAAAATTACAGCCAGTACAAAACTTATCATTATCAATTCTCCTCACAACCCAACCGGATCTGTGCTGGATTTTTCCGACATAAAAAAGCTAAACGCTATTGTAAAGGATACTGATATTTTAATCATGAGCGATGAAGTATATGAACACATTATATTTGATAATATACCTCATGCGAGCATATTGAATTTTCCGGAGTTAAGGGAAAGAAGTCTGGTAATATTTTCATTTGGAAAGACTTTCCATACAACGGGGTGGCGAATGGGCTATTGCCTTGCACCGGCAAAGTTGTCGCGTGAATTTCAGAAAATCCATCAGTACATTACTTTCAGTACGCCTACACCTATGCAATATGCCGTTGCGGATTTCCTGAAACAGAAGCATCACTATCAGGATCTGCCTCAGTTTTATCAGCAGAAAAGAGATAAGTTTATTTCTCTGTTAAAAAATTCCCGTTTCGAACTTATTCCTTCTGCAGGAACATATTTTCAATTGGTATCTTATAAAAATATCACTGATGAGCATGATACCGATCTTGCGATCAGGCTTACCAGGGAGAAGAAGATTGCCTCTATTCCTGTTTCTGTTTTTTATAAAAATAAAAGAGACGATAAATTATTAAGGTTTTGCTTTGCCAAAGAAGACCAGACATTAGAAAAAGCAGCTGAAATATTATGCAGGATTTAAAAATAACTTTAATTCAGTCACCGCTGCATTGGGAAAGTCCCGAAGCCAATCTTGCTATGTTTGAAGAAAAGATCTGGAAGATAGACGAGAGTACAGATATAATTGTATTGCCTGAAATGTTTACTACCGGATTTACCATGAACGCTGAAAAGCTGGCAGAACCTCTGAGCTTTCGCACCCTGAAATGGATGAGGCAAATGGCGGCGCAGACTAAATCGGTAATTACAGGAAGCATTATTACTAAAGAAAAAGAAAATTTTTACAATCGCCTGTTATGGATGGAGCCCGATGGAAATTTTTCTTCTTATGATAAAAGACATTTATTTAGGATGGCTGATGAAGATAAAATTTATTCAGAGGGCAAAACAAAAATTATTAAAGAAGTAAAAGGCTGGAAAGTATTTCCGATCATCTGTTACGATCTCCGTTTTCCTGTATGGTGCAGAAATAAAAAAAATGCTTACGATCTTTTAATTTGTGTAGCCAACTGGCCCTCCGCAAGAAGACATGCATGGAATACTTTATTAAGGGCCAGAGCCATTGAAAATATTTCCTATGTCGCCGGATTGAACAGGACAGGAACTGACGGAAGGCAATTGGAGTATTCAGGTGATTCTGCTGTCATAGATTTCAAAGGAGAAGATATCTGTAACTTTGTCGATAGAGAAGAAATATGTACTGAAGTATTAAGCTATGAATCTTTAAAAGAATTCAGAAAGAAATTCCCTGCTCATCTCGATGCAGATGATTTTGAAATAAAAAATTAAAACTTCACTCCGAATTTCTTTCCCACTTCAGTTAAGTCTTTCACCACAGGCTCCAGCAAAGGTATTCCTTTTTTCATTCTTTCAGCTTGCATTTCTCTTTCAGGATCACCCGGTATTAAAACTTTTTCACCATTCACAGAAGGCGCTTTTCTGAATCTTTCAATCCAGTTATCCATATGGGATTTAAATTCATCTGCCGGACGGAAAGCATCTACGCGCATCGCGCCAAAAAAATGTCCTATGCCATCGCCCACCGGATCTTTTGGCAGAGGAAGAAAGCTTACGAAAGGAGGAACCCATGGTCCGTAGTTTGCCCCTGAAAGCACCGCAGAAAAAATATCTACTATGGAGCCGAGGCAATAACCCTTGTGGCTTCCGTGATCTCTGTCTCCTCCTAGAGGAAGCAGCGCCCCTCCTTCTTTCAACTCATGAGGATTTTTTGTTTGTGTTCCCTGCTTGTCCTGTATCCATCCAAGAGGAGCTTCATTTCCTTTTCTCTGTAATATTTCAAGTTTGCCGTTTGCAGCAGTGGTCGTTGCGAAATCGGCAACAAAGGCTGCCTGTTTATTGGCAGGAATTGCGACAGCAATAGGATTAGTTCCTAATAATCTTTCGAGCGAGAATGTAGGCGCCACCAAAGGGCTGGCATTGGTCATCGACATGCCGATCATGTCATGCTGCAGAGCCATCATGGCATGATATCCGGCTATTCCATAGTGATTGGAATTTTTTACAGACACCCAACCTGTTCCTACTTTCTGCGCTTTGTCTATGGCAATCTGCATTGCTTTAGGTGCAACTACTAATCCTAATCCGCTGTCTCCGTCTACCACCGCGGTACTCGGACTTTCATGTACGATTCTGACATTGGGTTTGGCATTTATTCTTTTTGCTTCCCACAACCTCACATATCCGCTTAACCGGGCCACGCCATGAGAGTCTACGCCCCTTAAATCCGCTGAAAGTAAAACTTTGGTGGCCAGCTGAGCATCTTCTCCGCTGCAGCCTATTTTATTAAAAATATCTTTGGAAAAATTGAAAAGATCTTCGTATTTATACAAATCCTGATTTTTATCCATAAACCCTCAAATTTTCATAAAACTATAATATTTTTAGCATTTTATAAATTGCGGGCATAAAGATTGATGAAAAATTTATAAACAGTTTATGGAAAAATGAGTGTAATGCATCTTAATAGAAAAAGATTTTAAAAAATATTTTTATGAAAAAAATAATAGCATCGTTTCTGTTCATTTTACTTTTTCAGCTGACAGAAGCTAATGACCAGAAAAAAGTAAAACCTTCTTTAAAGCAGGTAACCGTTTTTTTAAACAGGGCACAGATTAACAGTGCAGCCACTGCCTATATAGAAGCAGGAACTACCGATATTATCCTGGAAGGATTGCCTCCTTACATAGATCCTCAAAGCATACAGGTTTCCGGGAAAGGAGATTTTATCATTATGTCGGTGAAACATTCGCTTAACTATGTAGATCCTCAGAAAAAATCCCAGGAAGTAATTGTGCTGGAAGATTCCATTGACAGGATTCAGCTTGAGCTGGATATCATCAGAAGCCTTAGAGAAGTTTACATGAAAGAAGAGCAGATGATTCTTACCAACCAATCTATCCGCGGAGAGCAAAATGGAGTTTCCCCTGAATCATTGGAAGAGATGGCTGACTTTTTCAGAGACCGGTTGACAGAGATCAGGACTGAGTTGCTTACAAGCAGCAGGAAAGAAAAGAAAGTAATGGAGCGTCTGCAGAAATACCAGAACCAGCTTGCTTCCTTAAACAAAATTTTAAACCAGCCAACAGCACAGATTGTAGTCACTGTTTCTACCAAAGCGGCAAAAAATGCAGTACTGGATATTGATTACATTGTAGCCAATGCAGGCTGGTATCCATTGTATGATCTGCGTGCAAAAGATACAAAGAGCCCGGTGCAGTTAAGTTATAAAGCACAGGTATATCAGAATACAGGTATAGACTGGAAAAATGTGAAGCTGAAATTATCTACCGCCAATCCATCTTTAGGCGGAACCAAGCCTCAGCTATATACATGGTACCTGGACATTTATGATCCTGTCACATATGGATATGATAAAAAACCAAAAGCCGGAAGATATTATGCTCCTTCAGTAGTTGACGAAGAGGTTATGCCTATGAAGTCCATGGATATGAAAATGGAAGAACCGAATGCAGAGGGAGTTTCAAATTATACTGTAGTAACTGAAACAACGCTGGCAGCCGAATTTGATATAGCCATACCGTACTCTGTGGAATCAGGTGGAGAGGGACAACTAGTAGATGTGCAGAACTATGACCTGCCTGCTACCTACAAACATTCTGCAGTTCCTAAAATGGACAAAGATGCTTTCTTGATGGCGCTTGTTACAGGTTGGGAAGAATTAAACCTTCTTTCAGGAAATGCCAATATTTATTTTGAAGGCACTTATGTAGGTCAGTCTTTCCTTGATATTCAGAACACCTCTGATACACTTGCTCTTTCATTGGGAAGAGACAGTAAAGTCATCATAGAAAGAAAAACAGTAAAGGACTTTACCAAAAAAAATACAATTGGTACTAACAAGAAAGATGAATATGCTTATGAGATCATAGTAAGGAATACCAAGAAAGACGCGATAGAAATTACGCTGGAAGATCAGATACCTGTTACTAAAAATAGTCAAATTGAAGTGGAAGTGATTGACAATGGCGGTGCAGAATATGATGCTACTACCGGAAAGTTAACATGGAAGCTTAAGCTTAACTCTGCAGAAACAAAATCGGTGATATTTAAATATTCGGTGAAGTATCCGAAGAATAAAACTGTCAGCGGATTATAGTAAGTTAACATCATAAAAAAAAGCCCAGGCCTTAAGGCCTGGGCTTTTTTTTATGACACAACAGTGCTATTAAATCTCTTTCCCACTCAGCACTCTGCTCAATATTCCCTCTTTCAAAGCGTAAGAAGAAACCCTTATTTTCTGTACCTGCAATTTGCTGACAATGAATTGAATTAAAATAGAAGCAACTACAATCATGTCTACTCTCATTTCCGCCATGCCTGGGATCAGCAGTCTTTCTTCTTTATTTTTATTCATAATTTCAAAAGCAATCCTTTCAAAATCATTTATGGAAAGTGTGTATTCTTTTTCCTCCATGGAGATTTCCAGTCCTTTAGCAATTACATCAATGTCCCATAGTGTGTCAAATGTGCCGGAAGAGCCGACAAGAGTTACAGGCTTGTACTTATTTGCTGCTTCGAACAGCGAGGAAAGTTTTTCTTCAAGGTAGTTGATGAGTTCTTGTGTTTCGTTAACTGTAATCGGATCTCTATGATGGAAAAGATCCAATAATCTTTGCGCTCCTATTTCAAAGCTTTCTTTCCAGAAAATCTGATCTTGATTGCAAATGATGAATTCCACGCTTCCGCCGCCTATGTCCATTACCAGTGATTTGCTCTTACCCAGGTTCAGCGCATATTTCACTCCTTCATAAATCAACTCTGCTTCTTTGTCTCCCGGAATGGTATTGACTATGATTCCTGTTTTTTCTTTAATGTCTTTTATAAATGCATATCCATTTCTTGCGTTCCTTACGGCACTCGTAGCTACTGCATGTACTTTTTCAACTTTGTATGATTGCATTGTGTCTCTGAAGCCTGACAAAGTGCGTAAAGCCCTGTCATAAGCCTCCGAAGAAATAAAATTCTTGCTGATACCTCCCTGTCCGATTTTTACAGCTACTTTTTCATTTAAAAGAATAGAAACAGATTGACCATCCTTTTCAGCTATCAGCAGGTGAAAGGTATTGGTTCCCATGTCAATAATGGCTATTCTTTCTTTCTTCATATTGAGTATATCAAATATACTTATTTAATGAATCAAGTCCACACGGACAGACTCAATAAGTGGCTTTTTTAGATTTAAACATTATATTTGAGATAAAGGTATTTACATAGATTTTTTTATATGTCTATCAATAAAGAAAACTTTGAAGCTTTAAATAATTTAAATAAGGAAGCTCTTTTCGGCGGAGGCGTTTCCCGCCTGGATGCTCAGCATCAGAAAGGAAAACTAACGGCACGTGAAAGGATAGATCTTTTACTTGATCCAGGTTCTTTTGAGGAGATAGGAAAATTTGTCACGCACAGGTCAAAAGATTTTGGTCTTGAAAAAGAAGTGTACCTGGGAGACGGCGTAGTTACAGGTTATGGAAAAGTAAATGGCCGGCTGACTTATATTTTTTCCCAGGACTTTACAGTATTTGGCGGCTCGCTTTCAGAAGCGCATGCAGAAAAAATCTGCCGCATCATGGATCTTGCGATGCAGAATGGTGCTCCGGTGATAGGATTGAATGATTCCGGCGGCGCTAGAATCCAGGAAGGAGTTGTTTCCCTGGCGGGATATGCCGATATATTTTACCGCAATACTTTAGCTTCAGGAGTAATACCACAGCTCTCTGCCATCATGGGGCCTTGTGCCGGGGGAGCAGTTTATTCACCGGCCATTACAGATTTTATTTTAATGGTTGAAAAAACATCCTATATGTTTGTCACCGGTCCTAATGTCGTAAAGACAGTGACCCATGAAAATGTTACCTCTGAAGAATTAGGCGGCGCTGCTACACATAGTATGAAAAGCGGTGTCACGCAGTTTGCATGCGCCAATGAAGTAGAATGTATTCAAATCATCAAAAAATTGTTAAATTACATTCCTCAGAATTGCGAAGAAGATGCCCCCGTATATCCATATGAAGAACAGGATTCTGAAATAATTCCCGCACTGAACAATATTGTTCCCCCTAATCCTAATCAGCCATATGACATGAGAGAAGTGATAGGACATGTGCTGGACAAGGAATCATTTTTAGAAGTACATAAATATTTTGCAGAAAATATTGTAGTGGGTTTTGGAAGGCTAGCCGGCAGAAGCATAGGCATTGTCGGTAACCAACCTGGAGTATTGGCAGGAGTATTGGATATACATTCGAGCACTAAAGCTGCACGCTTTGTTCGTTTCTGTGATTGCTTCAATGTTCCCTTGCTGGTCTTGGTAGATGTTCCCGGATTTTTGCCAGGTACCAATCAGGAGTGGAATGGAATTATTTCCAACGGCGCGAAATTGCTCTATGCATTTAGTGAAGCAACTGTTCCAAGGGTAACGGTAATTACACGTAAGGCTTATGGAGGCGCATACGATGTGATGAATTCCAAACATATCGGAGCCGATATGAATTTTGCCTGGCCGGGAGCGGAGATTGCCGTGATGGGAGCCAAAGGAGCAGCAGAAATTATTTTCAAAAAAGAAATATCCGAAGCAAAAGACAAAGAAGCGAAACTGAAAGAGAAAATAGATGAATACACAGAAATGTTTGCAAATCCATATAAAGCTGCAAACAGAGGGTATATAGATGAAGTTATTAAACCTGAAGAAACAAGGAAGAAGCTGATCGCTTCCTTTAAAATGCTTGAGAATAAAGTGGCAAAGCTGCCGAGAAAGAAACATGGAAATATTCCCTTGTAATTATGAATGCTGAATTTTGAATTATGAATTATAAAGTAATCACAGACAATAGTGTGAAATTTTTAGAGAAGTATGTCAACAATGCTTCTCCTACCGGTTTTGAAATGTTTGGACAGAAATTATGGCTGGAATATATCAAAACGTTTATTGATGAATACTTTGTGGATACATACGGGACAGTCGTGGGGGTGATTAATCCAAAAGCAGAATACAAAGTAGTGATCGAAGCCCATGCAGATGAGATTTCCTGGTTTGTAAATTATATTACCAAAGAGGGATATATTTATCTGAGAAAGAATGGCGCATCAGACCATGTGATCGCACCTTCCAAAAGAGTAAATATTCATACGAGCAAAGGACCTGTGAAAGGTGTTTTTGGCTGGCCTGCCATTCATGTGCGGGATAGTGAAACAGACAAACCACCTACTATGAAAAATATTTTTCTGGATCTTGGATGCAGTTCTAAGGAAGAAGTAGAAGCTTTGGGTGTACACGTCGGTTGTGTCGCTACATTTGATGATGAGTTCCTGGTTTTGAATGATAAATATTTTTGCGGCAGAGCTCTTGACAACAGGATAGGTGGCTTTATGATTGCTGAGGTCGCCAGGCTGCTTCATGAGAATAAAACCTCTTTACCATTTGGATTATACATTGTCAATTCTGTTCAGGAAGAAATCGGATTGCGTGGTGCAGAAATGATTGCACATAGAATCAAACCCGATCTTGCAATTGTAACAGATGTTTGTCATGATACTCAATCACCTGCATACAGCAAAGTTTCAAGTGGGGATCTTTCCTGCGGAAAAGGTCCGGTACTTACTTATGGCCCTGCTGTACAGATCAATCTTTTG
>JAIERY010000131.1 GCA_019746425.1 Cytophagaceae bacterium
GTTCTCTTATTTATCATTCTCTCCCGCCCACCTCCTTAAAATCCTTCGGACTTTTGATAAGTTATAAACTTATCTTTTATTCAAAGTACTAAGTCAAAAGAAGACTTAGCACAACGGGCAATAATTGCAATCCTGAGTATAATATATTATCTTTTTGAATTCAGATTCATAAGCAAAAATCTTAATCAGTAAGTTACTTATTTTATTAATGTGACAATTTCTATAGCTATAATTTCTATTGGTGTAATTATTTTTGCATCACATTTTTTTTCGGGACTTTTTAATAAAACTAAAATTCCTGACACTTTATGGTTATTCTGTATAGGGTTATTGCTTGGCCCAGGATTAGGATTGATTGCCCCTTCTACATTTGGAATCGTAGGTAATATCTTTACTGCAATTACTCTGGTCGTCATTCTTTTCGAAAGCGGAATCAGTCTTCAGTTGCATAATTTAAAAAGCTCATGGAAAGGTACTTTCCGGTTAACGTTTTTTAATTTTTTAGCGACGGTTATTTTAGTATCGTCTTTATCTATGTTATTTACAGAACTTGGAATAGTAAGATCCCTGATATTAGGCTCTATTCTGGGGGGCACTTCTTCCGCTATTGTTATAGGTTTGACAAGACAGCTTAACCTTGGTAAAGATTCAGAATCCATTTTAGTGGTAGAATCAGCTTTAAGTGATATTTTCACTCTCGCTATACCCATAGCATTAATTACAACCTACAAATCAGGCGAGATAAACATAAGCATAATGGCATTGCAAATGACTGCCTCCTTCATCTTAGCGTTAACATTTGGATGTCTTGGGGCTTTAACATGGTCGTTCCTGCTTAACAAAATACGAAAAATTGAGAATACTCATTTTACTACAGTCGCATTTGTCTTTATTATTTATGGTATAGTAGAATTATTTGAATTTAGCGGACCTATTGCTGCACTGGCATTTGGAGTTACTTTGGGAAATATTGATCAGTTTAAAGTTCCTTTTCTTAGTAAGTTCATTTCCCACAAAAGCGTATCTCTGAACCAGTTGGAAAAGAATTTTTTCTCAGAACTGGTATTCTTGTTGAGAACATTTTTCTTTATATATATAGGTGTAAGCATAAACCTTACTGAAAAAACATTATTAATAGTAGGATTAATAATTACCGGTATACTTTTCCTGGCCCGGATTCCGATTGTAAATTTTTCTGTCAGAAAAAATATAACCAGAAGAGACGCTTCATTCATGGCCGCAATGATTCCTAAGGGATTAGGCGCTGCCGTCCTTGCATCACTTCCATTACAGGAAGAAATACCTGGAGGAGAAATTATTCAGACCATTACATTTTCCGTTATACTGTGTACTACTGTTATTACTACTTTAATGGTTTTCTTCCTGGAAAAGAGTTCTGTTTTCAGAAAGATATATTATTTATTTTTTAAGAAATATAAAAATGAATGATCTGTCTTATTGCTAAGGTAAATTTGACTATTTGACTTATGGTTATGATAGTTAAACGGGAAAAGATCAAAATAATTTTGATCTTTTCCCGTTTGTGAAACTGCGGTGTTCAAGTTCGAACCGGTTTCTGGGTAATTTGGTAAAAATTAGTAATTATCTCATAAAAAAACAGACGAGAGGTGCCGGAGTTTGAACCAATCAGGCAAGACTTAAAAAAAACCTGAAAGCTTAATCACTACTTTTCAACCCTTTCAATCCTGACTTTATCTGACAGGATATTGAGGATATATATTCCGGATGCTAATGGTATAAAATCTAATTCAATAGTATTCATGCCAGCATGCATAAGTTTTGACTGCATTAAAATAATTCTTCCTAAGTTATCCGTAATGATTACTTCGGTTACAAAACTTTCATTTTCTAAATTCAGGACAATCAAGTCAATATTATTCTCATTATTTTTTTCATATGTAAGCTTTATTATGTTTTTAACTTCCTTGACAATATCTTTCTTATATACTTTAATTTCACTTAGGCTTTCATCCCCATTAAAATCTTTTTGCCTCAGCCTGTAATAAATTACAGATACATCAGAAGCTGCATCTTTAAATTCATAGTAGCTTTGCTGATCTGAATTACCCGTTCCTTCTACCTGACCAATTGTTTCCCAGCTGAGGCCATCAATGCTTTTTAAAACCTCAAAATATTTATTGTTCTTTTCAGAAGAAGTCACCCAGCGAAGAACAGCAAAGTTATTATCTGAAGTCACTTCGAAAAAAATTAATTCTACAGGCAGGACACCAAGACAAACCGCAAACTCAGAGGTATTTTTATTTATACCCCCACCCGGTTCTGTGGCCGTAGCCGTAACATTAATAAAAGAGGTGATGGAAGGATGGGCAAACGACCATGCTGTACCTACAGGAGTTACAGTACCCAGATAAGTTCGGCCCTGGCAGGTGCCACAGTTATTATCCATGTATATCTGGACATCCGCGCCGGCAACAGGTATTGTACCATTAATTGTATTAGGGCCGGTGAAAGAGGTGATGGTCGGTCTTCCATAATTATTATTACCCAGCGCATTTAAATGAATTCCTTTAAGGGTATTACAATAAATACTATTCCTCCGTATAGGATTTTTATTGGAAGGGGCATCCGTAATTGCTATCCCGTGCCCTATGTTATAAGCTATCCTGTTTGATTCAGCGGCCGATGTCCCTCCTATCTCATTATTAATAGTAGCGCCTAAACCTTCGGATCTGATTACAATTCCTCCACCACTTCCATTCCCATTTCCTAAATTATAATCAGCGCTGTTAGTGCCGATATAATTTCCTTTTATAATAATGTTGCTGCTTGCTACTATCAATAATCCCGCTTCTCCTAAACTTGAGGCAACTAAATTTCCTTCATTAGAAAGCGTGCCCCCAAATACTGAACTACCGGATTCTTTAATCACAACACCGATTACTCCATTTCCTCTTGCAAGAGTTCCCGTAATATCTGTACCGATAAAATTGCCTTTAATAACTGTCATGCCAGATCCTCCCTGTAAAATAATCCCATGAACTGAATTTGATGAAACAATATTTTGTTGTCCCGCCCCATTTCCCCCTATCGTGCAATTGGGTGAACCATATAGCGTAATGCCATGCTCTTTATTGCCTAACGCATTTGCTCCATTAATATCTACTCCTATGTAATTTCCAATAATTGTATTGCCTCCCGAACTTACACCACCATTATTTTCTAATGAAACTCCACTACCTATTGCTCCTACTACAGTACCGTTGGCACTGATAATATTCCTCTCACAGGAAGTAATTCCGCCAATGGTGTTATTGTTACAACCGGAGTACATATAAATTCCATGTTGTCTGTTTCCCGGCCCCGCGGCAGTACCGCCAATATTGGTTCCTATCTTGTTACCGGCAATTATATTTAAGTCCGCGCCATCCATATAAATACCACATCCCAAATTTCCAGAAATTACATTGTTTAAAATTGAATTGTTATTTGAGTTAACTACAGATATTCCTGCCGCTCTTGCGTTGTATATATATAGGCCTTTAATAATAGTGCCGTTTGCCGATGCGCCTAAAATAGTGAGCACAGAACCTGTGCCGTTTGTACCATCCAGATAAATTTGTTGTGGGGATGCACAGGAAGCCATAATTCCAGTTTCACCATCAATTGTGAGAGGGTCTGTAATATTAGGCAATGGACTTCCAGGCATACCAATGATCCATGGGCCGGCTCCGGGAATAGCAAACTGAATTATATCAGTCCCGGGCGACGTGTTTGCATCGTTAATAGCTTTGTATAAAGAACCGGCGACACCACCCACAGAAGTATTGGTTACTATAAAAGTAGCTGCATTCATTTTTAAAAAAATAAAGAAAGCTCCAATAAATAAAACAAGGCGGGAAAGAAATTTCTGATTCATACAATAGATTTTTTTTAAATAAAAACTAACCAATTTTAATACAACGGCACTCAAATATTTTCTCATTGATTCTTATCACATAGAAATAGATTCCGGGAGGAATAGAAGAAAGATCAAAATACAGGTCATAGGTCCCTGACGTGCGCGCCTCTTCTAAAAGCGTCTTGACAATACGGCCTAATAAATCCCGTATTTCAATGGATACATTTATCAAACCTGTTTTGATAGCAGGTATGGTGTAATGGATTTTGTAAGCGTTAAATATTTTTTGCATACCTTATTTAATTATGACCATATAATTAATTTTTACAGCAATATCATTTACCATCAATAAGCAGTAATAAATACCAGCATTTAAATTTTCCGGGATAAAAGAAAATTTGCTTGAGGTTAAATTCTTAAACACGGAAACTTCTTTTCCATGAATATCGAGTACACTTATTTTTATATTCTGATAATTTTCACCTGATGGCAATTGATATTCAATTATAGTTCTATCAGTAAAGGGATTGGGGTAATTATTAAGCACTATATCAGAAGATAAATTATCGATTGTAACATCAATAATTTTTTCGTAAGACTTACCGTCGACATCCACATTGACCAGCTTATATAAATATTCTTTTCCCTCTTCAGTGGCATAATCCCAAAAAGTATAGTTGGTCACATCATTGGTATTATTTTTTCCCTTCAGGCTCTGATCAGATTTGAAACCTGACAATAATATATAATCCTGAGTGTTATCATATTTTTCCTTCCTGTAAATTTCAAATCCAAGATTATTTTTTTCCGAAGCTGTTGTCCATTTTAAAAATATTGCTGATTGATGAGGATAGAATGCGCCGTCAAAATTTATAAGTTCTACGGGTAGAGGAAGGCCACACATTACCTTCAATTCATTGGATGCAACGCTCATGGAAGCGCCATTGGAAAATGAAACAGTAGTGGTTCCATTACATGGCGGGTTGAATGCCACATAACAAATGGTGCCTGACTTAATAAATGTAGCTGAAGTAGGTACATTGCCATTTACTGTATGTAGTTGCCCGAGCTTATTCAGATTATTTACCCAATGATAAGTGTGCGCTTTTGATTCTCCGGGTTCAGGAGTATAACCGCTGTTAGCGTTAAAGCGCGCGACCGCAGCTGAAGCATTATAAGTTCCTGTTTGTGTAAATGCTTCATACTCCCAGAATATATCTCTCCACATTCCATTGATACCTCCCATATCAGAACCTGTGTGCATTTCATTCAGGAATGTATTTATATAAGCAGGGTTTCTCCCCAGGTATAAAGAGCCACCCGTGACAGGCAATAAATTTATTCCATGAATTTCCGATACATTATTTCCCGGAGGATCCCAAAAAATGGAATACTGTCCGCCATTTCCTCTGAGGATCGCGATCACCGCCTGATTGTAGCCGGCAGGAAAAACACTGTTATTAATATCGAACCAATATTGTTCTATAGCAGCGACTTCATTGGTATACATGTAAATTCCCAGATCACGTATAGTATTGTTACAGGTATTTGCTCCCCACAATATTAAAGCGGTGGAAAAATTTATTGATTCGGAGGTTGATTCCTGATCGTTACCCATCCAACCGCTGCCATGACCGTTTGCCCAGCTATGTCCGGCATAAGGATCAAAATTTCTTAACCGGGGAAACCTGTTATCGGCAACAACATCCCAATTCGCAACATCTTTAATAAGTGCCTCCACCATACCGCCCCATCCGGTTGCCGCAGTAGAAACCCATGCCTGATCGTATCTTGCTATGATCGCGGCGGCATGAATAAAATATCCATAATGAAAATGGTGATCGTTGACCTGTGTGCGCTCTCCGAAAATATCCGAAGAAGGTGACAGCACTCCCCATGTAGTATTATATCTGAACTCCTTACCTCCTGCTGTGAACCAGTCCTGTAATTCTGTCTTCATGGAATTAAGAAAGGAAGTGTGCCTGGCCGAAGTCGCGATTCCTTCCTGTTCAGCTAATTGCACAAGCTGAGCAAGTCTTCCCAACCATTTCCCTGCATTGTAAGAATCGCCCGCAGGCGGACCTGCAATTGCAGCATTAATATGCCCGTCCAGATTGGTAATATATGCTGCTGTAGTTTCATGCTTAGGCAATGCAGGCAATACACCATTAAATTTCATTGTTGTTGAAAAATTTGTAGCGGCAACAACTTTCATTTCACCTCTTGCAGTGGGAGTATAAACATAAGAGGTTAGTACATCAGAAGTATACAGCCACTGATGTCTGTACAAAGCCATAATAGGGGTATTCTGTCCAGGTTCTTTGGCTGTTACAGTGGCTGTATAACTAGTGATGAGATCAGCGGAAGTCGGATTATAATTCCAACTCACCTGAGTGTCTGTAATAAATGCGAATGCATAATTCTTATAATAATTGAGCGTAGCGAGAGAATTATCCGGAAGTAGGGCGACAGAAAAATACAATTGCCCATTGAGTGTTGAACTCCAGTTTGATCCTCCTGTTCCGCTCCATGTTGAACCGGTAGGCGCAAACAATCCATAATAAACTCCATTCACTGTAACGCCATAAGTATTGCCACTTCCCCAGACAGCGGAAGGAGCAGAATTAAAATTTATAACCGCGCTTGAAGCAGTATTACTCCTGGTGAAGTAAGCAAAGGGAAGTCCGTGACCAATAGTAGCTTTTAGATTCCTGCTTCCGTCATTCCAGTCGGCAGTAACAGTCCAGTCGGAAAAAGCATCTACGTTGGTACCGCCCGCGTTTAACCCATTTAATCCAACGGTGAAATCAATCGGTATACCGGTATTGTCATCATAGAAATAATCATAAGAGCCGACAGCAGGATTTCTTTGTCCCCTCACTCCCAAGCCTCCGGCAGTTGTTTGAAAAGAGAGCGGATCCGCATACAATTCACCGGAAAAATTTCCGCTATAATATCCCCATGCAAGAGAGCTCCACCAGTCATTGGTAGGAATC
Organism: Cytophagaceae bacterium; assembly: GCA_019746425.1. Taxonomy (GTDB): domain Bacteria; phylum Bacteroidota; class Bacteroidia; order Cytophagales; family Cytophagaceae; genus JAIERY01. The sequence goes on from JAIERY010000131.1 coordinate 6,877, forward strand.
TTTGCCGTTGCAAGTGCGGCAGTTCTTTTAGGAACTGCCCCAGGATCGGCAGTAGTTCCATAACCGCCAGGCTGAGCATGAATATTCCGGGATAAAAATATTATCAATAGGAGCAAGAGTATCTTCCAATAAAAACTATTACGCTCCAGCTGAATATAAATTCTCTTATACAGGTATATTATGTACATGGTGGTTTATTTTTTTACAATCACAGGAACAACGTAATGAGAATTTTCATCATTTACTTTTAAAACATATACACCGTTTGCAAGTACGTTAAGAGAAATTAAATATCCTCCATGCTCATTCTTTTGTACTCTCGTTTCACTGCAAACATTTTTTCCCAATGCGTCATACAATTGAATTATCACTTCGCCTGAAACATCTTTAATGGATACTGTGATTTGATCTGAAGCAGGATTAGGGAACACTAGAATATCTAAGCGAGCAATTGTAGCTTTTACAATTTCTGTCTGATTCATTTTACCATCGACATCAGTCTGAATTAATTTATAATAATTTATTCCGTAACGGGGATTATTGTCTATAAAATTATATGTAGTAGTGATAGTAGAATTTCCATTGCCATTTACCCTACCTACCTCTTCCCAGTTAGTTAAATCATTGCTGCGGAAAATTGTAAAATAATTGTTCTGAATTTCGTTTGAAGTAGCCCAGTCGAGTTTTACTTTTTCATTGATCGCGTTTGCTTCAAAATATAAATATTCAACAGGCATCACCTGATTGCATCCCGCGACATCTGTTCCTCCGGTAAGACAATCGTAAGGCAGTGCCGGAGGAGTGACTGTTCCATTATAAGAAAACCATTGTTCGTTCGCGTTTCCCTGAGTTCCGGAAGTGAATCCCCAGTAAGCATTGCTTGTACCCAAGGTACTTACTACATCTACTGTGCTTTTTATAACCAACGTGCCATCGAAATATGCGGTAAGCTGATTGGAAGGAGTACCAGACCATGTTACTCTTATTATGTGCACCAGGCAATCTTCAATATTGCCATCACCTGTTCCTCCTATCGCATTAGGAAAATTAAAAGGACCATCGCCATTAGGAAACACACCGGATGGAACAGCGGGATGAGCGACAGATCCGTTTCGTACAATCGCTACATGATCGGTAGAATTTAGAACAGTTTCTACAGGATCATTATTAATAGCGTTTCTATAAGTATCAAATTCAATTCCTACAGAATTATTTATACCGACATATCCCAGATTTCCTCCTCCGGAAGAGCTTCCCGGAGTAGCGCGAGTGCTGCTCAACACGAAAATCATACCATCACCACCAGAGATATTTCTGCAACCCAAAAAAACACGGAATGTCATATCGAAGGGATTGTTAATGTTGATAGAATTATTTTGCCATACCTGTGAAGCAAACTGGGGTGAGCCGGTGCCGGCAACATCGTTGGTAAGTTTGAACGCACTTACATGGGTAACTTTTGAAGGGTTGACATTGAAGCTTGCATCGCCGCACTGAGTATTGAAACATGCCCCCGCTGTAGCCTGATCTACAAATCCTCCATCATAAGGTCCGGTTCTGTCGGGAGGACCAGTATAGGCAGGGTTATAAACTGCACCCTGACTATTGAAATCGTAGGCTCTTCCACCCAGGGTCCATAAATTCTGAGATTTACAGACGTATGGCAGTAAAAACGTTGCCAGCAAAAGTGTTTTAAAAAGGTGTCCCATAGTTTTAAGCGATTTCTTGTGAATAATTTCAAATGTTCTTCACAAAGTAAACTTAGAAACACAGGACTTTTATAATTATTGAAAGAATAAATGCTCTAAAATCGACAATTCAAGCTGATAAATCAACAATTTATCTCGCTTAACTACTATTTCAAAAATTGGGTATTTTATTTACCAAACGGACTTTTTTTAAAAGATTTACTTTTTCATATCGGTTCGGTAAAAAAATTTCCCACCGTATATATTTCCGGTGTTTTTTTAAATAATTGTATTTATTTAAGAGGGTGGGTAAAGTTTAGAGCCCCTGAACTTCTAAAGACGTACGTCAGGTTAAGAAATCTTAATATTATCACATAAATTAAAATTAGCCGTCATTGCAAACCCTTTTCTTACAGTAAAAATTAAAATAACATCAGACCTTAATTAAGAAAAGGGTGAAGCAATCCGTCTGATTTTTCTGTATTTTTATCTCTTCATTACATTCAGCTATGGAAAAGGGAGGATGCGTTTATATTCTGACCAATAAAAATCATACTACTTTATACACGGAGTAACTTCTGATCTCTTCTCAAGAACTGTGGATCATAGGGAAAAGAAACATCGGAATAGTTTTACTTCAAAATATAATATCTATAAGTTAGTTTATTATGAAACATTTCATTGTATTGAAGAAGCTATTGCCAGAGAGAAGTAGATAAAGGGAGGATAAATAGCTTTAATAAATAAAATAAATCCTGAATGGAATGATTTGTTTGAAACTGACCAACTCTAAATTAACGGATTGCTTCGGGCATTTCATTATTCCAATTGTCTAAAAACTATTTGCATTTTCTTTTTAAGAAGCTGTCATTGCCCTCGCAATGACGGCTTCTTTATGATTTCTGCTATTTAGAAATTAGCCTGACATATATGTCCTAAAGGAGTAAAGATATACTTCCTAGACAAAGGAATTATTGCTTTGTGTGTCCGAGATAGATAATACCGTTTAACATATCGTGGCTTAAATGATTTCATAGGTTTGAATGGTTAAAAGTGATATACTAAATAATAAAAAAAATCGGGCTCAAATTATTCTCCCGTGTCCTCCTCTTTAAAAGAAGGAGGATTAATTATAAGCAGATCCCAGTCTTTAATATCGCTGCCTAAGTCTTCCTTATTATTTGCAGCAATACTATTCTGAATTTTATTCTTGAAATTCCAGCAGGTATTTCTTCTCAGGTTGAGCGCTGTGGAAAGCTCATCAATAGTAATCTTACTGTTCCTGCTTATAAGGAAGAGCATGTAAAAGGCTTTGGAGATTGGAAATTTCAATTTATGAAAAAGTGTATTGGAAGTCGCGGATTCAATGTAATTACAACTGGCGCATCTCCTGGAATATGGCTCTAACCCGTTGCTATAAGTCTGATTGCCGCATTTTCTGCATTTGTATCCCTGCTTCCATTTAAGATTGCTTATATATTTATAACATGCGGACTCATCAGGAAAAATTTTACTGAATGCTTCGAGCGTTATGCTTTCCTGTGTAACCCTTCCCTTTATTAATTCTTTAATATTATTTTTCAACTGACTATTGTCAATATCAATTTTGGAATTAAGCTTATTCACTTCTTCCGCCCTGGCTATAAGCATCTGGTTGGCCTCGTTCAACTCCTTTGTCCGCTCAAGCACTTTAGTGTCAAGCTCGAGCTTGATTTTATTTTTAATGGCTTTATTTTCTTCCAGCTTTTTTATCTCAATCTTTTTAAAAGTTTCATTCCTTCTCAATTCGCGGATACTATCCAGTTGGGCAAGCTCCTTTGCCTTGCGCTCCACCTTAAGCTGGTCGGCAAAAGCGAGTGACAAAAACAACATTTCAAAAGATGCTCCGATATCGGTCGCATACACCTGCAATATTCCATTCGGAATAAGTCCCATACTTTCCAGGCTCTCAACAATGAAACCGGAATACAAACATCCGAATCCCAGTAAAAATAATCTCGCAGGTTTATATCCATTTCTAAAAACAATCACACCGGCGCAAAATGAAAGCAGGAGACTGATAATATCCAGTGGTAAAAAAGTCAGCAAGGGTCTGTAAATAAAATAGCCTGTTAAAAATATGACGACCCTTACTAATATAAAGTAGTTGAAAATTTTATTTATATAAAGAGCGTTTTCCTTGAGCTTCAAAAAGCTTTGAGTATAAAGAAGCTGGAAAACCACCGCGAAGAAAATCGCTACATATATAATAGTGTTATTCCATTCCGGGTTCTGTGGCCATAAATATTGGAAACCTAGTCCATTCCTGGACAAAGAATACCAGCCGATTCCTATTACATATAAGACATAAAAAATATAGGAAGTATTTCTAATGTATATAAATAGAATAAAGTTGAAGGTAGCCATCAACAGTACAAGCCCATAAAACATTCCAAGTACAATATACTCGTTCAAGGCATAGCCGGTAAACTTCTCATCAGACCTGATCCACGCCAGCAATGTAATGGGATGCTGCCCCTGGATTCTTACATAATAAGTCTGAACCTTATCAGGAGCTAAATCAATTTTAAATTCAAAATTCTTGTGATTGTATGTTCGGGTTTTAAAAGGAAACTGATCGCCGGCAGTCTTCTTTATAAAATTTCCTTTAGCGTCAGCTGTATAAAACTCAATATTATCAGCGTGTTCATCAGGAAATTCAATGATCCAGTTACGAGGATTTTTCTCTTTGTTAACTATTTGAAATTTTAACCAATAGGCAGAGCCTGTATTTGACTTCTGCAACCGGGCATCATCAGTCTTGCCTGCCTGCTGGAACAAAGAATTTAATTTCCCGGAAACTACAGAATCAATAGTGTATATTTTTTTAGTGTCCTCGACAATAGCCAAATTCTTGCCGCTAATAAAATACTGATCGGCATTTTCTCTTATATATATAGTGTCCTGTCCCAATGTTTTAGAACAGATCAGGAATAATAACAATACCAAACGGATCGGTTTCTTATTTAAACCACTTTCGGATAGCATGCGATATGTTAACTTGAAATTACTCCTCATTTAAAATAATATTTTTCCAACTAGGTTCTTTATCTTCTTTTTCTAATTCATCCGCTCTTGCCGTAATTTTTTGTTTAAAGCTCCAGCAGGTATTTCTCCTTACTCCGGTTATATCCGAAAGCTCATCCATTGTCAGATTATTTTTTTCTGTTATCACCGAGAATAAAATGTAAAAAGCTTTTTGAATCGGGAACTTCAATCCATGAAACAAAGTATTTGAAGTAACCGATTCGAGGTAATTGCATTTAGTGCATCGCATCGAGAATAAATCCTTCCCTTCGACTCCCTGGTCATGATTACATTTCTTACATTTGAATCCATTTCCCCACTTTAAATCATGCAAATATCTTAAGCAAGCGCTTTCATTAGGATAAATTGAATTGAATTCCATTTGTCCTATTTGTTTGTTGGTTACAGTAGCGCTTTCTATTTCAGTGATATTCTCTTTAAGATCTTCATTCTGTGATTTAAGCATCGTATTAATTCTGCTTATTTCTTCCGAATGCTGCTTTAACTGTTCGTTCACCAAACTTACTTCCACTGTTCTCTCTTTCACCTTCTCCTCTAATTCCTTATTTACTCTTTCTTCTTCAATATCATTTACTATCAGCTGTTTAATAATTTTACTTTTCAGTTCATCATTACGCTGTAATTCTTCGAAAATTTTGGATTGAGCTATTTCCTTCTCGCTTTTTTCCATTTTAAGCTTATCAGCAAACGCGAGTGACAGAAAAATCATTTCGAGAGATCCGCCTATGTCATGCGCATACACCGTAATGATACCATTGGGAATAAGGCCTATATTGGCAAGGCTATGCACTACAAATCCGAAAAACAGCATACTAAAACCAAGCAGGAAAAATCTGGCTGATTTAAATCCATTTCTATAAGCCATAATCCCCGCCAGGAATGAAAGGAACAACGGAACATTGTCTATAGGAAGGTAAAGGAACAATGGCTCTGAGAAAAAATATCCGATAAGGAATATCGCTACCCGGATTATAAGAAAAAAGATAATTAGTTTATTGATAAAGGGCGCATACCTTTGAAGATTAAGGAAGCTCCTGGTATACATCATCTGCCAGACCACGAGTGAAAAAATTCCAAAAGACCTTCCATTGTTATTCAGCTCCGGCATATTGGACCACAGATATTGAAATCCTATCCCATTCTGAAATAGAGAAAATAATCCTATGCTGATCACATATAAAGCATAGTAAATATAAGAGCGGTCGCGGATGCTTATAAATAGTGAGAAGTTCAAAACCACCATGATCACCACGATTCCATAATAAAGGCCTAGTGTTATGTATTCATTAAAGGCATAATATTTAAAATGCTTATCCGATCTTATCCAACTGGTAAATGTTCCTACATTTTCCGCCTCGATTCTGAAATAATAAATCTGAACCAGGTCTCTTGTATTGGGAATCTGAAATACGCAATTCTTGTGATTATAAATTCTTTGATCAAAAGGCATTCCATCGCCACATGAATATTTTTTATAGGAGCCATTTGAATCCGGAATATACAATTCAACACGATCCATTCTTTGATCCGGAAATTCCATTACCCAATCTGAAGTAAGATTGGATTTATTTTCAATTACAAGTTTCCCCCAATAGGCGGAGAAGGTATTAAGGTTGAGAGGAAGCTCAGCGGTATTCTGAACAAATTTATTTGCAAATGAAGGGGAAGATATTTGCTCAAAGCTCCATTCTTTTTTGGGATCCTCCAGGATTTGCATAAACCTGGGAGTGATATATTCATCGGCGGTATCTTTTACCGCAATAATAGCATTACCGAATCCTTTAAAAAAAACAAGGGTTAAAATAAAAGATATAAAAATCCGGAACCTCAATTTGATAATTTTAGAGAAAAAGATAATGAAGATAATAAAATTTCCAGATTTATTTAAGAATAATGAAACCCTGTATTAACATGGAGCCTGCTACTGTTTACTGTTGATTTTTGTCCACCATATGTCTCCATGAAAAAGAAGAAATTCCCATGAATTATCATAAATTTCTTTTAGTGAATTTTATTTCCCTTTATGAAAAAAATCTTTCTGTTAATCGCTCTTTTTAACGCCGCCTGCTTTCCAAAAGCCGTGCAATTTATTATTCCCAACGGAGATGTGAACGCGCGCTTAAGTCTGCAATAAATACATCTACACTTAATGTCTTAAATATTTTCGTATAACAACCCTATATTTTAAATAAAAAAATGAATAATATGAAAATAGAAACACCGATTACGATCACTGAATTATCATTGATAAGAAGTTTGATGAGTTCTTTATCCAGCGTTACAAATATCAAAGCAATGATGCCCATGGAAATGCACACAGTGATAATAGAACTAATGGCATTTTCCATGATGAGTTATAGTGCCTTTTCTCAATGCTTTTCTAAAGAATTTGAATCTGAAATGGAGAAGGAATTTAAAAAAAACTTGAATCTACGACAATCAGATACACTTGAGGAGGAAAATTTGTGCAGATTCAGTATTTAAGTGATGTAATCTTCTAAAAAATATGCAAGAACTTATTATATTCAGTTTTCGTATATAATTAATTGGAAAAATTACTCTTATTATGAGAAATTATCATTTTTTCGCCTTCATTCTTTTTCTATTTTTAAAAAATCAAGCATATTCTCAATGCTCAGCTAATGCGGGAGCAGACACTACACTTTGTACCGGAAATAGTATAAAGCTAAATGGATCTGGTTCAGGTATTGGAGCTTTAAAGTATAAATGGCTAACTACTGGAACAGGAAGCTTCACTCCGAGCGATACTGTATTTAATGCGGTATATAATCTTAGTGCTGCTGATATGACAGCAAGTGTTTTTGACCTCGCCTTACAAATTACCGATGCCAGTGCTTGTGTTACTACAGATCAGCGCACAATCACATGGGGCGGCTGTCCGGCTCAGGGATTAATTAAAGGATTTGTATTTGATGATGTTAACGGTAATGGTATACAGGATAATGGAGAGTTGGGAAAGCAAAATGTCCTGGTAAATACAACTCCTGTGGGGTATAATTATTTCGGTGTAACAGATACTAATGGTAATTATCAAATACCGGTAGTAAATGGAACCTATATTGTAAAAGCAGTTCCCAGTTCAAATACTGCTCAAACTTTTCCAACCTCCAATGGAACATATACTGTTACTATTTCTTCTGATACCTCATATAATAATGATTTTGGAATTACAACCTTGTTTTTTTTAGATGAATTATCCCTGTTTTTCAGTTCAAGCCCAGCCAGGCCAGGATTTATGCTTCAGTATGATCTTCATTTGAAAAACTTTGGGACTAATACTTTAAATGGGAATATTCTGCTTGAATATGATAGCTATCTGACTTATATAAATTCCAATCCGGCTGAAGATAGTCATAATAGTTCCACACGGTCGTTAACTTTTAGTTATAGCAATCTTGATCCAGGTGAAGAGCAAATCATAAGACTATTCTTTACAGTATCTCCTTCAACACCTTTAGGAACTGAACTTGAACTACAGGCTTTTCCTAATACAGGAGGAGGTTATGTGTATTTGATAAATGTTGGAGGTTCCTTCGATCCAAATGAAAAAGTAGTTGATCCTATAGGGATTGGAGCAGAACATTATATTTATTCAGATGATATTTTAAATTATACCGTAACTTTTCAAAATACCGGAACAGATACAGCTTTTACTGTTATAATTCGGGACACAATTGATGCAGATTTAGATTTAGCTTCATTAAAAATGATTGGTGCAAGCCATGACTATTCTTTAAGTATTAATAAAAATCATCGTGAGATAATATGTACATTTGATAATATCTTACTTCCTGACAGCAATAGAAATGAGCCATTAAGTCATGGATATTTAACTTACAGAATTAAACAAAATCCTGGGAACATAGACGGTACGGAAATTAAAAATAAAGCAGGAATATATTTTGATTTTAATGTTCCTGTAATTACAAATGAAACATTGAATACAGTGGGAGACAATGTGACACTTTCCTTACAGTCAAAAAGTAAATATGAACATGAATCTATTATTATCTATCCTAATCCTTCAAAAGAATTTATCTTTGTAAAAGCATCTTTTGAAATACAAACTTATTCTATTTACTCTACTAGTGGACAGAAATTAAAGGAAGGTAAATTCGATACTTTAATCAATATAAGCGATCTTCAAGAAGGGGTTTACTTTATTAATTTCCGAAATAACTCTGAAAGCCTATATGAAAAAATTATCGTGAGGTAGGATCAAAAATTGTTATATGATTACTAATATTAAAAATACTGCGCTATTTATAATATTTTTCCTTGCATCTTTTAAGTGTAAGGCTCAGGATAATTTCACAGTTCAGAATAATTCATTTAAATTTTACTCATCAGTCAATTTATATAATAACTTTAAAAGAGCTGAATCTTATTTTAAATATTCAATATTAATTCCTTCCATTAATTTTAAATATTATTACAATTTCGACGATCAGTTTTCTGTTTCTTTTAGAAATAGATTTTATCTAAATTCAAATAATTCTAAGCTTATTTATATAGCTAATTTCGAAGATAAAAAAGTTTATCAGATTATAAATTCCCGAATGGGACAATTTGGAGCAAGACTGATGTATAATTTTGTTTACCCTCATAGCAATATAATGCCATACTTCAATCCCAATCTAAATTGGGATTGAAGTATGGCATTATTGGAATAATACGAGATGATAAAATAAAAAAAATCGTACATGAAATTCTGTATAAAGGTAATAGTCTTTTTCTTCTTTTCCTGCTTCTTTACAAGCTGCTGTGATTGCTTTGATGATCCTTATGATTGGCATAGAATATAAAGGTTTAGTAAAAAAGAGCTCACGACCTTTTATCTGATTTTAAATAATTCCCTGGACACTAATTTCAATTTTGTTGATACTGTAACTAATTCTTCTACGATTATGGTAGGAGTAAAAGATATCTATAAGATTCAAAGCGATAGTATTCCATTGGATGAAACCATTATCATTCGGGAAATTGATACAAAAAGAGGGCCCAGGTAGGTCAGAAAGTTGACATAACTTGCTAAAGATTGTCTTTTCCTCCGTAGTTAATTTCTTTTAGTGTACGTACACAAAACAAATCCTGAAAGCAAGAAAAAAATTAAGATTTATAAGATTTTAGATATGTTTGTAAAAAAAATCCAATACCATCGAAAAGAAAGATCCTCAATCCGGAATAAAGCTGATAGCCAAACTGGCCAACGTGTCTATTGGCACAGTAGACAGGGTTTTGCATAACCGTTCGGGTGTAGCGCAGGCAACCAAAGAGAAGGTGCTGAAGGTTATTGAAGAGTTAAATTATCAACCCAATATTATTGCGAGGTGTCTTGTTTCCAAAAAGAAATATGTGTTCGCTGTTTTAATTCCTACTCCTACCGAAGACAACCCTTACTGGAACCTTCATGAGGCAGGCATCAAAAAAGCAGAAGCAGAAATATTGCAGCTTGGAATTTTTATTGAAAGACTTCCCTTCAACCAGAGTGA
>JAIERY010000230.1 GCA_019746425.1 Cytophagaceae bacterium
AGAGTTTCTTAATGCTCATGAGATCTCTTCTAAAATTCATATTAAAATCGATACGGGTATGCACAGATTGGGATTTGAAGAGCATGAACTTAAAGAACTTACTCAGATATTGAAACAATCTCAGTTGCTGCAAGTCGCAAGCGCCTTCACGCATCTCGCCGGTGCTGATGAAGAAGAGCACAGCGCCTTCACCAGAGAACAACTGGACAAATTTATCAGATCGGCAGCCTTCATAGAGGAAAAAATTGGTTATAAATTTCTGAAGCACGCCCTGAACTCCGCAGGCATCATCAAGTATCCCGAAGGTCAGTTGGACATGGTAAGACTGGGAATTGGAATTTACGGAATAGAAGCAAGTGGCGAATTCCAGAAAGAAATTCAGACCGTAGGCACTTTAAAAAGCATTATCTCTCAGATCAAACACGTAAAAGCAGGTGATACTGTCGGCTACAGCCGTAAAGGAAAAGTTGCCCGGGACAGCACTACCGCAACTATAGCCATAGGATATGCCGATGGTTACGACAGAAGATTCAGCAACGGAGTAGGGAAAGTATATGTAAATGGCAAGCTATGCCCGGTGATAGGTAATGTATGTATGGATATGATCATGGTAGACATTACCGGTGTTCATGCTGGAGAAGGAGATGAAGTGATCATTTTTGGAAAAGAGCTTCCGATCTCTGACCTGGCAAAACAGATCGGGACCATTCCTTATGAAATTCTTACAAAAGTAAGTGAAAGGGTAAAGAGGGTGTTCTATACAGAATAGAATCTCATTAACTATTTGTCATTTCGACGTCAGGAGAAATCCTGGATAAGCTAAATCGTCCCATATCTCTCCTGACGTCGAGATGACAAATTTTAGCATTCCAGAAAATTTTATTCTTTATTTATTCTAACCCGAATTTTAATTGTCTATTTATTGTTTTTATTTGGAATCATTCTAAACAAGTGATATCTTTATAAAGATTATGACCATTTCCAGCGATTTTAAGGAGCTTTTCAGGACAAAATCCGGTTGCATCTATCAGTGCGACAAGGACCTGTGCTTCTATGTGGAGTTTGCCGGCCATCTCACCCCTTATAAATTTGCCTGCTTTTTAGCACTTAAAAAGCTCATCGATAAAATCGATCTGGCTTCCATGATCTGCAATTCCGAAAACTGCTGCGACATGGAAATTGTAAACCCTTGTGGTTCAGACAGAATTTATGTGCTTTCACTTCCTCAAATTATTGAGTTTAAGGAACTTTTAGCGGGCGGCAAAGCCATGCTTCAGCTAAACAGCATTCTTAAAGAAAGACTCCATGTAGCTATGGCTTAATTTTGATACTCCAACCTTTTCATTCTTCCCAGGTTTCATTATTTCCTGACACGGTAAAACTTAACTGTTTTGTTCAAGGTTAATTATGTGTAGGGGTAAACCGAAATAATATGAAAGATATTCTAAGATTAAAAACTTCTCTCGCTGAAGAAATAGAACAGGAATTGAATGCTCAGGTAAAACAGGAAGCTACTGCTTCCGCCATGTATCTCGCAATGGCTTCCTGGTGCAATTCACATGGCTTTGTCAATAGTGCAGAATTTTTTTATCAGCAGTCAGCGGAAGAAAGAGAGCATATGATGAAAATTTTCAAATATGTGAATGAAGTAGGAGGACGTGCGGTGTCTCCCGATATTTCCAATCTTATTCATGACTTTGATTCCCTGAAAAGTGTTTTTGAGCAGGCACTGGAACAGGAGATCAATAATACGCAATCCATTAACCGCATTGTGGACAGATGCTACAAAGTAAAAGATTATACAACTATAAAATTTCTTCAGTGGTTTCTTGAAGAGCAGATGGAGGAAGAAAAATGGGCGAGAAGAGCGCTTGAATTACTTGAGCTTATCGGCTCAGATGGCATGGGCCTGTATATGGTAGATAAAAAAATTCTCGATTTGAGAGAAAAAGAATAAAGCACGATTCAAAATGGCTTAATCTATTTTAGAATCAATGCTTCGACTACGCTCAGCATGACAATAGAGCTCTTGGAAATTCTAAGAGCTTTTTTCATGTATTTCTATTACCTGATCTTTAATTATTTCTTTGGCCTTAATTTCATCTACTAAGAAATTCCATCTGTTCTCAGGCTGCACACAAACCACAGGTGCAAATTTACAATTATCTGTACAACCTGTTTTAATCACCCTGATCTCTTTCATATTTAAAGACTTCAGGCGGTCTTTGAAAAATTTCTTTAACTCTTTCCCTCCTGCCTTTTTACACTTACTACCACAGCATACATAGATTACCTTAGCGGGAATATTAAAATTCTTCTTCATAAAAAAACGATTTATACATTAAACCGCCGTTGTTTACAAATGGTTTAAGCACAAATCGTTTTCGATTATCATTAAATGATAATTATTGCAGGGTTATTTTATCCTCCAGTTTTATTTTCTTTCTCACAAGATCAGCAACTGTGGCAGAAACCGTTAAGCTTTTCTTATCTTTTCCTAAAACATAAGACTTATTGGTATGACTCTTTATTTGGCTTTCGAATTTATAACTACCGGTATATTTCATATCTTTCATCATTTCCAACGCCATAGTATCATCTGCCGCAATACTATCATAGTCTGCGAAAGATGAGGAAGCCTTGATATTGAAAACTTTGTTGGCATAGGTATAGATAACCTTATCTTCTTTCTTTACTTCTTCACCCTCTTCGCTTTCTTCCGTCTTAAATGCATTTAAACATTTATTCAACGCTGCCACATTCGCAAAATCAAACTTTACAGTTATGACAAAATTTGCGGTATCAAAAACAGTACTGAAATTGGTGATTCCCGGGATCTTCTCCATTTTCTGCTTTTGTTCATCAAATTTCGTCTGCATCTCGCCCATAGGGTTTTCTGTGCTCGACCCGCCTTTTTCCTCTTCCATAGACCTGGCAAGTTCCATCATCTGTTTCATCTGCGGCATTTTTATCACCGCGCTGTACTTTCCGGAACCATTGTTTTTTATTGATACCTGTTCTTCTATCTCTATACATCCCAGCACTAAAAATACAGAGCAAAGAACTGCGATAAGTTTTAAATAGATTGGTTTCATAATGATTATTTTAAATTCAAATAAAAATACAAAAGAAAAGTAGACGATCCTCGCTTTGTAAGTTTAATATCAAAAATTATTCCGGAAATTTTTATTAATGTCATCCTGGAAGGATCTTGTTGGTGAAAGGGGCTGCCACAAACAATTTATCCAGAATATGCCCGAAGACAACTAATCAAATAACAAGATCCCTACTGGATGACAATAAGAAACAGCGCTGCCTTATTCTATCGCCAGCGGGAAATTAACCTCCGCATCCGTTGCCCCAGTGTAATATTCCCTTGCCCTGATGTGGGTTTAATACCGGGCTGATGTTTCAGTGTTACTAATAATTTCGAATTATTTTCAGCTGTAGCTGCTCCTGCAGCAAAAGTTACCTTAAACCATCGGCGTTCCATTAGCATCTGTATCGGCATAAGTTACATTTAAGGCTGCTCCCTGAGATCTTATAAAAAAGTGATGTGCTTCAGCCTCTTCTTCCGCTTCATTTGAAATAATCAATCGGGTTCACTGATTCATTCAGCAGCAGTGCTGTTACATTATACGTAGTGTTGTTTTTAAATTTTCATGCAAAGATCGCAGAGCAAAACCGCAAAGGCCGCTAAAGATAGGGCTTCGCCGTTCTTTGCGAATTTCTTATTTACTTCGCGTGAAAATTCTCAAGCCTCAGCACATGAAAATCTATACAAACAATCTTTCAAAAGCTTCTTCCAGCTTAGCCACCGCATGAATTTTTAAAGTGAATTTAGAAGTGTCGAGGCCCTTCTTATTGTACTTGGAAATATAGATCTCTTTGAATCCTAATTTTTCTGCTTCTGAAATTCTGTTCTCTACCCTGTTTACCGCTCTGATCTCACCTCCTAATCCGACTTCTGCCGCGAAACATATCTTATGTGAAATTGCTTTGTCTTCAAATGAAGAAGCAATAGATGCGCATACCGCCAGATCAATAGCAGGATCTTCGACTTTAAATCCTCCTGCAATATTCAAAAACACATCCTGCACCCCAAGTCTTAGCCCGCCTCTTTTTTCCAGCACAGCAAGAAGCATATTTAGTCTTTTCGCATCAAAGCCGGTGCTGCTTCTCTGAGGAGTGCCATACGTAGCAGCGCTTACCAATGACTGGATTTCTATAAGCAAAGGCCTGTTTCCCTCGAGAGTCGCACCAATGGTAATGCCGCTTAACTCTTCCTCACGCTGTGAGATCAAAATCTCCGAGGGGTTTTTTACTTCTCTCAAACCAGTTCCCTGCATTTCATAAATTCCCAACTCCGATGTAGATCCAAATCTGTTTTTGATGGTGCGTAATATTCTGTAGGAAAGATGTCTGTCGCCTTCAAACTGCAATACGGTGTCTACCATATGCTCCAGCACTTTCGGTCCAGCGAGCGTCCCTTCCTTGGTAATGTGACCAATGATAAAAACCGGTGTTCCTGTTTCTTTGGCATATCTCAACAGTTCTGCTGTACATTCTCTCACCTGGGAAATACTTCCGGCAGCAGATTCGATAAAAGCAGAATGCAATGTCTGGATAGAATCAATAATTAAAATTTCAGGCTGGAGAATTTCAATCTGCTTGAAAATATTCTGAGTCGAAGTTTCATTCAGAATAAAGCAATTATTCCCTTTGATGCCGATTCGCTGCGCCCGCATTTTTATTTGCTGATCGCTTTCCTCACCTGAAACATACAATACTTTGCTCTTAAGAAGATTCAAGGCAATCTGCAGCATCAGGGTTGATTTTCCTATACCAGGTTCTCCGCCTATGAGCACTAAAGATCCTGGCACGATGCCTCCGCCCAATACCCTGTTCAATTCATCGTCAGGAGTTTTTGTTCGCTTTTCTTCGTCGTAAGAAATTTCGTTGATTGCTTTTGGCTTATTGGCAACCTGCTGCGACGTTGAATTCCATTGAGGCTTATCTTCTTTTTGCAGAATCTCTTCTACATAAGTATTCCATTCACCGCAGGCCGGACATTTACCCAGCCACTTCGGAGATTGCGCCCCGCAGTTCTGACAGAAAAAAGATGATTTTATTTTGGCCATAATCTGATCACTCATTTAGTCATCCGATTACTTTAAATCATCGGATGACTGTCATTATCTATTAGGACATTGCATGGCTTAGAGCCATACTATGCCGGATGTTAAATATATTTTTTATTTTTTGAGAATCAGCTACTTTATAAGAATCGGAATAAAAATTATTTCTATCTGAATCCAAATCCAGAAGTTCTATTGCCAATTCTTTATTGCATAGAGTTCCATCTCTAAAATTAGCATAATCTCTAAAAGAAGAAAACTCCCAGTCTTCCATCTTATTAACAAGACCTGCAGCCATAGGATTCTGATGGATATAATTAAAGCAAACAAATGCATATTCAACGCTCGCCATAGTATGGCTCAAAGCCATGCTATGGCTAAGATTCTCCTCTGATAAACATTTCGCCTTAGTGTGTTGCTGAAACAATGATCCTGTTCGTTTTTCCTGTTTATTAATCGCTTGAGTATAAGATCGCAATAAAGATCCAATAGCATTTCTAAATTTATATTCTTCCAGATTGTCCCTCGTGGAAATTAAAAAATGAAAATGGTTCGGCATAAGACAGTAAGCAAGAAAATCACAGTGAGGATGCAGCTCTCTTCTTGCTTTTTTTAGAAAGAATAAATAGTTGTCTCGGTTAAAAAATATTAATTCCTTTATTATTACCTCTATTATAAATATGATAAAGCTGGCTTGGTTGAAATAACATATTTGTCTTTTAATTCATCCGATGACTTTAAGTCATCGGATGAATTGTGTTAGCTGGTTGTTTATGTATTAGCATGGCATAAGCCATGCTATGCCGCCAAATATAATTCTATTCTCTCTCATATTCTCAAATAAAAATATTTTGTATAATTGCCTTCTATAAATTCAGAGAAATATGAACTTCAGAACCGAAAAAGACACGATGGGCCCGGTACAAGTGCCGGCAGATAAATACTGGGGAGCACAAACCCAGAGATCAAAAGAAAACTTCACTATCGGCGGACACCTGATGCCTATAGAAGTCATCAGAGCTTTTGCCATTCTAAAAAAAGCAGCAGCTCATGCTAATTTTGAACTTGGTGTTTTGCCTGCAGATAAAAAAGATGTCATCAGCAAGGTATGTGATGAGATACTGGAAGGAAAGCTGGATGATCAGTTCCCATTGGTAGTATGGCAAACCGGTTCGGGTACACAATCAAACATGAACGTCAATGAAGTGATTGCCAACCGGGCTCACGTTATACTGGGAGGAAAACTGGATGATGAAAAGAAAAAAATCCACCCCAACGACGATGTAAATAAATCACAGTCTTCTAACGATACCTTCCCTACTGCCATGCACATTGCGGCATACAAGATGATCGTTGAGAATACGCTGCCTAATATTGAAAAGCTAAGAAACACCCTGGATAAAAAAGCAAAGGCTTTTAAAGATGTGGTAAAAATCGGAAGAACACACCTGATGGATGCAACACCTTTAACATTGGGCCATGAATTTTCCGGTTATGTTTCTCAGCTGGACTACGGAATCAAAGCCATTAAAAATACTTTGGATCATTTATCAGAGCTTGCTCTGGGGGGTACTGCGGTAGGGACAGGGCTCAATACTCCCAAAGGGTATTCAGAGCTGGTGGCTAAAAAGATTTCGGAGTTCTCCGGATTATCTTTTAAAACAGCCCCCAATAAATTTGAAGCATTAGCTTCTCATGATGCTATCGTAGGAACATCCGGCGCGGTGAAGCAGGTAGCGGTGAGCCTTATGAAAATTGCCAACGATATACGCTGGCTTGCATCCGGACCAAGGTGCGGTATCGGTGAAATCATGATCCCGGAAAATGAACCTGGTTCTTCTATCATGCCGGGTAAAGTAAACCCTACCCAATCAGAAGCTTTAACAATGGTTTGCGCGCAGGTTATCGGCAATGATGCGGCTATTTCTGTAGGAGGCATGCAGGGACACTTTGAGCTCAATGTATTCAAACCGGTAATAATTTTTAATATGCTGATGTCTGCAAGACTTATCGGCGATGCATGTGATTCATTTGACAAACATTGCGCTGCAGGTATAGAAGCAAATGTTCCTTTCATCAAGAAAAATCTGGAAAACTCATTGATGCTGGTCACTGCCTTAAACCCGCATATAGGTTATGATAATGCAGCTAAAATTGCGAAGAAGGCTCATAAGGAAGGAACCACTTTAAGAGAAGCGGCTGTTGCTTTAGGACTTCTGACCAGCGAGCAATTCGATCAGTGGGTGAAACCGGAGGATATGATCGGAAGCCTTAAATAGCTCAAAATCTTGAGATTTTATAAAAATTGACCTATATTGCTATTAAACATAGAAAAACATGAAAAAATATTTTTGGATCATCGCTCTTCTGGCTGTCGTTTTTGCTACGCCTGCAGTGGCTCAGAAAAAACCTAAAAAGAGCAAAGAAGAAGTAGCCATGGAAAAACAATGGGCTAAAAAACTAAAAACCTTGAAGCCTCTTGATTATAAAAAATTACTAGAGGAAAAAGACGCTCTTTCCAATCAGGTATCAGAATTGGAAACCAAAAATTCTTCTTTAAGAAGCGAGTCCGACAGCAAAGATGCTGAGATCGCCAAACTGAAAAAAGAACTGGAAGATTATAATTCAGGAATGGTTCCAGGCGTGGTTAATAACAAAGATTCAGATGGCGGCGATACCACTTCAGGATTAACTACCAAAAGAGGTCCTTCCAAAGGAGTAGTTTATAAAGTGCAGATAGGTTCTTTTAAAAATAAAGATCTTACCAAATACTTCGATAACAACCCCAACTTCAGCGGCGATGTAGATGCTGACGGCACCAAAAAATATACCTTAGGTGTATTTAAAGATTACTGGGAAGCAGACAAGTTTAAAAAAGCATTGAGAGAGATGGGGGTAAAAGGTGCATGGATTGTGGCTTATAAAAACGGACAAAGAGTGAATGTAAAAGATGCGCTGGAAGGTACACTTTAAAAAAAAATAAGGAAAATCATTTAATCCTGGTCACAAGTATTTCCCATAGAAAAGCAGTATATTTATACTGCTTTTCTTCGTTTATAGCCATATGGAAATACTATTCTTACTTGTCGGGTTAATTATCGGAGCGGGATCCGCCTGGTTTATTGCAAAATCTAAATTTTCAAATGAAAGTGCTACCGGTATCTCAGCTGAAGAATACCATAAGCTTGACAAAGAAAAAGAAAGAGCAGAAACCCAGCTTGCTCTTCTGACTTCCGATAAAGAAAAAATCTCCAAAGAACTTACCGAAGAAAGAATAAAGCTACAGGAAGCTAATACCAGAATTGCCAAATCAATAGAGGCATTTAAATTCCAGGAAGAAAAAATTGCTAATCAGCAAACAGACTTCGCAGAAAAATTAAACAGGCAGAAAGAAGAAATGGAAAATCTCCAGAAAAAATTTACCCTGGAGTTTGAAAATATCGCCAACAAGATCCTGGATGAGAAAACCAAAAAATTCACCGAAACCAATAAAACCAACCTCGACATTATTCTTAACCCTCTTAACGAGAAAATAAAAGACTTCGGTGAGAAGGTAGAAAAAATTTACAAATCAGAATCCGAAGAAAGAATTACCCTCAAAACAGAAATCAAGCATCTGGTAGAGCTCAACAAGCAAATCAGCGAAGAAGCTAACAATCTTGCATCTGCCCTGAAGGGTGACAATAAAATGCAGGGTAACTGGGGAGAATATATTTTAGAACAGATACTTGAAAGATCCGGACTGGTAAAAGGAAGAGAATATGATATCCAGGTAACCAGCAGTAACGAAGATGGAGATACCATTAAGCCAGATGTAATTGTAAATCTACCTGACAACAAACATGTGATTGTGGACTCTAAAGTTTCCTTAGTAGCTTATGAAGCATTCATTAGTGCAGCAAATGAAGAAGACAAATTAAGATTTCAGAAAGAGCATGTTCTTTCTGTAAAGAATCATATTAAAACACTAAGTGAAAAAAATTACCATACATCACGCGATTTTAATACGCCAGAATTTATTCTCCTATTCATTCCGATAGAATCTTCTTTCAGCATGGCCATACAAGCAAGCGAAGATCTTTTCAATTTTGCATGGGAAAAAAGAATTGTAATTGTGAGCCCTTCCACTCTTTTTGCTACGCTTCGAACTATTGCCTCTATCTGGAAGCAAGAAAAGCAAAATCAGCATGCATTTGAAATTGCAAGACAAAGCGGGAACCTCTATGATAAATTTGTAGCCTTCGTAGAAGACCTTCAAAAAATAGGTGTAAGCATCAACAACTCTCAAAAGCTATATGACGAAGCTTTCAATAAGCTGAAAGATGGAAAAGGTAATTTAATCAAGAGAGCAGATGATATTAAAAAGCTTGGCGCCAAAGCAAGCAAATCTCTGGATCCAAAGCTGGTAGATGAAGCGAACGAGAATTAATATAATCTGTCTGTGAAATATTCCATTCTGATCTTGACTTTAACAATTTACTTAAGCTCATGCAAAAAGTATGAGGAAGGACCGGCATTGAGCTTTCGCTCCAAAGAAAAAAGGCTGGCTAATACCTGGAAGATAAAAGCATTATACCTGAATGATACGGCACAGACATTGAGCGATGAAGACATGCGATTCGAAATTACTTTTGAAGAAACAGGAGTAAGCATCCGTAAAACAGCCAATGGCAGCAATACCGATGTACATGTGGGAAGCTGGAAGTTTACCGATAAAAAAGAAAAGGTAGAAACATACTTTTCTTATACTTATTTCGGGACACCTGTAGAAGACATTACTATTTACACGATTATAAAATTGAAAGAGAAAGATCTCCGCTTGCAGGAAAAAATCAGCGATACTGAGGTATATGAATATCATTTGATTCCTGCCTGAGACCTTGTCTTTTTAAAAACGGCATTTAATATTATTTTGCAGCATGGAAAAAAGGTGGGTATATAAAATACTTCCTGAAAGCACTCTCACTGAAGAGCTGTCAAAGGCTATTAATATCAAGCCCCAGCTTGCTTCTATATTATTGCAGAGAAATATTACTTCTTTCGAAAAAGCCAAATCATTTTTCCGTCCTTCTCTGAACGAACTTCATGATCCTTTCCTGATGAAGGATATGGACAAAGCTGTAGAACGTCTTTCGCAAGCTGTTAACAAAGAAGAAAAAATACTTATTTACGGAGACTATGATGTGGACGGAACTACATCCGTTTCAATGGTATTTGACTTTCTGAGAAAACAATACAAGCACCTGGATTTTTATATTCCCGACAGGTATACCGAAGGATATGGGGTTTCCAGGCAGGCAATAGAATGGGCTAAAGAAAATAGTTTTAAATTAATCATCAGCCTTGACTGCGGGATAAAAGCAATCGATCAGATAAAGCTTGCTGTTTCTTACGATATAGATTTTATTGTCTGCGACCATCACAACGTAGGAGATGCTTTACCGCCTGCCTACGCAGTGCTGGACCCCAAAAGACCAGACTGCCCTTACCCTTATAAAGAATTATCCGGTTGCGGAGTAGGGTTCAAATTATTACAGGCATACAGCATCAAAAATAATTTGCCTCTTGAAGATCTTTATTCTTACCTGGACCTTGTAGCCATAAGCATTTCTTCCGACATAGTTCCTATTACCGGAGAGAACCGGATCATGACATTTTATGGTCTGAAAGAAATCAATACCAATCCCCGGCCGGGCATAAGAGCCCTTGTAGACATAGCAGGATTTAAAAAAGAGCTTGATGTTACCAATGTGGTATTTGGCCTCGGACCGAGGGTAAATGCCGCCGGCAGAATTGCGCATGCGAAAGGCGCTGTTCATTTACTGTTAAGCCAGTCCGATGAAGAAGCATGTCATTTTGCAAAACTCATCAACGAAAAAAATATTTTAAGAAAAGACTTCGACAGCAATATTACGGAAGAAGCTTTACTGATGATTGAAAAAGAACTAGATAAATCTTCCAAGTCTACTGTACTGTATAAAAATGACTGGCATAAAGGAGTGATCGGAATTGTTGCATCACGCTGTATTGAAAAGTATTATCGCCCGACTATTATCCTCACCAAGTCCAATGATTATGCAACCGGTTCTGCACGCTCAGTACCGGGCTTTGATGTGTATGAAGCGATTTCTCGATGTGCAGAATTGCTGGAGCAGTTTGGCGGGCATATGTATGCAGCCGGCCTTACGATGAAGATTGATAACATACCTGCTTTCAGGAAAAAATTTGAAGAAGTGGTTTCGTCGGCGATCCTGGAAGAGCAGCTTATTCCTTTAATCGAGGTTGACTTAAAAATAAACCTTCAAGATATTGATTATAAATTTTACAATGTGCTGAAGCAGTTATCCCCTTTCGGCCCGCAAAATATGCAGCCGACATTCGTAAGTGAAAATGTATACGATAATGGGAATGGCCGTCTGCTGAAAGAACAGCATTTAAAATTAAGCCTACAGCAGGGAAATTCGCATCCTATTGATGCTATTGGGTTCAATATGGCTGCGCATTATGAAAGAATATGCTCGGGAGAAAAATTCCATGTATGCTATAATGTCTGCGAGAATGATTTTAACGGAAAAAAATCCCTGCAGCTTTTTATTAAAGATATAAAATATGATATTTGATGATGTCAGAAGCATGAAATACGCTAAACTTGCTTTTCCTGCTTCTGTCTCTGACTTCATAAAATGATACTCAAAGCCGAACACTTAATAAAAAAGTACAAAGCCCGTACAGTGGTGAACAATGTCTCTGTAAAAGTGGAGCAGGGAGAAATCGTGGGCTTGCTGGGACCAAATGGAGCAGGGAAGACCACGACATTTTACATGATAGTAGGTCTGATTAAACCCAATGAAGGTAAAATTTTTCTGGAGGACACAGAGATCACTGCTTTGCCCATGTACCAGAGAGCACAGAATGGCGTAGGATACCTGGCGCAGGAAGCCTCTGTTTTCCGCAAGCTTACCGTAGAAGAAAACATCATGGCCGTGCTGGAAATGACCAGTATGTCAAAAGCAAAACGCAAAGAAAAAGTGGAAGAGCTGCTTGAGGAATTCAGCCTTACGCATGTGAGAAAAAATATAGGGATGGTATTGTCAGGCGGAGAAAGAAGAAGAACCGAAATTGCACGCGCGCTGGCCGTAGATCCAAAATTTGTTTTGCTCGATGAGCCTTTCGCCGGAGTGGATCCTATTGCCGTAGAAGAAATACAAAGTATTGTTGCCAAACTAAAAAATAAAAACATCGGCATTCTCATCACCGATCACAATGTAAATGAAACACTTTCCATCACCGACAGAGCATACCTCCTGTTTGAAGGAAAGATATTAAAGTCCGGAACTGCAGAGGAACTCGCCGCCGATGAACAGGTTAGAAAAGTTTACCTGGGAAAACATTTCGAACTCAAAAGAAAAATATAATACCTGTGCTTAATCCGATTCTAAAGACAGCTTTGAAAAGGAGAATGAAAGACATTGAAGTCTTCATGACCGAGCCGCATAAGGTACAGGAAAAAATCTTTCAACAGCTTATCTCTAAAGGAGCTGACACAGAATGGGGGAAAAAATATAATTATAAAGCACATAAAAATTATTCTTCCTTCGCATCATCAGTACCCGTTTCTCCTTATGAATCCCTGGTTCCTTATATAGACAGGATGATGAGAGGAGAACCTAATATTTTATGGCCCGGAAAAATCAACTGGTTTTCCAAATCTTCAGGAACCACCAATGCCAAAAGTAAATTCATTCCCGTTTCTACTGAGTCATTAAAAAATTGTCATTATAAGGGAGGCAAAGACTTACTCGCTCTATACTTTACAGCCTTTCCTGAAAGCAAATTATTTACCGGCAAGGGACTCGGTATGGGCGGAACTTATTATAATAATCCTGCCTGGGAAAACTCTTATTATGGCGACATCTCTGCAGTCATTATGGCAAATCTTCCGGTGTGGGCGCAATATGCGCGCACGCCTGATCTGAAAACTGCTTTAATGGATGAGTGGCAAGCTAAAATAGAAAAGATCGCTCATCTCACCATCAAACAAAATGTAACGAATATTGCTGGCGTACCTACCTGGACCATAGTATTGCTGGAAAGAATTTTACAGCTCACCGGTAAAAAAAACCTGCTGGAAGTATGGCCAAATTTTGAAACGTTTTATCATGGAGCGGTTTCTTTTATTCCGTACAGAGAACTGTTCAGGAAATTTTTCCCCGATAATAGAATACTATATATAGAAACATACAATGCTTCCGAAGGATTTTTCGGAATGCAGGACAGGTTAAGAGCAGACGATATGCTGCTGATGCTTGATCACGGGATTTTTTATGAATTCATTCCGGCAGAAGAGGCGGATTCTGAAAATCCAAGGATAATTACTTTGGATCAGGTGGAACTGAATAATAACTATGCACTGGTCATTTCAACTAATGGCGGTTTATGGAGATACAAAATCGGAGATACCGTAAAATTTACTTCCCTTTCCCCCTACAGGATCAAAGTTTCGGGCCGGACAAAACATTTCATCAATGCTTTCGGGGAAGAATTAATTATTGAGAATGCCGAGATTGCCATCTCCAAAGCCAGTGAAAAAACAGGCGCTGTGATAAATGAATTCACTGCTGCGCCTATTTATCTGGACCATAAAGGAAAAGGCGGACATGAATGGGTAATTGAATTTGCAAAATCACCGTCTAATATAACCCGTTTTACGGAAACACTCGATGAAGTTTTAAAACAAGTCAACTCCGATTACGAAGCCAAAAGACATAGAGATATTGCCTTACAGATGCCTGTGATACATGCTGCTCCCCAAGGCACGTTTTATAACTGGATGAAAAAACGCGGCAAGCTGGGCGGACAAAATAAAGTACCGCGTCTGTCCAATACCCGTGAGTATATTGATGATATTTTAAAAGACCTGAATCAGAAATGATTCACAGTAGCAATTTAAATTTTGAAAAGAATTATATAAGCTGCAGTTTCCGCATTTTCATAGCCCATGCCTTAAGGCATGGGCTATGAAAATGCATTGGGCATTCGCTTATTGCTGTTTTAGTCACTGCATATCAATAAATCCATTAATACCCATTTGATATAGCACTACCTATGAAAATCATTACCAAGCTTCCCAAAAGCCTGCGTCTTCTTTTATGGAGCACTATCGGCTTTACCATTTTCTCTGTGCTGATGATGTTACTATTATTCCTTCTGCTTGATGGCATATGGTTTAAAGATTTTGCTTTCCTGGCTGGCTTTGCTTATATGATCATTTCATTTCTCCTTTTTTTAGTCTATATGATCAAAAAATTATTTCTTCCTTATGAGGTAGAAATCACGGAAGAAAAAATTATTAAGAAGAATCTAAAATCCGGAGCCTGCCAGACTTATAAGTGGAGAGATATGGTAAGGATAAAAACCGGTAATTATGATACAGAACATGCATCCAAAGAATATGTATGGCTATACTTTAAAAACGGAGACAAAATATTTATAGAAGATGACGGAAAAGACCCGGAATACACTAAAATATTCCTTCCTTACCGGGAAGAAATTTTAAATAATGTACGCATACATTTTCCTGAAGCTGGAACAGCCAATCCTTAGATTTGCACTATTTCAGGAAAAAAATCTGCAGGGCTTTTTCAAAACCCTACGTTACACTAGGGAAACCAGTAAAAATACACTCTATCAATTTTGGACAATTCTGTATGGAATTTCCCTTATGAATTTTCACCAGCTCAGGCTTATTATTTTTCACAATTTTTACAAATTAAAATTTTCCACATTTTCAATGTTTTATCCACAGCAACATTGTCTTAACATTTATTATATTGAATATCAGCGATTTATCGTTAATTTATTAAATCATCTCTTTGTTAATAAGTTTGAACGACCATTTTTTCCAGTTAATCGGATGAGAAATTAATCCCTTGTTTTTATAGTACTTTCTAACCAGATAATTCATTATAAATAATACCGCTTGTTTAACATTATTAACATTTTATAAAAAATCTTACATTGAAATTACAGGACTTGCGAATTGCATTATTTTAAATTTAAAAAAATAAGGCTTTTGTTATTCACGCATAGTATTTTTTTAGATCAGGCCTTACCTCTTTGCTTCTAATAAAAAAACTATCTTTGATTTCATGGAAAACAGGGTTAAAAACTTATTCGGAATAGAGTATCCTATCATTCAGGCAGGCATGGTATGGTGCAGCGGCTGGAGACTTGCCTCTGCGGTAAGCAATGTCGGCGGCCTGGGATTAATTGGGGCAGGATCTATGTACCCAGATGTTTTAAAAGAGCATATACAGAAATGTAAAGAGGCTACTCAGAAGCCTTTCGGAATAAATGTGCCTTTGCTTTACCCTGATATTGACAAGCATATTGAAATCATCATCCAGGAAAAAATTAAAATAGTTTTTACTTCCGCCGGCAATCCTAAAACATGGACCTCTCTATTGAAAGAAAAAGGAATAAAGGTAGTCCATGTAGTGTCCAGTTTAAAGTTTGCAAAAAAAGCTGAAGAAGCCGGCGTCGATGCCGTAGTGGTTGAAGGTTTTGAAGCGGGCGGACACAATGGAAGAGAAGAAACAACAACCTTTTGTCTTCTGCAATTGGTGAGAGACCACATACACCTTCCATTGATTGCTGCGGGAGGCATAGGAACGGGCAGAGGAATACTGGGCGCTATGGCTATGGGAGCAGATGGAGTACAGATCGGATCCAGGTTTGCAGTAAGCGAAGAGTCTTCTGCTCATATAAATTTTAAAAATAAAATTTTACAATCCGGCGAAGGAGATACAGTGCTCACTTTAAAATCACTTACTCCTGTACGACTGATCAGAAATAAATTTTTTGAAGAAGTAAAAAAAGCGGAAGAGAAAGGCGCCGGTACAGAAGAATTAAAATCTTTATTGGGAAAAGGAAGAGCCAAGAAGGGGATATTCGAAGGAGATCTTGATGAAGGAGAATTGGAGATCGGACAAATTGCCGCTGCACTTGATAACATTAAACCTGCAGGACAGATTCTTAAAGAATTATGGGAAGAATATGTAATGCTCAAAAATAAATTCTGTAAAGAGCAATTATAGTTATTTTGCAATCCAAAGCCTGGCAGCATCCCTGTCTTCATAATTAAAAAATTTAACTTCTCCTTTTATCAGCGGCTTCAGCAATTTGGTGAGAAAAGATTCTGATTTACTGGCGCCCACGATGGCAATCTTTTCAATCCTCCTTCCGGATTTCAAATCAAATTTCAGATCCTGCCAGACAGCGCCCGGCTCCCATTTATGCGTATCATCCATCTCAAAATACCAGCGGACTTTTGAAAAGTGTACTATTTTATCTTCCAGCGCAGGGATGATCTTTTTATAATCTTCTCTGGTAATATTCCCGCTGGCATGGGTAAAAATCAGGTTTTCTTTACCTTCCACTATAGCAATCATATATACCCTTTTAATTCTAACACCTTGTGAATTAAGATGGTTCTTATCCTTCCAGGGCCTTTTGCCGTATAAGACTTATTCTTTAACCTTAAAACCCTTACTTATGAAAACATTGGTTTTATCGTGTTTTATTTTTTTTACAAGCATTTCCGCTTACACCCAATCAGCAGACAGCTTAAAGCAGAAACTCAGCAAGGAATGGAAATTAAAAAAGTACGAACAGTTTGGTTTAATAGATGACCCTATAGAAGAGCAGAAGAACGATAAAATTATTTTGAAAAATGACTTGACCTGCACTATAGTTGAAAATGGAAAAACTTATACAGGTGCCTGGAGCATCGACAAAACAAATGTATATGTGATGTGTAAATTAAATAATGGCGCAGTGAAACGTCAATATAAAATCATCTCTGTAAAGGAAAAAGAAGCTATTTTTGAATATCAGTCACCAGACCTGATCAGGACTAAATATCACCTGGCCGCCGAATAATTATTCTTACCAGACCTGAAATTGATTCTGAAAGTGGTGCCCACTCCCGGCTCACTTTCAACATCAATATTGCCTTCAAATTTTTCAACCAGCTTTTTTACGGTATACAAACCTATTCCTGCTCCTTCCACATGATCATGGAATCTTTTAAAAATGCTGAATAATTTTTGTTTGTTCCTCTGAAGGTCAATACCCAGGCCGTTGTCTTTTATCAATAAACAAAGGCAATCATGGCTCATCTCTGTTTTAAATTCAACTATGGGGTTTCTCTGCGGCGAACGATACTTAATTGCGTTGGAAAGTAAATTATAAATAATACTCTTAAGACAGGTCCGTGAACAGCTCGCTGGCACGCATTACAAC
>JAIERY010000040.1 GCA_019746425.1 Cytophagaceae bacterium
TTTTGAAAAAATTCCAGAAGGAATAAATCAGGTGATGAATAAATGCAAAAAGCCTCCCGGTTCCGGGAGGCTTTTTATCTGATGATTATATGAGATATTATTCTATGATTAATTTTTCAGAAGCTATTCCTTCGGAGCCGGTAACCTCCAGTATATAAATACCGGGAATCAAGGCACTGATATCTATAGGAGATGAAACGTTGTCTATCGGATTTATCTTCGCGAAAAAAAACTGCTGACCGTTAAGGTCTTTGATTACCAACGTCACTTCTTCTGCAGAAAGTTTTCCTGAAACATTTAAATTTAAAGCTTCATCGGCTCTTGCAGGATTGGGATAAGCATTTACAAATACTTTCAGGTTAGATTCTACTGTAATCACTGTTGAATAAGCATATCCATTATCACGGTCTACTTCTTTCAGACGATAATAAGTAGTAACAGTAAAGATCTGAGGATCGCAAAAATCATAAGAAGATGCGATGCCGTGTCCTTTTATAGTTTCTATTTTTTCAAAATTTATTCCATCCAATGATCTTTCGATTTCAAAATGATCAAAGTTAATTTCTTCCATGGTTACCCATGATAAAAATATTTTATTGTTTTCTGATTTACCGGTGAATGAAACCAGTTTTACAGGAAGCACACATGTTCCATTGATACATTGCCCGCCAATAATAGATTGGTCTGCCATGCCTTTCCATTCTGCGCCCTGCGCACCGATATTGATCTGGTTACAATTGCAGCCGGTTTGAGGAATGATTCCTGCTCCGAATACACAGATGGTAGAAGCACAGCCGATATTGATTTGTCCGGTACCAACCATCAGCAAGGTGCCATAGACTTTGATCGTAAGATCAGGTTGTCTTGGAACAGCATGATAAAGATTGCTGGAAATTTTGCAGGTAACTCCTGCAGGAATGATCACCACATCCTGATCACCCGGAATTCTGCCCTTATCCCAGGTTGATTCGTCTTTCCAATCACCATTATCAACTACTACTGCAATGTTTTCTGCAGAGGAAAATGTGTGAAGGAAAATGAGAGATAAAAAAATAAATAGCTTTTGCATTGTTTTCATATTCATTGCAAAGGTATTTCAAATTTTGTACCTATTAATAAAAAACATGCATAAAATTTAAAATTGGCGGTATTTTGTCTTTTTAAAATTGTACTTTATTGTGATTACCCAGCTGTGTATAAATCATTCTTTTTTAAATGATATAATTTCAACCTATCATAGGGCATACGTAAAAGTAATTTGTTACCATTTCTAACAAGATTGATTACAGTCAATTCTGCAAAACAGATTTTTTAATAGCATTAAAATAAATACAATGAAAACCATCATCCACAGACTAATTCTCATTCTTCTTTTTTTCATTCCTCTTCATGCTTTTTCACAAATCGGCTGGTACCTCAAAGTCAATGGAAATGACTGGAACCAGAGTATGACAGTGGCAAATAAAGACAAGTTGGTATTCGGCATGAAAGAAGGAAGCGATCTTAACCAATGCATTTTGTGCCATGCTTCGCTATAAAGGTATTCCTGCAAGGTTGCTGGGTAGGATATGGAACAGCCAAGATGACGGCGGAGGATGCCAAGTTTCATGCATGGTTGGAGTTTTACATAGAGGATTTCAGCTGAATACCGGTAGACCCTTCTTACCGCACGAGCCAAGGAATTGAACCAGGAAAAATAAGTCATAAAGGAATTATTGTAAGTTACGATGCCTTTTATGATCTTACCATTATGGGATCTGTGTTTAAAAATATGCTGATACAACATTATGGCTGGGCAGGCAGCATTCCTGCCAGCTCTTACGATCTGAATTTTACGGCTGTGTCGAGGAATTTTAAAGAGTAGAAATATAAAATTCTCCTACTGTTTTAGGAGGGGTGCCGGGGTAAACAATAACTTAACACCAAACAACATGACCTACCAATTCGCTATCAACTGGATGAAAGTTACTACCTGGCTCGTAATACTGATGAGCATACCGGGATTTTTATTTCACTCTTTCGATCCATTCTATTCATTGGAAGGAATGATATTAAAAGATGTTTACGGCAATGATATACCATCAGAGCAAAATCTTACGATGTATCGTTTTGCTCTTTCATTATTTGCGCTGCTTAGTATTATTTACGGAGCTTTACAACTTTACATCATCAAGCACTTAGTTGAAAAAGCCGACAGAAAAATTGTGAAGCTCCTTTTTCTTATGATTATTTTATGGGTAAGCGGCTGCACATTTTTAATAGTGAAATTCAATACCTGGAGCTATTTTTATTCGGCAGGAGGAATGGCTGTTATGTGGCTGCCGGTATTAGGCTGGATGACACTCCATCATCCTCGTTCATAATATTTTGCTTTATATTTGACTTTGTAACTTTATCAGATTTACACCCTTTCCGTCATTCCCGCGCAGGCGGGAATCTCGTCCTTTTATACAAAGTTTAATATTTAGGAGATAGAGTGCATACCTCTATTATTTTCCAAATGATAAGTCCGCTCTCTATTTGGAGATTCCCGCCTACGCGGGAATGACGGAAAGAACAGAGCTTATATTGATATGTTAAGCGTCTGGTTATTATACCTAAATCGTCCTCGTTTGTAACGAGGACGATTACCTGGATTAATTTTTCAAATCATACTCATCCATCAGCCCATTCAAAAATCTTTTAGATACTTGTATCAATACCATAATCAACGCATCGTCTTTGAGACGGAATGTGTGGGGTTCTTCAAACTGAATATGCTCACTCGAAGTAATAAAGCGGTAAGAAGCCGAGCTGATATTTTTTCCAATGGTGGAATTATAATGCACAATAGAATTCCTGATGTCCCTGTATACATTTAACATCTCCCATTCCTTTTCAGACTTAGCCTGATCAAACTTCATTTCATTAACAAGAAAAGAATAGTGCTGATGCATTTTTTCAAAACCTCCTACCCTTCTTTTATAAGGTGTGTTATCAGCAACCATCTCACAAAATCTTTTCAGCGCATATTCTGTAAAGGAGTAAACTGAGATAAAAAAGGAGTGCCTTAATATATAGTCTGTATCACTATCTCCTTTATCTGATATTTTCAATGCCTGTTTTATTTTGCTTTCCAGCATAGAAAATTCAGTATCAAGAAATTGACTGAAAACTTTATATTCATTTATGGCTTGTTCTTCCATTCAGGTATTATTCTGAGGCAATATTCCTTAAAAACTATCACCATTCAAAAATCTTAGTTAAAAATAAAATTCATTTTTTATTTTTTTGCACAAATCCACGAATGACTGTCTGAAATTTTGAGCAAAGAATAAAAAAGTTTATTTTATCCTATACAAGGGCGAATTTGTCCTGCCTCCCACCCCTTGTTTTCCTTAAATTTAATCTATATGAAAATGACGACGCAACTACCGGTATTTTCA
The DNA here is from genome assembly GCA_019746425.1 of Cytophagaceae bacterium. Classification (GTDB taxonomy): domain Bacteria; phylum Bacteroidota; class Bacteroidia; order Cytophagales; family Cytophagaceae; genus JAIERY01. The sequence goes on from JAIERY010000040.1 coordinate 3,426, forward strand.
ATCAGCAATTACGAAGACTACAATCATTGTCAACATTGCGGAAATAATTTCTACATCAGAAAATTCAATAAGCATATCCAGGGCAATAGCTTTGTTAACAAACCTCATGGTCATGATTTCTTTATACTGCTTTTGATCACAGAGGGATCAGGAACACACTATATAGATTTCAAATCATACGATGTAAAGCCAGGCGCAGTATTCTTTCTTTCACCAGGACAGGTACATCACTGGAATTTATCGAGCGATATCAATGGATATATTATATTTTTTACCAAAGAGTATCTGCTGGTGGATTTTAATTACAATAAACTTCCAAAGCTTCCATTCTTCTATACATCTATTAACAGTCCTTCTATGGGATTAAAAGAAGAAGAGCTTCCTGAAATTCTAAAAATATTTCAGCACATAGATAAAGAATACCTGGCGAGGCAGAGATTTTTCCACGACATCATCAGGCTCAGACTTAAAATGCTGCTGATAGAAATGGAGAGAAAATATACCGGCAAAAAAGTAATGCCTGATCTGATGAAATTTCAGGAAAACCAGATCTACCGCTTTGAGTCGCTGGTCGACGAACATTTTAAAGATCATAAAGCAGTATCAGAATATGCAGATATGATGAGCATCTCTATCAAGCAATTGATGAGCTTATGCAAGAAAGCGCTGAATAAAACACCGGGAGACCTGATCCAGGAAAGAGTGATACTTGAAGCTAAGCGTCTGCTGGTACACTCCGATTATTCCATCAGCATGATTGCGCAAATGCTGAACTATACAGATAATTCTTATTTCACCAGACTATTCCGGAAGGCAACCAGCATGACTCCGGAGCAATTCAGGATAAATAAACGGTTAAGTTATGTTATATAAATTCACTTTAAACAACATGCCTATGAAGAATGTGAACACCATTTTCGACCCGTTTTATGTTAACAAAAATGCGAATGTGATTTCTATACTCAAAGAGAGTTTAAAAACTTTTAATTCTGGTTAATACCGGATCTTTCAAACCTATAAGGGATAAAGGCAGAACGGTAGGGTAATACCGTTCTGTTATTTTTAGTTTCAATTAAAAATTATAATATTTTTATGATCAGCAAAGCTGAAATGGCGGAGGCTATTATCACCGCAAAATTAAAAAAGAATAAAAGCTGGAATGATATTTCAAAAAGTGCAGGCTTATCAGAAATATTCACTACTTCAGCATGTCTTGGACAAAATACTCTATCAAAAGCAGAGGCCGACAAGGTCGGTGCGCTGCTGGACCTGGAGCCTGCTGTGGTTCAGGCTCTCCAGGTCTTTCCTTATAAAGGTCCCGGACAGGAGATTTCTACCGATCCGCTGATCTACAGATTTTTTGAAATCTGTTTTGTATATGGACCTACCTTAAAAGAGATCATTCAGGAAAAATTCGGAGAAGGAATTATGAGCGCTATTGATTACTCCATGTACATTGAGAAAGTTGAAGATCCAAAAGGAGACAGGGTAAAAATAACCATGAACGGAAAATTCCTTCCTTACAAAAAATGGTAACAATAAAGTTACTTCTCAAACTGAATTTCCTTTATCTGTTCATAAGGAATATTGTACGTTACCCCGGAATCACCGGCTATAACCACAATATCCGATGCTTCACTATCGGCATAAAAATTAATCATTCTGTCAGGCAAATGAACAGGGATGAAGTCTTTTATATAACCATTTATACATTCTCCGATTTCACTAAAAAGGGAAGAATCGTCTTTGATTCATAATTTTGCTTTTTTATCTAGCATTTTCTCCTACCTCCTCTAAATCATAACAATCTCAAAAGGCAATATAATTCACTTTCAATTAGTTATTCTTTTAGATTAGTTTCTTATCCCAGAATAAAGCTCTTCCCATTTTCTCATCCAGCACATACGAAGCAAAACCAAAATCTTTATATACTTTCTGAGCTCTTGAATTTCCTTCAAGTACCTCCAGGGTAAGTTTACAGCAATTTCTCTCTCTGGCCAGCAATTCCAGTCTGTCAAGCATAAGACGGGCAATGCCTCTGCCCCGGTGGCTCTGACTCACTACAAAGTCATGAATGTTCAACAAAGGTCTCGCGTAAAAAGTAGAAAATCCTTCAAAGCAAATAGCCAGTCCGACCGCAAGATCATTTTCATAGGCCAGCAATATAACTGATGACCTATTCTTAAGCTCAGACACAAGACGATTCTTTACCTCGGGAGAAAGATCCTCGCCTCCACCCATGATATCAGTAGCATATTGACTTAACAAAGAAAGCATATCCCTCTGGTGGATTACATTGGACAGATCGGTAAAAACAAAATGAATATTGGGAGCCATATGAATAAAAATTATTATGAAGCAAGGTAACTTTTTAATTATCGCTTAGAGACAAAAAATAATATTTTTAATTGAATTCGTAATTCTCTTCACAGGGATGGATCAGAAGTTTAAAGAAGAAGGACATAAAGCTTCATACACGGATTCTTTTTTTACTGAAAAATCAGATAATCCCATCTTAGAGGTTTGTGAGCCGACATAGGCAGCCATTGCGTTTAATATTATGGCCAATACTAAAAAACCATATTCCTTTTTTGCGATATGTATAAGCGTTGCGACGATCATGATCAATCCCATTCCCGCACATACGAGCAAGGTAATATAAGGCGAAACCCAAAAGAGAATATTCAACATAAGGGGTAAGAGCCAATACACCTTCTGCCATTCCTATAATTTTAATATTCAGAGCTGAAACGCCTTCTGCCCAGGCTCCTCCGTTAGCTATTATTTTATCCCTGTCAAAAATGAGTTTCAATGAGCCGGCAAGCAGAAAAAAGAATATCAGTACGCCATGAAAAACAATTACAATGGTTTGCATGAGGAAGAACAATTATTTAATAACAGAATCAATTGAAAAGCAAATACCATCAGAGAAACTACTGCCATTAAAGCTATAATGAGAAAAGCTATTCCTTTCCCTTTTAGATCTTCGTGTGCCAGCGGTATCAGTTTAAAAACTGCAAACAAAGTTTTGGCGCATCTCCAGGAAAACACGATAAAAAGCGCAAGAGAAAAAATCAAACCTGCGACAGGCACCCATCCGGCATTACAGGAAACGAAAAAAGCAATCGATAATGCAATAGCTCCTGAAATGCCGCCTGATATGAGCGCTGTTTTTGCTTTAAGGCCTATAAATATCACCGCGGTAATTCCGCAACATATCAGAAAGACTCCGTACGAGCCGATTACAATAGAAAGTATCTGGTTATTATCCATCTGTATATTTAAGATTTTTCAACTATTAATAACTTGTCTGATGACTTTGATCATCTTACAAGTAGTCATCTGACCACTGTAAAAATACTAAAAATAAGGAACAGGTTTTACCTATGACTTGTTTATTATTTAAAAAAGGAGGCCTACATGGGACTTTTAGGAAAGTTAATCAAATTTAAAATAGCAAAAGAAGTATGGGATATGTTCAGAAATAAACATGACAATCCCGAAAAAAGGGATAACCCTTATAAAAATACTTCGCGAAAAAATATGCCTTAAATCAATTATTCATATAAAAAAAGACCGGTTTAATAACCGGTCTTTTTTTATGACTATGAATTAGGGAACCTTATGATAAGCTCCATTTTCTCCTCACGTGTCAGCTGCTTAAAGGCATATTCTGCTTTGGCTGCCTCGGATTTAAACTTATAAGTCCAGAAAGCCTTTAGCACTACAGGAGTTCTTGCACGCGTGTACTTTGCTCCTTTACCCGAATTGTGTTTTGCTATACGTTGTGCTATATTATTGGTAATGCCGGTATAAATGGTGCCATCCGAACATTCTACCATATAGACAAACCATTGGGTATTTATCGTTTCTTCCTCCATGTCCCAGTGCTGTCTTTTTTGTATTTAGTAGTATCGACATAAGCTTCCATTTTCTTTGCAAACTTTGAGGCGCCTTCACTAAACTTCTGTGCCGCGGTATCTATCTTTTTCACTGTACTTGAAACATTTTTCATTCCGTCATTAAAACTTTTGATATCTTCCATTTCACATTGACAGGAAACACAGGGCAATTCCGGTTGTGATTGCTCTGTAAATATAAATTTTTGATTCCTCATATGTTCCGTCAGTATAAGGCCAAGATAAAAAAAAGTATCTATACTTTATCAATTCTATCAACCAATGATTTAATTTTATTATTTTTGACATCTTAACTTTTGTAGCATGGAAAAAAGAATTATTTATTTCAACCGCAAAAAAGCATTCCTCAATTTAGCTGCAGGCGTAGGTCTTATTCTCGCGATGGGAGTGGTAAGAAGCATTTACGCGATCGCACTTTTTTTCATAGGCGGCTCATTTATATATTTTGGATTAAAGTCTATTTCCAAAGAGCCGCAGTTTATTATTTCAGATGAAGGTTTATATATAGGCTATAAGTTTAAAAAAAATATATCCTGGGGCAATATTGTAAAAGTAGCGATCAGGGATCTGTCAGTAGACTTCAGAAAAGTACAACATCTTGAATTGACGGTAAGGATAAATGTTAAAGTAGGACTGAACACTATGATAAAGCAATTCCCTGTCGATAATCTGGACATCACTCCCAAAGGACTGGAAATACTTATCAATGAGCGGCTCACAAATATTAAAAACAGCAATCCACCGTCACAGGATGTTATCGCTACCCGTCCCGGAGGAAATTTATCTTAATTATAAAATCAAAATATTATGAGAACTGAAAGAGTATTTGGCATAATTATACTGATTGGAGTATTTTTTAAGTTTATGCATTGGCCAGGAGGAAATGTAATCATCATTTTAAGCATGTCGACATTATCTATGCTTTACCTTCCCTTTGCCTTTTATTTTTTTTCTTATAAAGGAGTCAAGTATCAGAACATGGGGCTTACTATTCCTGCGGGTATATGTTTCTCTATAGCCCTCATAGGTATTATGTTTAAATTGATGTACTGGCCCGGAGCAAATGAAATGATTTTATTTGGAGCCATAGGAAGTGTGTTAATGGTAGTCCTTTCTTTTGTCTTCAGCAAAGTAAAAATAGCCTCTGAACCAGACTTTCAAAAACGTCTCGATCCCAAGGCGCTGGATGATCGTACCGATGCCAACGAAGATGTGAGCGCACAGGAAAAAATGAGATTATATTATAAAAATATGCAGCTACGTTCCATATTAATTTCATTTTTTACCGTACTGCTATTGCTTACCCCTGTATCTACCTTAGTAAAAATTCAGCACAGGGATGATCCGGAAATGGTCAGGTTAAAAATCAGAAGTTTTGAAAATCCACAGAATGAAGAGTACAGAAAAGAATACAGGGATTATGTTCAGAAGAAAGAGAGGGGGGAATAGATTAAAAGTAAGCTTAGCAGACTTGCCACACCAATATAACTTTAAATATTTCCGTCATTCCTGCGAAGGCAGAAATCTCCGACAGAACAATTTAATCAAAAGATTTATTAACAAGCATATTTGATGCACATTTTCTCATTTTAACAAAGTGCAAAAAGGACGAGATCCCTGCCTTCGCAGGGATGACGGTGGGCGACGTATTATTACAATAAGTGGACTAGCATTGTGTGAATATCACAACCTCTCAAAAATATCTCTTGCAAACTTATCCAGCGAAGGATCGCGGGCGCCCATCACGAGTATTACGTCACCGCTTGTTTTTTTCTTAGCAAAAAAGTCATGCATTTTATTTCTGTCAGGAAACAGCAAGGCTTTTTTACCTTTATTTTTTACAGCTTCAATGACTACATCGGATGTGATATCCTTATTGACTGTTCCTCCGGCATAGTAAACATCTGACATCAGGAAACAATCTTCTTTCCTCAGCGTATCCACTACCCTTTCAGCAAGTTCTTCATGCATAAATTTTAAAGGGCCATAGCCATGAGGCTGGAACCAGGCGAACACTCTTTTTCCTATCTGCTGACAGCTTCTGATGGCTGCCTGCACTTCAGCAGGATTGTGGGCGAAATCATCAATAACATAGACTCCTTTTTTTTGCCCGACCAGTTGAGTACGCCGGAATATACCTACATAAGTTTTCAGCACTTTGGCTGCATCTTCTGTTTTAACACCTACGGCAGCAGTAGCAGCGACTGCCGCGGCTGCATTTTCCATATTGTGCCTGCCGATCACAGGTATTGTAAATGCTATGCCATTGATGGTGAATTTTATTTCAAATCCGACCTGACTGAAATTTTCCGCCACAAAGCCTGCTCCTGTCTTGGTCGCAAAATCATTCATGCTATCCTGAGAAAGTTTTCTGATCATCTCATGATCCTGGTTGACGATAAACTTTCCCCTGGTATTATTTTTAAAAGTCTGAAAAAGCTGAAAAAGCTCTTCGTACTCTTTATGGTCTCTGTCCATGTTCAGGACTATGCCGATCTCCGGCACATAGTTTACGATAGAACCATCCGATTCATCCGATTCTATTACAAGCCATTCACTTTTTCCTACCCAGGCATTGCCGGGTAAATTTTTCTTCTGCAAAGCAGTAAGTCCGGCCCCGGTCATAAGAGAAGGAGAAAAACCTGTCTCCTGCAGAATATGGAATATCATAGCGGTAGTGGTTGACTTCCCGGAAGTACCTCCTACTGCAATGGTTTTTTTATCGGCGGAAATCGCCGCCAGCAATTCCGAACGTTTGATCACAGGAATATTTAACTGTTTTGCTTTCTGGTATTCCACATTGCTCTCTTCTATAGCGGTAGAGACCACTACCGCTTCCACTTCAGAAGCAATCCCTGAACCATCCTGAAAATAACAGTCTATCCCCATTGCTTCAAACTGCTCCTGGATGAGCATTTTATTATCCTTATTGAATAACCTGTCGGAACCTGCCACTTTCTTTCCGACTCCTTTCAGGTACTGGGCGATAGCGCTCATGCCTGTTCCGGCGATGCCAACAAAAAAGTAATTATTGACTGTTTTTATATTGAATTTCATGAGGTTAAAAATAGAGGATTAATAATAAGTAAGCAACTGAAAAAGAATAAGGATGTTAATATACATCAAGGCTACTTATATTTTTATTTTACATGGACTTCAAAAAAGAACTGGTACCTCTGAGCACAGAAGAAAGCAAGCAACTTAAACACAATATTAAGATGTCGCTGATTGTCTTTCCACTACTTTTCATTACGCTCACATCAGGAACTTACCTGGGCTGCGCACCGATATTCGTTCCTATATTCTTCGGGATAGTACTGGTTGGCGGAATGGCACTTTTAATTTATGACAACCGATTGGTTATACGCGACATCCGTTCAGGAAAGAAAGAAGTGATCACCGGAAGGGTAATTGAAAAAGGTCCGCGCAGTCTTATGATATGGGGAACAATGAAGAATTTTTGAAAATCGGCGCGGAGATCATTTACGATACCTGCAACGAAAATATTAAGGTCGGCGACATGGAGGAAGCGCACATGACCGCACACTCTAAATATCTTTTTGAGTTTAAGAAAATAAGATCATCAATCCCAGACTATATACCATTTGCTTTGATCGTTGAGCGCATAGGTCAAGCCATTGCTCATTTCATGCAGAAGTCTGCCATGCTTATCACTGAAGTAATTTTTCTTCTCATATACCCTCACCCCATTATTATCATTGGACAGGTAATTGATGAGGGCATTCATTCCCGGACCGATCTCATCGAGTGATTGTCCCTCTCCTTCTTTTATAAACGCACGGCTCATATCAATAGATTATATTAATGGAACAAAGAACTCTATGATCAGGTTTCCATTTTAAATGATCAGCGGAAGATATCTCCCGGGTCTATGTGCCTGTATTCTCCCGGCTTTAAATCACCCAGCTCCAGCGACATGATACGCACTCTTTTAAGAGACCTTACAAGATAACCTATACGGTAACACATTCTGCGTATCTGCCGGTTAAGACCCTGTATTAAGGTTATCCGGAATGTATAATCGTCCAGCTTAGTTACTTTGGCAGGCAGCGTTTGCTTCCCCATAATGATTACCCCTAAGGAAAGATTCTCGATTGCCTTATCGCTTAGAATTTTATTCACTTCGACGATATATTCTTTTTCCTTACAGGCGAACATTCCTGCAATCTCCTGGTACCACTTGCCATTATTGGTCAGTAAAAGCAGGCCCTCCGATTCTTTATCCAGCCTTCCGACAGGATACAAGCCTCTGGCAGCCGGCAAAGCTTCGTAGAGGTTTCCTTCTATAGCCGTATTGGTCGTACATTCTACTCCGCGGGGCTTATGATATATAATATATTGAAAGATGACAGGCACCTGAACTTCTTTATCATCAAAAAATATATGATCTGTTTCTTTAATTACCTGTTTCTGCACAGGTACTTCGCCATTGATGACTACCCTTTTTTCCCGGATACTGGCAAAAGCGCTTTCATAAGATATCTGAAAGCGTTTAACAAGGAATTCATTGATAGTCATAGTTGCTATGAAAAGTAACAGAATTTTAACCTAAATTTACACAAATGAAATTTGAAAAATACGAGATCGCCGCATCAATTAAGAAAAGTCTCAAAGAGGCCGGTTTTGAACGCCCTACAGATATACAATATAAGTCTATACCAAGCATACTCGCCGGCGAAGATGTGCTTGCCATCGCTCAGACAGGAACAGGAAAGACGGCTGCTTTTGCAATACCCGTACTTGACCTGGTTTCCCGTTTGCCGGGTATGCCTGAAAATAATCCGGATATCAAATGCCTTGTGATGGTTCCTACCAGGGAACTTGCCTTACAGATCAGTGAAGTGTTCCAGGAACTGGGGAAGTATACCTATGTAAAAACGGTATGTCTTACCGGAGGTGTCGAACAGGGGCCGCAGGTAGAAGCCATTCAGAAAGGGGCAGATATACTGGTTGCTACTCCCGGAAGAATGTTTGATATGATCTATCAGAAACATATTAAAATCACCAAAGTAAAAATATTAGTGCTGGATGAAGCAGACCAGATGCTTGATCTTGGCTTTCTGAAAGACATTCATGACGTTAAAAAATTTCTTCCCAAGCAGCACCAGACTTTATTTTTCTCTGCAACAATCAATACAGAAATAAAAGACCTGGCCTATTCACTCGTAAAAAATCCCATACGCATACAGATATCTCCCAACGATGTCGTTTCAAAAAATATTGATCATTCGGTGTGTTATGTGGAAATGGATGACAAGCGTTTCTTCCTGGAGCGCATCGTTAAAGAACATCCTGAAAGTAAAATACTTGTATTTGTGAGAACACAGGTGCGCGCAGAAAGAGTACATATGGCGATGGAACGCGCAGGAATTAAAACCTATACCATGCATGGAGGCAAAGAACAGCAGGACCGCAATGTAGTGATGAAAGACTTTAAAGAAGGAAAAGTAAAAGTAGTGATAGCTACGGATATCAGCGCAAGAGGGATTGATATTCCCAATGTAGAGTATGTAGTCAACTATGACCTTCCGGAAATAGCCGAGAATTATGTACACCGTGTAGGGAGAACCGGCAGAGGACAGTCAAAAGGTTTTGCTGTTTCTTTCTGCAGTCCGGAAGAAGAAGAGATCCTTTCTGAAATAGAAGCTTTTGTAAAAAAAGAAATAAAGGTCATTAAAATCGATAAAGAAGATTATTCCAAAACCATAGATTTTTCGGAAGAGCTCAATACCGATTGGCGATCATTGATAAAGGAAGCAGAAGAGGATAAAGATAAAAAGAAGTTTAAGCAGAAGAAAAAAAAGAAGAAATAATCTCTTACATCAGCTTCACTTTAAATTTCGCTTCCATTTTTTTCAGCTGTTCATCGCTTACACCATGGATATTTCCACTGCCATGATAATTTTCGACGGTAAGCACATAAAGCCGGTATCCATAAACTGAAGCCAGCTTAAAGTATGGTTCCATCTCCCAATCCATAGTAAAAGTATTGTGCACAAAAATTTTTCCCGTATTATTTTTCATGGCGTCTTCCGTTTGTCTTTCACATTGTTTGTAAGCAAGGTGGTTCTTATCGAATTCAAACAGATAAGCGCCCGTCTCTTTATTGGTAAAATAATCATCCACCGAAAACACAGAATACTTTCCTTCTTCGCTTAATAAGTATGCAAGTGTGCTTTTCCCGCTACCGGGTAAGCCACGCAGGAGAACAAGAGCTTTAGAAATTGTATTGCTCATATAAATGCAATATACAGAAAATAAAAAACAGTGAAGGAATACTGCTTTCTATTTGAATTCCAAAACACTATATTTACCTTATACTTTTTTATAAACACCCTATCATGAATTGTCCTTCGTGCCACACTGAAAGTTCCGCTAATGCAAAATTCTGCTTTAACTGCGGAGAACAGCTGATAAAATCTATTCACCAGGAGTACACACTTGAAATACCTGATGAGATCAGAAAAATAAAATCATGGGGATACAGGCTGGTAAGAGTAATGCCTATGCCTTATTGGGTTTCTTTGATCCTGGTATGGCAGTTAATTCTTTGCGGAGACTACATTATCGCCAATTATCTCGGGGCCGACTCTCTCCTGCTTTTTAACTTTTTTCTGTATGGCTCTTTTGCATCAGCATCGATTACCATAGAATTCTGCAACCGGGAAATGCAGCGCTTTTATCCTAGGCTTGCAACATTTGTATCGGAACCCCAGGAGAAAATAAAAACCTGGTATCTGAAAGGATTACACTCCGGTTACATGAGCATAGGATCATTGATATGCGGCTTACTATTTGGCATTATAGGAGCAATAAGCATTTATGAAATAGCAGAAATAAAATCAGGCCCCTACCCTGAACTGATCCTGTATAGGGTAATTGCATCGGGAATAGGTTTATTTTTCATGGGAACCGGCACATGGGGGATATTCTGCATCATAAGAGTAGCCAACCAGCTTTCACAATTCAGGATCAATGTAAAATTATTTGCAGTAGGCAATGACAGTGTTATGGCGCTCGGAACATTATTTTTAAGAATGTCGTTGGCAATTGCCGGAGTATATGTAATGGTAGTGATCGCCGACGTATTGGCAGGCATACTCACTTCCTATATAATTCTCTTCTGGAATGCGATAGGAGTAATATGTATTTTTCTGTTTTTTGTAATTCCTCAATACAGAATTCACAAACTGATGCTCAAGGAAAAACAGCAGAGGCTTAAATCATTTACAGTTTACCTGGAGAAAACCATGAATGAATCGCTCCATGAACCGTCTGCGGAAAAGCTTCATTACCTGAAAAGTCTTTTTGAACTGCGGGAGCATTTAACAGGCATGCATGAATGGACATTCAGCAGCGGCGCCATCAGTCAGCTGATCTCAGTGCTTCTTATCCCGCTCTTGCTGGTATTGCTGGAAGTATATATGAGCAAATAGAGTCAGGTTATTGAATGCCGGAAGTAAAATAATAAGAAAGCAAAGGCAGCGCTCAGGTCTCCTGAAAATTCACTAACCATGCCTTGTGTAGCAATGAAATATGGATTGAAAGAAAAATACGAGCGCTGATAAGGATATCATCTTTTTGAAAAGAATTATAAGTCCAACGGAGAATAAATTCCATGATAATAATTCCTGCAATGAAAGCTGCTAGTTTCAGCAGCATGATACCGCATCCTTAACGGTTCTTTTCAGCAATCTCTTTATCCGGATTAAGATTATCTAAAGAGAAGCCCTTAGTCATTAAAAATACCGGCAGATAAAAAAGCAAGCCTGTATTCGGATTGAAGGACTCACTCACAATTGTTTTTGGAAAAAATGTTATGTGACTTCCGTGGAAGTGCAGATAAACGATTTTTTGATAATCCATGAGCATATAACGGCCTTGACAATCTACAGGCTTGCTTATGGTGAAGATAGGAAAATTTTCTGAAAACACCCTAATCAGCTCAGGCAATAAATACGGAAAAACAGGATTAAAAATCCTAACCAGTATATATAAAAAAAGCCCCACATTACTGTGGAGCCTTCATTAACTATTAAACAAAAATATTAATACACGATCAACTGCTTCATGCCTGATTTACCTGCATCAGTAATTCTGATCATATAAATACCAGGCTGAAGATTGTCTGCTGAAAAATATTTTCCCTTACCGTTTAACTGCAGCACTCCCCTGCTGTCGATCACTTCATAAGTGATTTCATCAGAAAAGTTTCCTGCAATGGTAACCTGTGAATTGGTTGGGTTAGGAAATATATTGAAACTGATTGCTGCCGCATTTTTGGAAACTCCTGCAAGCGGTGAAGGATTGCTTTCATAAAAAGTAAAACTGCTTCCTCCTATAATCGCATCTGTATCTCCATCATCATCCGTATCTGCAAATCCGATAGAAGCGCTGGCTATAATTACCCCATTAAAAGGATTATCAGTTGCAGCAGCTTCTGTAAAGCCATTGGAGCCGTCGTTAAGGAATAATTTAATTGTTCCATCGGCCATAGACATAAAAAGATCTATATCATTGTCTTCGTCTGTGTCCAGGAAATCAATGCTCACAATACCGGTATTTGTAATTTCGTCTACCGGATTGTTTGTCCCGGTTTTCTCAGTGAGCGCACCTGCTCCATTATTCTCATAATATTTAATACCGCCTCCAAATTGCGGGACAAAGGCATCCATATCACTATCGCCATCCAGGTTAAAGAATTTAACAAACGTCACAGGTCCTCCGCCCGACGTCACACCAGCCATAGGATTCGTAGCTGGCGCTGTCAATGTGCCTGAACCGTCATTTTCATAATAACCTATACCGCTGCTTTCACCAATGAAAACATCGACATCTGTATCGCCGTCAAAATCGAAGAAGTTATAAGAGTTAACATTATAAATATTTAAATTATTAAATGGCATCGATTCTTCCGTGAAATTTCCAGCTCCGTCATTTTCAGCATAAATTGTCCAGAGTCCTTGTATGATAAATGCATCTACGTCACCATCATTGTCTGCATCGTAATATGAAGCCGCATTTGCAGCTTCATGATAAAACCCTCCCCCTACTTTACTGTCAAATTTATCTACTAATACCAGTTCGTTTGATCCGTCATTTTCAAAATAGCGGAAGTAACCATCTTCTTCTCCAAGAATTGCATCCACTTTACCATCTCCATTAAAATCTCCGAAAGTTGGAGAGAAATAAGAGCCGGTATTCATTCCGGTGAAGAAAGTATTGGTTTGTGCTGAGAACACATTATTATCATTCTGGTAATAACCAAGATTGCCGCCTTTGAATCCAACAAAAGCATCGAGATCACCGTCTGTGTCAAGGTCTGCAAAAGCCAGGTCCTGATTATCAGAATTCAAAACCCCGTTAAAAGGATTGTTCGTTCCTGTCAGCTCTGTATATGCTCCTGCATTATTCTGAAAGTAACGGATATTTCCTCCGTCATTGCTGATAATAAGATCATTGTCCAGGTCTTTATCTGTATCTGCAAAAGCGATATAGTCATCAGTAGTAGAAATTCCGCTGAAAGGAGTATTGGCAATAGGTTCTGACGTGAAAACCCCGCTGCCATTATTTTTATAAACCTTTATACCATCGTCGTTAATCAAGATAGCATCTTTGTCAGCATCTCCATCTATATTTTCAAAAGTGATATCGGTAATGTAACTTGAAGAGAATGCATTCAAAGGATTAGCGCTGCCTGTGCGCTCTACCAAAGGCCCGGTTCCTGTATTCTCATAGAAATGTATCTTTCCGTCATTGCTGCCTGAAAAAAGATCTATATCTCCATCATTATTCACATCGAACATTACTGGTTTGCTGTTAATGCCTGCATTAAGCGCTTTAGGAAAAGGATTATTGGCCGGTCTCAGGCCGAATGGTTCCTGTGCATTGGCTAAATGTGCCATTGACAACATTAATCCTGAAGCTACAGCAACTTTTAACTGTGGCCGAAGGCTGCTCAGCGCCAGAGCCAGCTTTTTAAGTTTATTCAGAAGATAGAAACGCTTCTTAGCCGTAAGCTTGTAAAAAGAACGCGCAGCGATCTGCTTTGCAATTTTTCTTTTTAGACGGCTGTACTTTCTTAATTTGGACGAAATGAAAGATGGTAAATGTTGATTCATAGGATTTTTTATAAATATGGATTACGAATTTACTTCTTAATTTTTTAATACAGTTTTCAATGCAAGTTTTTAATGCTTTTGTAAATACTGTGATGGAAGTAACAAT